>NZ_JARWPM010000213.1 GCF_029869215.1 Nocardia carnea
TGGGCCCCTTTGGCCCCGGGTCCCCGCACCCCACTGTCGCGGCTTCGCCGATTCGCATCGAGCGTTTACTGGCGGGACGGGCCAAACCCTCCAAGGGCCTCGTAAGACTCGGCGCCGCCGTGGTTGCGTTCGGTTCCGTGGTTAGGCGGACCGCGAGGGCCTCGTGAGACCCGGCACCGCCGCCGTCGGATTCGATTGGGGGTTAGGTAGACCCGCGAGGGCCTCGGGAGACTCGGCGCCGCCGTGGTTGCATTGGGGTTTCGGGGTTGTGTGGACCACTCAGGGCCTCGGGAGACTCGGCGCCGCCGTGGTTGCGTTCGGGTTCCGGGGTTGTGTGGACATCTCATCTCATGGGCTCGCTGAACTCGGCAGCGCCGTGGTCGGGTCCGGTTCCGGGGCAATGTGTAGCTTCACGGGCCTTGTGACACTCGACGCCGGCGTCGTTGTGTTCGGCGGTCAGAGCCAGTTGTTGCGGCGGAACAGGGCGAGGAGGGCGAAGCAGATTCCGAAGATGACCAGGAGTGCGACCGGGTAGCCCCAGGTGGTTTTCAATTCCGGCATATGCTCGAAATTCATTCCGTAGATTCCGGCGATCATGGTCGGGACGGCGGCCACGGCGACCCACGCCGAAATCTTGCGCATATCCGTGTTCTGCTGGACCGTGATCTTGGCCAGCGCGGCGTTGATGAGCGAGCTGAGGGCTTCGTCGAAATCGGTGATACGTTCGGCGACCGCGGTGTGATGGTCGGCGACGTCGCGGAGATAGCGGCGGACCTCGTCATCCAGCGGTAGATCCTTGTGCTGCACCAGCGTCTGCAAGGGGAGTGCCAGCGGATTCACCGCCCGCCGCAGTTCCACCACTTCCCGTTTGAGCTGGTATATCGATTCGACCGTGACCGGAGAACGCGGGGTGAAGATATCCTCCTCCATCGCGTCGATATCGAATTCCACCGATTGCACGACCTCGATATAGGAATCGACCACATGGTCGGCGATCGCGTGCAATACCGACCCGGGCCCGAGACGCAACCGGGCGGGGTCGGCTTCCAGACCGCTCCGCACCACCGACAGCGGTGAATGTTCGCCGTGCCGGACCGCGATCACGAAATCCGGTGCGACGAAGATCAGCAGTTCGCCCGTTTCCACGATTTCGCTGACGCTGTGCAATTCGTGTTCCCGGTACGTGACGGTGCGCATCACCACCACCAGGGTGTCGTCGTACCGTTCCAGTTTCGGGCGCTGATGTGCCTGCACCGCGTCCTCGACGGCCAGATCGTGCAGGCCGAACGTGCCGGCGATCTCGTCCATCTGCGCGGCATCGGGGTCGTGCAGGCCGAGCCAGACGAATCCGCCGTGCTCGCGCGCGGCGGTGAGCGCGCTGGTGTGCGTGTACCGGCCGGGCAGCCGCTTTCCGTCCACATAGACCGCGCAGTCCACGACCGCGCGGGCGGTGGGCACCCGGATATGCGGGACGGAAGGGGGCCGCCGCGTCCGTCCCGGGCTGTGGAACGGCAGCGGCAGGGAAGGCACGCCTCGATGCTAGCCCGCCCGTGCGAACAGCTCTCCGGGCGCGCACTGACAGACTGGACGGCGTGCGCATCGACCTGCATACCCACACCACCGCTTCCGACGGCACCGACACTCCGGCCGAGCTGGTGCGGAAGGCGGCCGACGCCGGGTTGGACGTGGTCGCGATCACCGATCACGATACGACCGCCGGCTGGGCCGCCGCCGAAGCCGCCCGCCCGGCCGGATTATCGCTGGTCCGGGGCATGGAGATGTCGTGTGTGGGGCGCGGTGTCGACGGCTGGCCGGTATCGGTGCATCTGCTGGCCTATCTGTTCGACCCCGCCGACGGCAGTTTCGCGGCCGAACGGGAACGTCTGCGCGGTGAGCGGGTGCAGCGGCTGCGCGCGATGGCCGAGCAGATGGCCGCGGACGGGTTACCCGTGGACCCGGAGGCGGTGCTCGCCTCGGCCGGCCCGGCGGCGGGCCGCCCGCATCTGGCCCGCGCTCTGGTGGAAGCCGGTGTCGTCCCGAGCGTCGAGGCGGCGTTCGGGCAGTTGCTGGCCGCGAACGGCCCCTACTACGTGGAGAAGGCCGATACACCCTTGCACCGGGCGGTGCAGATGATCACCGAAGCCGGTGGGGTGAGCGTGCTCGCGCACGGCCGGGCCCGCGCGCGCGGCCGGCTGCTCGACCTGGCGGAGATCCCGGCCCTCGTACCACTGGGTCTCGGTGGCCTGGAAATCGATCATCCCGACCACAACGACCGCGATCGGGCGGTACTCCGCGATCTGGCCGGTGAATACGGCTTACTCACCACCGGCTCCTCGGATTATCACGGCGCGAACAAAACCATCGAGCTCGGCGCCCGCACCACCGACCCGGCCCAATTCGAGAAACTGGCCGGCCGGGCCACCGGCGTCCCGGTACTGGCGTCATGAAAGTCGTACGCGGACTCAGTGGAACCGTCGCGGCCGGTCTGTGCGTTCTGGCCTGCGTCGTGGTGGGGGCGGCCTTGATCGGCGCCCGCCGGGGGTTCCCCGGCCCCGGCGCCGAATCGGTCGGCGCGCATATCGTGGTCGCGGTGATCGCCCTTGCGGCGCAGATCTATTCGGACCGCAAACGCGGCACCGCATCGCTCGCCGCCGCCGTGCTCATCGTCGGCGCCGCGACGATTCTGCTCTGGACCCAATGGTGGGGGTAGCCCGGCTTCACTTCGTGCACCCGTATCCGGCGGAGCTGTCTCACCCCGCGTCCGGGCGGGCCGGGAGTTTCCGCTTACGGGAAGGTAATGGCCGCGTCCTACGCTGAGCCCGTGGTGTTCGATACCCGATCCGCGGCGCCGGTTTGGCGTTCGACTCCGGACCTGGCACAATGTTGCGGATTCCCGATCGTTGCCACCGCCGGGTCGGGGATATCGGGCGCTCACCGCCACGCGACGCACCGTCGCGGCCGGAGCCGGGCGCCAGTCGAGTTCTGCCGGACCAACCCGTCCGAAATCCACCCGAACCCCTTGTTGCTCGCAGTCAGCGCCTCGCCGATCCCGGCGCGAGGTGTCCCGCGGACATCCGGGTGCATTGCTTCGCCGGTAAACCGCCTGGTCGAGAAGTCGCGGTACCCGCGCACGCGGGGAAGAGCTCGATATGACGCAGATAACACCGAATACCCGGCGGTAACCGTCCACCGGTTACGACCGCAACCAGCAGGAGTGAAATCGTGTCCTCTGTGACTGACACACCGAACGCCACCGCCAGCAAGAGCGAGGCCGAAGACCTCGCGGCGATCACTCATGAGGAGATCTTCGCCGGTCACCTCGGCGGCAAGCTATCGGTAGAACTCAGTGCCCCGCTCGAGACCCAGCGCGACCTCTCGATCGCCTACACCCCGGGAGTGGCGCAGGTGAGCCGCGCGATCGCCGAGGACGAGAGCCTCGCCAAGCGCTACACCTGGACCGACCGTCTCGTCGTCGTGGTCAGCGACGGTTCCGCGGTGCTCGGCCTCGGTGATATCGGCCCGCGCGCCTCGCTGCCGGTGATGGAAGGCAAATCGGCGCTGTTCAAGAAGTTCGCCGGGCTGGATTCCATTCCGATCGTCCTCGACACCAAGGATGTCGACGAGATCGTGGAAACCCTGGTGCGCCTGCGGCCCAGCTTCGGTGCGGTGAACCTGGAAGACATCTCCGCCCCGCGCTGCTTCGAAATCGAGAAGCGGGTCGTCGAGGCGCTGGACTGCCCGGTGATGCACGACGATCAGCACGGCACCGCCATCGTGGTGCTCGCGGCGCTCAACGGCGCGGCCCGGGTGCAGGGCCGGCCCACCGCCGGCCTGAAGGTCGTGGTCTCGGGTGCCGGAGCCGCGGGAGTCGCCTGCACGAATATCCTGCTCGCCGCCGGTGTCGCCGATGTGACGGTGCTCGACTCCAAGGGCATCGTCAGCCGCGACCGCACCGATCTCAACGCCGTCAAAGCCGATCTGGCCCAGCGGACCAATCCGCGCGGCCTCACCGGCTCCGCCGCCGACGCGCTCACCGGCGCCGATGTGTTCCTCGGCCTGTCCGCGGGCACCATCGCCGAAGAGCTCATCGCCTCGATGGCGCCGGAAGCGATCGTGTTCGCCATGTCCAACCCGGACCCGGAGATCCATCCGGAGGTGGCCCGTAAATACGCCGCCATCGTCGCCACCGGACGCAGCGACTTCCCGAACCAGATCAACAATGTGCTGGCCTTCCCCGGTGTGTTCAAAGGCGCCCTCGACGCGGGCGCCCGGCGGATCACCGAAGGTATGAAGATCGCCGCCGCCGACGCGATCCTCGGCGTGGTCGCCGATGAACTCGCCGTCGACAAGATCGTGCCCAGCCCCCTGGACCCCAGGGTCGCCCCGGCGGTCGCCGACGCGGTCGCCGCCGCCGCCCGCGCGGAAGGCGTCGCCTGATAGATCGTTCCGCCTTACCCGGGCGGTAACCGCAACTACAGCACCCGGCCGAGACCAATGGCCGGGTGCTGTAGTTTTTTGTGCTGTCCGGTGCCCGGGTGGCGGGCGCGGCCTGGGTACGGAAGTGGGTGTCTCGCGCGATGGTGCTGGCGGCGTCGATGCGTGTCGTGGGTCGGGTGCTGGTGCCGGTGTTCGCCGTGCTGGCGGTTTCCTGTGGTTCCGGGGAGGCGGCCGATCCGCTGGTGGTGGGGGCGCAGGAGTCGGCGCAGTCGCGGGTGCTGGCGGAGATCTATGCGCAGGCGCTCGCGCGGACGGGGGCCTCGGTCCGGGTGGAGCCCGGGCTGGGGGACCGCGCGGAGACGCTGGCGGCCTTGGGGGCGGGAACCGTCGCGGTGGTCGCGGACACCAACGGGGCGCTGCTCGGGGAGTTGAACACCGGGGCGGACGCCGAGACGGTGGAGGCGGTCACCGAGGAGCTGAACGGGTCGCTGCCGCAGGACACGGCCGTTTCCGATCCTGCGGACGGCACCGATTTCGGGCCGCGAGTGCTGATCACCACCGCTACCGCCGAACAGCAGGGGATTGCCTCTGTCGCGGATTTGGCCGCCCGGTGCCCGAGGCTGGTCGCGGGGACGGCGGTGGTGCCGGGCCTGCTCGACCTGCCCGCGGTCGCGGCGCGGATCTCGGGCTGTGAATTCGCGTCCACTCAGCAGTTCACCGATCTCGCCGAGCTGCGGCGAGCTCTGCTGGATGGGCGGATCCACGTGGCTGTGCTGGGTGGTCCGGCCGAATTCCTGCCGGGCGGTATCGACGGACTGACGGTCCTGGCCGATTCCGAGGAGGCGATCCGCACCGAGAACCCGGTCGCGGTGGTGCGCAAGGGCGTGCTCGACGAGCGGCAGGCCGAGAAGCTGAACTACGTCGCGGGGGAGCTCACCACCGACGAACTGGCCGCGTTGATCTTGCGGGTCCGGGACGCGGCCGCCGACCCCGCCGACCTGGCCCGGACCTGGCTGGACGCGCACGGTCTGTAGCCCGGGTTACGATCGGTCCGATATGCCCGGAATGTTGGTGCGGCCCGCGGTGTCGTACCAGATGTCCGGAGTGATCGCGGCATGAATCATGTGCTGTCACCGCGCCCTGGCGAGGGCCGGCCGGTGGCGGTCGGGTGGTGCGATCGTCATAGCGCACCGCGACGGATCCATGGGCCGGCGCCGACGGCGCCGCCGGGACAGGAATGGAATCAATGCCCACTCAACGTAATCCATGGCCGGCCTTGGGAGCCTTGGTCGTCGGATTCTTCATGATCCTGCTCGATGTCACTATCGTGGCCGTCGCCAACCCCGCGATCATGACCGATCTGCACGCCGATATCTCCGCGGTCATCTGGGTGACCAGCGCCTATCTGCTCACCTATGCGGTGCCGCTGCTCATCACCGGGCGCCTCGGCGACCGATTCGGGCCGAAGAACGTCTATCTGGCCGGGCTGGTCGTATTCACCCTGGCCTCGCTGTGGTGCGGGCTGGCCGGCGATATCGAGACGCTGATCGCCGCGCGGGCGGTGCAGGGCCTGGGTGCGGCGTTGATGACGCCGCAGACCATGGCCGTCATCACCCGGACCTTCCCGCCGGAGGGCCGGGGTGCGGCCATGGGGTTGTGGGGCGCGGTGGCGGGTTTGGCCACGCTGGTGGGCCCGATCCTCGGCGGTGTCCTGGTGGACGGCCTCGGCTGGGAGTGGATCTTCATCGTCAACGTTCCGGTCGGGGTGCTGGCCTTCGTCTTGGCGGTCTGGCTGGTGCCCGCGCTGCCGACACATCAGCACAAGTTCGACTGGCTTGGTGTGGTGCTGAGTGCGATCGGCATGTTCCTGCTGGTGTTCGGGATTCAGGAGGGCAATGCCAACGACTGGTCGGCGAAGATCTGGTTGATGATCGTGGCCGGTATCGCGGTGCTGGCGGTTTTCATCCTGACCCAGGCCCGCGGGACCGGCGAGCCGCTGGTGCCGCTCGGATTGTTCCGGGACCGGAACTTCTCGCTGTCCAATCTGGCGATCGCGAGCATGGGTGCCTCGGTAACCGCCGTCATGGTGCCGCTCTACTTCTATCTGCAGGCCGTGCACGGGATGACCCCGACCCGGTCGGCGCTGGTGCTGGCGCCGATGGCGATCATCACCGGATTCGCCGCGCCGGTGGTCGGCAAGTTGTACGGCCGGTTCCCGCCACGGCTGTTCCCGACGATCGGGTTCCTGCTGTTCTCGGCTTCGGTGGCGTGGTTCGCCCTGGTGATGCGGGATCCGCACGCGAATATCACCTGGTTGGTCGTCGCGGGTGGGGTGGCCGGGCTGTCCAACTCCTTCATCTGGGCGCCGCTGGCGACCACGGCCACCCACAACCTGCCGATACCGCAGGCCGGTGCCGGTGCCGGAATCTACAACACGACCCGCCAGGTGGGTTCGGTGCTGGGCAGTGCGGCGATCAGCGCGCTGGTGGCGGCCAGGATGAGCGCCCAGGGCCTCGGCGGCGCACCCGCGGGCGAGGGAATGGGCACCGAGCAGGTACCCGAACCGGTGCGGCAGGCGTTCAGTACCGCGCTCAGCCAGTCCACCTATCTTCCGGCGGCGCTGCTGCTGATCGGCATGGTGGCTTCGGCGCTGTTCCTCCGCAACCCGAAGCCCGCACCCGCCGGCCCGGCGGATGCGCCCAAAGCGGACTCGCTGACCCGTTAGGCCGTAGCGCGGTTCCTGTTCACGGCAGGGGAGCGAGTGAACCGCGCGCCCCTCCGGGTGCGTCCGGGAGTTCGATGCCCGGCCGGCGATCCAGCGTGTCGAGGTAGCGGCGGTGAACAGCGGCGACCTCGTCGTCCAGCGTCGCCGGCGTCCACGACGCCGTATCGATCGGATCGAGGACCGTGACGTCGATCGTCCCCGGCCGGACGACGAGCGAATTGCGCCACAACGCCCGGCCCGCGTTGTGGATGACGATCGGGACGATCGGTACCCCCGCTTGGGCGGCGAGGTGGAAGGCGCCCTTCTTGAAGGTCTGCAGCCGGGGCGTCGACGATACGCGTCCCTCCGGCGCGATGGCGACCGAGTTACCCGCCCGGAGTTCACCGACCAGCGAGTTCAGCGCCTGTTGCGCGCCCCCCGGCGTGGAGCGGTCGATGAACAGCGAACCGACGACCTTCAGCAGTGGGCCGAAGATCGGATATTTCTGCGCCTTCCGGGTGGCCACCGGAGTGAAGGAGTCACCCACTACGTAGGGGACGATCAGTGTGTCGATCTTGCTCTGGTGGTTGAAGAGGAAAACCGCGGGCCTGGTGGTCCGGACGGTTTCCGCGCCTGTTACCCGGATGCGCAGGCCGGCGCAGCGCAACGCTGCCGCCGGAACCCAGCGCAGTATCCGGCGGCGCAGGGCACGACGATCACGGCCGGGCGAGCACACCATCGCCGCTCCGGCCGCACCGATCACCGCGAGCAGACCGAGCAGCGTGCGGCCCAGGTGGTAGAGATTCCTGCCCCGGCGCTCGAATCGCAGCGTGGTCCAGCCGCCGGCGGTCGCGGCAGCGGCGAGCTCGCGGTCCGGATTCACCGCTATCGGGTGGCCGACCAGCTCGAGTAGCGGGCGATCGGCGCCGCCGTTGGAGTACCCGAAGCTGTTCTCGAGGTCGAGATCGTGGGCGATGGCGAATTCCGCCACCAGCTCGGCCTTGTGCCGGCCCCACACGATCTCGCCCTCGACCTCGCCGGTGAGTACTCCCCCCGACACCACCGGTTCGGTACACAGGACATGCTCGATCCCCAGTTCCCGGGCCATGAGCCGCGTCTGGAATCGTGTCGCCGCGGTCGCCAGCACCACCGTATGACCCGCGCGCAGGTGTTCGCGGATGAGCCCCCACGCCTCGTGCCGGAGATTGCGCGCGAGATGGTGGTGGCACAACCGATCCTCGGCCGCTTCGAGATCGGCCACCGGGCGTCCCCGCCAGATCTCGGAAACCAGGCGGCCGATCAGCTCGCGGTGGATGTCGTTCTTCCAGCCCGCCAGGCCCGGCAGCAGAACGGTGGCGTCGTCACCCGACCGGCCCGGCCGGCCGAAGCGAAGGGCGGCGACACCGTCGACGATTGTGCCGTCGAAATCGAAGAAGGCGGCGATCCGGGGGCCACCAGGCCCGGTTCGTATCGCCTGAACGACCGATTCGATCGAATTCCCCACTGTACTCACGTTCTTCATTGTGGCCGGCCGATCAGCTCGCGGCCGCCGGTACCGGCGCCGTGGCCGGAGCGCCGGGACCGGCGATCGTAACCCGGGTCATTGCGCGCACCAACCCTTTCCGGAGCCGGTCGGTACCGATTCGCTCGGTGGCACAATAGGAAACCGAATATGCCTCCCCGATGGCCCGGGTGACGCGGAGCGGATCGGTATCGTGGAAGCGAATTCCCTTCATCCAGGGCAGTGGGGCGATACCCAGTACATATGGTCCGGGCTCGTTCGTCGCGAAACGGAGCCGGGACAGTTCTGCCCGGTCCTGCCGGCGAGCGCGGCGGGCCTCGAGATAGGCGGTGCCCAGACCGTCGCGTATTCGCCCGAGATACTGCGCGTAGGCGTGATGGGCCAACGAATTACGGGTGGGCGACGACCGCATGCGGCGCGCACCGAGAGACAGGACGTGGGTACAACCGTCGTCGAGAGCGATGCGGAACTGCGCCGGGGCGAGCAGGGCCCCATCTACCAGGCTGCGCCCGGCGATATGCGATTGTCCGTTGACCGCGAGCGGCGGTCGTGCGCTCGCCCGCAGGTATTCCTTCAGTTCGTCGCCCGAAGTGAAACCGCGGGCCGCGAACGTTTCCCGCGCATCCAGGTCGGTGGTCAGCACCACCAGCTCGACCGGCGATCGCACTGCCGCGTCGTAATCCAGCGGCTTCGCCGATCCGAGCACTTCGTCGAAAACGTATCCGAGATCGACAACCGATCCGCCGTGCAGCGGGCGCGAGTATCGGATGAACCGGTCGGTGGCCAGGTCCTCATAGTAGATCGAGAGCGGATACCAGCAGGTACCCGCCGGCTGTGCGAGGAAGTACGCGGCATTGAGCGCACCGGACGAACATCCGTAGACCACATCGAACGCATCGCGGAAACCCGCATCGTCGAGTTGGACGCACATGGCGGCGGATATCGCCCCCCGCATCCCGCCGCCCGCGACGGTCAACGCGACCTTCGCACCATCCCGTCGATCGCCCGGTTTACTGCCGCTGTCCCGCCGCCGACGCAGGATCTCCATTACCGGATGATCTGGATTCCAGTAGTTTTCGATGTCGACTCCCGATTCCCGCCCGGAACAATTCACCACACTGCGGCTGAATTATTCCGGGCGGGAATCGGGTTTCTCACGCCCAGGAAGGATTCGTTTACGGTGGGTTGAGGTCGGCCCGGCGCGGCACCGATCCGGCGCAGTGGGGCGCTGGATTGTGGCCCCGTGCCGGTGTTCGGACCGCGAGACGATGCGCCGAAGGCGCGGGTGCCGCCGGCCCGAACACAGAGGCCGAGGGGATCGAACTCCGCGCCGACGGAATCGGGGCAGGAGAACTCGGCTCAGCTGTAGATCTTCTCGACCTCGTCGGCGTACTGCTTCATCACGACGGCGCGCTTGAGCGACATCTTCGGGGTGAGCTCCCCGGTCTCCTGGGTCCAGTCCACGGTGAGGATATTGATCTTCTTGATCTGTTCCGCCTTGGAAACCTTCTTGTTGGTTTCGGCGACGGCTTTCTCCACCTCGGCGACAAGCGCCGGATTCTTGACCAGTTCCGCGATATCGACGCCGGCGGCGACGTTGTTGCGTTCCTTCCAGCCCGGCAGGGCCTCCGGGTCGAGGGTGATCAGCGCGCCGATGAAGGGTTTGCCGTCGCCGACGACCATCACCTGGCTGATCAGCGGATGCGCGCGCAGCGAATCCTCGAGCACCGCGGGGGAGACGTTCTTACCGCCGGCGGTGACGATGATTTCCTTCTTGCGGCCGGTGATGGAGATGAAACCGTCCGCGTCGATCGCGCCGAGGTCGCCGGTTTTGAACCAGCCGTCGTCGAACGCGTCCGCGGTGGCTTCGGCGTTACCCCAGTAGCCGCCGAACACCACCGAACCGCGCAGCAGCAGTTCGCCGTCTTCGGCGATCTTGGCGGCATGACCCTCGATCGGCCGGCCGACCGAGCCCACCCGGATGTGCTCCGGGGTGTTGACCGAGATGGCGGCGGTGGTTTCGGTGAGGCCGTAGCCCTCGTAGATGGTGACGCCGATACCGCGGAAGAAATGCCCGAGCCGGGCGCCCAGCGGCCCGCCGCCGGAGACCGCGGCCTGGCAGTTCCCGCCGAGCGCGGCGCGGAGTTTGCCGTAGACCAGTTTGTCGAACAGCGCCCGCTTGGCCTGCAGCACCAAGCCGGGTTTGCCCTTTTCCAGGGCCTCGCTGTATTCGATCGCGGTGGCCGCGGCGGCGTCGAAGATCTTGCCCTTGCCCTCGTCGTGCGCCTTCTGCTTGGCCCCGTTGTAGACCTTCTCGAACACGCGCGGAACCGAGAGCACGAAGTCCGGTTTGTGTTCGGCGAACTGCTGCACCAGGGTGCTCCAGTCCGAGGTGTGCGCGACGGTGACCTTCGCGTCGAACGCGGCCAGCCCCACGGCGCGGGCGAAAACATGCGCCAGCGGCAGGAACATCAGTGTCTTCTTACCGGGCGAGAGGAACGAGCCCAGCGCGATCCGGTCGGAGCGGGATTCGGCCCACAGGTTGGCATGGGTCAGCATGACGCCCTTGGGCCGGCCGGTGGTGCCGGAGGTGTAGATGAGGGTGGCGGGGGACGCCGCGTCGACCTGGGCACGGCGGTCGTGTACGGCCTGGTCGTCGAGTTCGGCGCCGCGTTCGATGAGCGTATCGATGGCGGCGGAGTCGATCTGCAGGGTTTCGCGTAGCTGCGGCAGTTCGGCCTGGTCGATTTCGGCGATCACACCGCGGTGCTTGTCGTTCTCCACGACGAGCAGCACGGTGGCCGAATCCTGCAGGATCCAGCGCGCCTGTTCGGCCGAAGAACTGTCGTAGATGGCGACGGTGCAGCCGCCGGCCGCCCAGATGGCGTAGTCGAGCAGCGCCCACTCGTAGCGGGTGGCGGCCATGATGGCGACGCGGTCGCCCAGTTCGATACCGGAGGCGATCAGGCCCTTGGCGACATCGGTGACCGACTTCGCGAACTCCGCGGCCCGCACATCGCGCCAGCCGCCCCGGCCGTCGGGGACATTGAACATGACCGCGGCGGGGGATTCCTTCGCGTGCCGGAACACGCTGTCGGAATTGTTCGCGTCCTCCGGGATGGTGTAGGAAGCCGGGGCTTCGAACTCGCGCATCATTGCCTTTCCCTGTTTGCTAACTGGTCGGTAATTTACGCCACCGGCGACATCCGGCGGCGGGCCACCCGTGAATGCGCAGGAGTTCACGGTGTGGCCCGGGCTGACGAGTTCCGATCAGATGATCATCCTAGGTCGCTCGCCGGTTGCTGATCCATGGCTTGCCGCAGGAAACCGGCCATTTCGGTCAGCACGGCGGCCGCGGGGCCGACCAGTGCGGCCTGGAGCTGGGCGACATGCCACAGCCCACGGCTCTCGGTGAACTCGACCGTGACCCCGGCCGCCCGCAACGCGGCGGTGAGAGCGACGCACTGCGGATGCAGCAGTTCGTCGACATCGGCCTGGATATAGACCGGCGGCAGTCCCGCCAGCACCCCGTGCAGCGGGGCGTACCCGGCGTCCTGGCAATCACCGGTGCCCAGGTAGGCCGCGGCGCAGGCACGCGACCAGGGGCCGTTCACCACCAGGTCGCGGGGGCGTTCGGACAACTCGTTCGGATCCACCCAGGGCGCGATCAACCCG
Source organism: Nocardia carnea (assembly GCF_029869215.1). GTDB lineage: Bacteria > Actinomycetota > Actinomycetes > Mycobacteriales > Mycobacteriaceae > Nocardia > Nocardia carnea_B. Next base: position 12,339 of record NZ_JARWPM010000213.1, read on the forward strand.
AGCGCGGCCGGCGTGTACCGGTGCCGGGCGATCAGCCGCTGGGCCAGGGCCAGGGACAACCCGCCGCCCGCCGAATCGCCGGCGATCGCGATCCGGTCCGGACGGTAGCCGTATTCGGTGACCAGTTCGAGGAACGCGGCCTCGGCGTCGTCCAGGGCCGCGGGGTAGGGATGTTCGGGCGCCAGCCGGTAGTCGATCGCGTAGACCGGCACACCGGTCGCGGCGGCGAGGCGGCCGTTCAGCGACCGATGTGTGGCCAGCGATCCCACGGTGTACCCGCCGCCGTGCAGGTTGAGCACGGCGGGGGGGTGGGTTTAGGCGGGGTTGCGCGGGGCGGGCCGTTGGGCCGGCCGCCCCCCGCGCCGCAGTTTATACCCCCGG
>NZ_JARWPM010000214.1 GCF_029869215.1 Nocardia carnea
CCCCCCCGCGCGCCCCCCCCCGGCCCGGCGGCGCGGGCGCGCCCCGCCCCGCGGGCCTCGGGCCCCCCCCCCAACCGGTGGCCCGCGGCGGCCGGGGCCGCGGCCCCCCCCCCCGCCCCCCCCCCCCCCCCCGGGACTGCGTCCTATAGTGATGACGGGGTAATCCGCCGTACCGACCCAGGGGAGATCCATGCGAACCGCCGACGTCGTCCGTGCCATGCTCGCTACGGCGGCCGCAATAGCCCTGGCCACCGGGTGTACATCGAGCACTGACGGGGCGACCGCGACGATCGCGCCGACCACCGCCGGTCCGATCGAAATCTTCAACCCTTGCACCGAGCTCTCGGACCAGGTGTTGCGTGATGTCGGGCTGGACCCTTCGACCAAGAGCGTCACCACAGACGCGCCGGATGGTGAGACCAGTTGGCGCGTGTGCAACTGGCGGACACCCGACAGCACCCTCATGATCGGTGTCTATTCCACCTCACACACCCTCGACGAGGCACGGAAGAATTCGAAGTTGGTCGAGAAGACCGAGACCACTGTTGGTTCGCGTCCCGCGCTGACGTACTTCGACGAAACGGAAACGGACGGCACTTCCTGCTATACGGCGATCGCAGCCGAGCAGGGCATGTTCGAGATCAATGCCAGCTGGTTCCTCGACGCTGATCGTGATCGCGATATCTGCGCGATCTCCACGGAGTATGCCGCATTGCTGGAGCCCAATCTTCCGAAGTAGCCGCATCGTCATCTCGAGTGGAGCACGGTGGGCTCCGCGAATCACCAAGGAACAAAACTCATGACCGACCAGCAGCAACACTGGCAGAGTCTCAAACAGAACGCGATCGACGGTGAACTGCGCATCGAGCACGACGCAGGGGCCGCGCTCCAGCAAGAGTGCCAGACTCTGCTGGTCGCGCTGGGGACTCTCCGCAGGCAAGCGGCGGGCCTGAATCACCTGGCCGGCTACGGTGGTCTGCCCTCAGCATTGGATATGAAAACGAAGTTCGAGAAGAAAGCATCCGGCGGCGAGAACGGGGACTCGGCTGTAGACCGGCTGGACGGGATGATCCAAGTCGTGACCCTGATGCGCGACACCTACGCCGCCATGATCGGCGAACTAGAGGAGACCGATCAGCAGAACTCGTCCCAGACCACTGCCGCAGGTGAAGGACTCCGCTGATGCCCGCACCGCTACTTGTCGCCGCTGCTGTCGTCGCGGCCGTCGCCTCTGTCGATGCCGCGGTCGATGATGTCTCCGGGAACTACGACGAGTCCGAAGGCAACCGCAATCGGGCCTCCGATGCCGCCGATGCGGCGGAGCAGGAGTGGAGTGGCGACCGGACGCATATCAACAATGAACTCGCCCGGGTCGGTCAGGGTTTCGACGGTGAATACGCCCCGGCCACGGCGACGAAGGAAGCGTTCAAAACCTGGACTCACCAGCAGATCTGGGAAGCACTGAACGGAAACGCCCAGCATCCCGCCGTGGAATCCGCCGATATCAATGCCGGTGCGGACGGCTGGCGGCGGCTGACCGAGGACCTGTTCACCGCGCTCGACACCTTCGGGAAGAATGTGGACAAGGTGATCGACGAGAAATGGGGCGGCCAGGCCGCCAACGCGGCGGTCGAGGGCACCCGGACGTTCACCACGGAGGCCCAGAAGCTGGTCAAGAGCTTCGAAATGGTGGCGAACGGTATCGACCTCATGCAGGGATATCTCGCGCAGACGAAGATGTCGATCATCCCACCGGTCGAGGTGTCCGGGTTCGACGAATTCGTCGGCCACATTCCCGGAAATGGTGTGGTCAAGGCCGCCAAGCATCGTGCCAACGAAGCGCAGGCGCAAGCCCAGGATTTGATGATCGAGTTCTATCAGCCCGGTGTCGCGGCGGTCGATACCAAAACCCCGGTGCTGCCGGTGACGAAAAGCCCGGTCGGTGCGGGCCCAGGACCACAACAGCCGGTAGGGCCCGCGAGTACCCAGAACCCGGCCGGCACCACCCCGAGCGGTACCACCCCCGCCGGTACGAATCCGAATGGCACTAATCCGCAGGGGACGGAAAATCCAGGTCAGGAGACACCGCAGAATTCGGCGACCAACCCTGCGGCCACCGAAAATCCGGCGTCGACCACCCCATCGGCCACCACGACACCGGCGAACACCGTCCCGCTCGAAAATCCGGTGGGCCGTCCGAACGCCACCACGCCCGGGTCACCCGGTACCACCCCGGGCGCCCCGATGCTCGCCGCGCCCGGCGGCCAACCGCCGGGTACGCCGGGCCGCACCGTCAGCGGAACTCCCGGCAACCCGAACCAGACCGCCGGGCCCGCGACCCGCTCCGGTGCCCCGGCAGCAACCAGGGGGATGACCGGCATGCCCGGCATGATGGGCGCCGGTGGACAGCGCGGGCGTGGGGAGGACGACGACGAACACAAAACTCCCGACTATCTCGTCCAGGACCGCACCACCGAACTGCTCGGCGAACAGCCCCGGGTGCTTCCGCCGGGCGGGGTCATCGGCGGATGAGGTTCGCAGCAGGCCCGGAAGCGGGAGCACCGCGTCATCGCCGCGGGACCTTCATACGTAAGGGGCGGACCGTGCGCGAGCCGGGCACAGGCTCGATGGACACGGTATGAGCGGAACACGCTGGCAGTTGGGCGGTTACGAATTCACGCTGGCCCTGGAGGCGATGGGGCGCGACCGGTTGCCGTATCCGCTCGAATACCTGCCACCCCCGATGGAGCACGACGACGATTTCCAGCGTTACCGGCAGCAGTGCGCGCGCAGGCTACAGGGCGTCTTCGACGAACCGCTCTACCAGGCGCTCACCGTATTGCTGGAACCGGAAATCCGGGTGGAAATCTACGGGGTGCACGGCTCCCCGCAGAACCAGGCGGTGCGGATGCACGCCGGTGTAGTCGGGCGCTCCGCCGTCCTCGCCACGCAATTACCTGGGACCACAAAAAATTCCGGCGGCGATATCGTTCTCGCTCGTATCCGCACCGACCAATTGGCCCCCCGGCTGGTCGCCGGCCTCCCACCGCTCCGCGCCGGCAATCATCACCCCATCCGCGGCCGCCGCAGCGACCTCGACGCCCCCGTATATTCACGCCACCCAACGCAATTGTCCCCCCTCGAAGATATGCAGCGCTTCTTCCGCCGCCGCCGCGCGGGCACCGGCGAGATCACGGTCTATCCCGGCTACACGGTCGATACCCGCCCCACCGACGACGGCTACGCCTTCCTCTGGCTCGACTATCCGAACGACGGCCGCTACTTGCTCCACAACCACAACGCCGAAGATTTCGCTCTCACCCCCGGATCTCCGGACGAAATCCTGCGCCAACTTCGCAGCTCGTTGGAGACCGCCCACCGAGTCCGATCCCGCACCTGGCAGTGAGGCGTGGATCGCCCAATCAGGGTTGGAAATCACCTTGTAGCGCTTGGCGGAAGCGCGGATGGGCTGGTACAAAGGCGAAACGCTCGTCGTAGATGGGGCGGAAGGCGACGGGTTCGACGGATTTGTCGAATAGTGTGAGGGCCAGGATCGAACCCAAGATCGAACCAGGGCAGAATGCGTAGCCCAGCCAGGGCTTCAACCAATCGATTCCTGCGAAACTCACCGTCAGGAAGGCCGCGAATTCGATGACTATGAAGACCAGTATTCCGATTGCGATACGGCGGTAGGTCCGGGCCCGCCGAGCGCACCGAGGGCAGATCGGCCACTCGCCGCCGACAATCGTCGACACAGGTGCGGCGATACCCGCTTCCGTCCGCCACCCTTTTCTTAGGTACTCGTGTAGGCCTCGGCGGTTGGGGAACCGTGGATGGGCGTCGGTATCAAAGAACAAGGTTCGCACGGTCGCGGTGCCGGTCGCCGGCCTGCCATGCGGGGCGCACACATCCGGCAACGGCTGTGCGACTTCTAATTCGAGGGGTGCCACTCGAAGATGCGGCCTCGTCTTCTGCCACAGACGGCCTACATTGGAAAGCGGTTGCGGCGCCCGGCGTAAGCGGACAATCGCGTCGTTCTCATGTGTCCACGGACGCTGGTGAGTCATCGGGTCCGACGTGCCCGTATCACTGAATATTTCGGAATCACTGTTGGGGCGGTAGAATTCCTGCGCCGGGATAATTCTGCTCATTGGAGCCAGCCGTTTTGGTTCCGCTCCCGGAAGTAACGATCATCCTCGTCTTCCGAATCGCTCGGCCCCACCACCTGCTCCCGGTGCGGTTTCCGCTTACCTGGCACACTCGTGGGTAGCGTGCCGCTGATTTCTTGCGTCTGCGGAGTCGCAGGATCGGCGGCGGGTGCACTTTCTGTGAAGGGTTGATATGCCGGAGGTTCCCCGGCCTGGTTCCGGTAGCTCTCGAGTATGGCCTCGCCCTGTGCTGCCATACTCTCTCGCTCGTCCTCCGGTATCGATGCGAAATCCGCAAGCGCTTGGGGGACGATCGAATCGCCGACCCTGTCGAATGCCTCGCTCTGTGCCAGATCTCGTATCGTTCCCGTGCCTTCCAGGATGTCCTGAATCTGTGCCTTGAAATCCTTGTCGATGCCGGGCGCTGAAGTAAGAATCCCCAGTACATTCGCCAGATGGCGAGACATGCCCGGATCGTCATCCAGGCTGACTTCTTCGCGAGCCATCAAATCACCCCCGGATGGTTGTACTCGCCATGGAGCACCGGCATATCCAGTTCGGCGGCCGAGCCCATCAAGCCGTACAACGTGCCAACCGCCGCAGCCGATCCGGCGAGAATCTGTCCCAGTAACCTGACCACCTCTAAGGCTTTGGCCTTCATCATCGCCACAATGGCCAGGCAGACCGCTTCCAGTGCTGCCGCAGCTGCCGCGCCGTAGAGGGTGGCGGTGGTCGCGCGCGCTACTTTCGCTGCTGCCTGCGTCAGCGCCCATCTGAGCGCTAGGTCGAGTAGCTCCAATATCAGGGATTGCACAGCTTGAGCCACCCCGTACGCGTCCCACGCAAAGGTTGCGATCGTATCGGAGATACTCACCAGTGGATCATGCTGCTTATCGATAGCGCCGGTGAACTCTTTGAAATACTCGTTTGCGCTGGAAGCCGCGTTGCCGGTCCAGGAGGTTTCGAAATCTTTCACGGCCGCAACGACTGCGTCGCTGTAGGCGGTGTTGAACTGGGCAAGGTTTTCGGCCGCTTTGGCCGATTTCAGTAATGCTTGCCAATCGCCGCCGAGATAATTTTGAACATCTCCCACCGGATCCCAGCCGGTTGTATGCTTTATGATCTGGAGCAGATAGTAGGAAACGCTGTACGCATTACCCAATGCCATGTCGACCATATTTCCGCCAGTAGAAAACCATCCCTCGACCTCGGGGGGTGTCAACTCGGTGGAAGGATCGATCGACTCACTCATTTTTCGTTTTCCGTAGAATATGTTTTGTCAAGCGTCTCGGCGGTCGACCGGTCCGTTGTTCTATACATTTTTGCCGCACTGGTCAACTCTGTTGCAGTTCCGGTCGTCAGGGAACTCATCTGTGAATAGTTATTCGACAACTTACTGCACATTTCGATCACTTTATCCATCAAAGGTTTCAGTGCAAGGCCGGCGTTTCCCTCGAGATCGAAGTTATTTTTCGTGTACTCGACAGCTTTTGAGCCGGCGTCGGCAAGTGCCTCCAGCTTGGCCGCCGCGGTGTCCAGATCACCCGGCGTGACTTTGAATTCGTATCCCATCCCCATACCTGCCGTGCGTAATTCGCCGGACGTAACGGCTGAATCTCCGTCACGCAACCCTCCCGAGCTCGAACGAAAGAGACTGTACCACTGTCTGTGGATCGCGAATCGGCGCTCGCAATGCGGCCGGGCTCGGGTTCCGCGTTCCGCACGCTGATTTGCCCCGAACGGTGCGATTCAGGCGTTCACCCCCGGGACTGCGGGTCAGGGGCGGTGGCGAGTGTCGAAGGTGATCGCCAGCGTGACCGGACTGGCGAGGACCAGGGCGGTGCGGTGGACCTTGTGGGGCATGTCCCGGAATACCGTCTCGCCGGTCACACGGGCCTGACGCCAACCGCCGACCGACGCAACCACTTCGGCCACGGCAAGTCGTTCCCGGAGCGCGGGTGGCGGAACGGGGCTGTGCAAAAATCGCGCGGTGCTCAGCTACGTGCAAGCCTGTGTGATCGGTGCGGTGCAGGGTGTGACCGAATTGTTTCCGGTCTCCAGCCTCGGGCACTCCGTGCTGGTCGCCGGCTGGGTCGGCGGCGATTGGGGTGAGCTGGTCGCGGCGGAGGAATCCGGTGCGCATACGCCTTATCTTGCCTTCGTGGTCGCTTTGCACGTGGCGACGGCGGTGGCGCTGCTGGGCCACTATTGGCGCGATTGGTGGGCGATCGCGGGCGGTTTCGTCGGCGTGGTGCGCACCCGGCGGCTCGATACCGTACCGAAGCGGCTGGCCTGGCTGATCGTGATCGCCTCCGTGCCGGTCGCCGTGATCGGGCCGCCGGCGGTGCATCCTTTGCACGCGTTGTTCGCGGCGCCCGTCTGCGCCGCGGTTTTCCTGACGCTCAACGGTGTCGTCCTGCTGGTGGGCGAGGGGTTGCGCCGGCGCAATGAACCGTCGCTCGCCGAATACGGACGGCGGTTCGCATTGCAGCGAGCCCGCGTCAGTGCCGTCAGCAGTGCCACCAATCCGCCCCGGCGGTCCGACCGCCCGATGGCGGCCTTGAGTGCCACCGACGCGATCGGGATCGGTTGCACCCAACTGGGTGCGCTGCTGACCGGATTCAGCCGCGCCGGACTGACCATGGTGGGAGGTTTGTGGCGCGGGCTGGAACATCCGCATGCCGCGAAGTTCGCCTTTCTGCTGGCCACCCCCGCGATCCTGGGAGCCGGAATCGTGGAGATACCGGAACTGGCCGGTCCGGCCGCCGCCGCGATTCGTGGCCCGATTCTGGTGGGCGCGCTCGTTTCCGGGCTGTCCTCGTGGCTCGCGGTGCGGTATCTGGAGCGGTATTTCCAGACCCGCACCCTGCTGCCCTTCGCTGCGTACTCGATTCTCGCCGGCGCCGTATCGATCGTTCATTTCAGCTGATCGCCCTGCGGCGCCTTCCGGCAGTGCCACGGCGGTGGGCTACCGCCGGTCGGTAGCGGTCCCGGTTTCCCGGGTGGTCGGCGCTGTGCCGTTCGGGCAGGATCGCACCATGTCGTCAGGAGTGGTTTCGACAGTGCTCGCCGGTCTCATGCCGCTGCTGGGTGCCGGGCTCGGCGCCTCCGCAACGCTGTTGGTGCAGCGGAATTCGGGACGCCAGTCGAAGCTTCGGTTTCTCGCCGAGAGCCGTCTTGCCCATCGCGACGAATTGAAATCCGCGATCCTCGCCTACTTCGAGGCGGCGCAGCGGCTGCAGGGCGAGTTCGATATCCGCGAGCGGGGCGGTACACCGGAGGATGTGAAACCGCTGATCGAGCGGGTCTGGCTGGCGGAGAAGCAGGTCGAGATCATCTGCTCGGACGCGCTGCGGGACCGGATGGTCGCCCATGCCCGCGGCCTGCACGACGTGGTCCGTGATCCCGTGACCCATCCTGATTGGTGGGCATACTGCCGGCCCCTGCAAGAGGATTTGCTGGCGCAGGCGAAGGCGGAACTCGCCCGCGATCACGTGTGGTGAGCAGGCTCGGCCACGCAGGACGACCCGGGCGCGTCGGGCCGGGGTCGTCGGTCGAGAGTGGTCGAGAGTGGTCGCGGCTGTTCACGCGTTGACCGGGATCGACAGTACGACCTCCTGTTCGTTCTCCGGCAGATAGTGGGCCGTGACGATACGCCCGACCTGCACGTTGCCGATCGCGGTGGGCGGCAGGAACTTCTCCGTGGTGGTGCTGAAGGTGCTTCCGTCGGGACGGGTGACCGCAAGCCCCACCGCGACTTTGGAGTATCCGTCGCGGATTTCGCCGGGCACGGTCAGCGACTGGACGACCGCCTGGGCGGCGATACCGCGGGCGGCGATATCGACTTTCTCCGGCGTGGTGAAACCCTTCCGGATCAGGGATTCGTTCATGGCGCGCTGGGCGGCCGCGCTGTCGCCGGACAGGTCGAGTTGCACGGCACCGGGGCGGTCCGGCCGGTACCGCACCGGCAGCACCACCCCGGGGGCCAGCAGCGACAGTTCGGTGAGCGGCACAATCGTTTTGGCGGTCGCGTCGAAGACCTTGCCGTCCGCGCCCTCGACACTGAACTCGATCCGGATCTGCGGCTGGTCGTTGAGGGTGACCCCGGTGTGCGCGAACGATTTCACCGTGCCCAGCCCCAGCGGGGCGTCCCGGAACTCGCCGGTGTTGTGGCCGGTGAGCGCGGTGACGATCCCCGATCCGGTGAAGGCGAATACCGTGACGACCATGGTGCAGGCGATGATGGGCAACGCCAGGAAGCCGTTCAGCCAGGCGAGGTAGGCGGGTTCGTAGATGCTGCCGGTTTCGTAGGTCAGGCCGTGCCAGAGGTAGAAGCCGACGGCGAGGGCGGCGAAGCCGAGCGTGGCGGTACGGATGGTGCGGGCGTGGGCGCTGAACCGCGCCAGTTCGTCGATCACCCGCCGCTCGTCGAACTCCGAACCGATCTTCGGACGCCCGAACTGGTCGAGGCCCTTACGCCATTCGGCCAGCGCCTCGTCTCGGGCCTGCGGCGACTGATCCCACCCGGCCCAGTGCCGCAGCGCGGGCAAGGTCAGGTCCTTGGCCAGATATCCACCGCTGAACGACAGGGCCTTTTCCAGCTTCCCGTCGGCGTTGCGCTGCGGCCGCATCTCGACTTTGTAGCCGCCGACCTCGTCCTGGCCGCCCTTCTCCCAGCGCGGCCGCGGCAGGATCCCGACCGCGCGCAGTTCCCGCAGCCACTCCGCCTCGCTGCCCGCGGCCGCCGCGATCGCGCGGACCCGCCGCTCCATCGCCTCGCGGTCGGTCTCCGGTGCACCCACCCGCTCCTGGCGGGCCCGCTCGGCCGGCGTGGTGGCGCGCTCGGTGCCGCCTTCCTCCCGCGACGCCAGCACCTGCAACCCGTACTTGTGCTCCAGCCGGTTGCAGGCCCGCTGCGCGCGCACGTAATCGAGATACAGATCCGTGCACGACCCATCGGAGCGCACCACCGCCATCGCGATATGGATGTGATCGCCGCCCCCGGCGTTCAGGCCGTGATGGATCGCCGACCACCGAGCATCCGGGACATCGTCATCCCGGTGCGCGAAGCCCATCTCGGCCATGAAGTCGTGCGCGAGCGCCGCCCAGGTCTCGTCGCTGAGCGTGCCCTCCTCCGGCGACAAACTCAGCGAACAGTGCCACGTGTTGTGATCGCGCGTCGCAGCCGCGACCGCTTCCGCGCGATCCATCCCCTGCTCCACCAGGGCCCGGGCCTTCGCGCGATCGACCGACGGGACCGGAGCACCGCGCAGGATCAGCTGCCTCGGGGAATCCAGCAGCCGCGCAAGCTCGGCCGCCTGCAACGTCGACAACGGCCGGCCACCGTAGATCGCCTCCACCACCACATCACCAGCGATCACCCGCTGATCGCGGTGCTCGTTCGCCCGGCCCTTCCCCGCCAGATACACCAGCAGATCGGTCATATAGCTGCCCTTTTTGATGTTCGGCATCATCGCCGCTCACCGCCCCGACGGATCGGACTCGGCCCACTCGCTACTCAGCGCGAGATCCTCGTCGACATCGATCGACGTGGCAGTCGTCGCCGGGTTCAACCCCATCACCCACCGCGCCGCCGACTCCAGCCCGATCGAGGCCCGAGTGCTTGCCGCCAACGCATCCAGCAGCCGCGCGACCAGCTCCTCCGGGAACACCGCAGCGTCCTTGTGCTGGTGGGTGTACCGGACAAGCTGATTCAAGTTATTGCGCTCGCGCCGGACCTGCTCGTCGATCTCCAGTAGGCCCATCACCGCGTGCGCTCGGCCGGCCTCCACCCGGCCCTCCGACTTGGCCGACTCGACCAGCAGCCGCGGCACGCTCACCCCCGCCTTGGCCGCCGCCTCGGTGAACTCCGCATGCTCGGCATCGGTGAGCGACACCTTGATCCGATGCGGTCGACCACCGTCGACATTGGCCTGCCGCACCCGCTTCGCGGACGCCCGCCGACTTCGCGATTCCCCTGCCACCGCAGCCCTCCTCCGGCTCAGCGCAGCGACACCCCGTCCCCGGGGTGATGGCCATTTATGGCCCATAACTATTAGCTCGCTGCATTCGTTCTCCCCTACCAGAGTACCGGAGCGGTCCGGTACGTGAGGACACTCGGAACGGGACCACAGCAGAGAAATTCGGCTCCGGCGGCGGAGCCCGGCCGCTACGGTTTCCGGGCATGGAGATGCATGCAGAACTGGCCGCGGATCTCGCGGCGCAGGCGGGGCGAGAGCTGCAGGCCGCACTCGACACAACAGCGGAACTGCCCGGGGAATCCGGGTGGGGCAACTACACCTACACCGGTCGCGAGAGCGCCGAACGGGTGATGTGGCAGCGAGTCACCGCACTACAGGCCCAGGCCCAGATCCACGCGACGCTCGCCTTGGCCGACATAATGGCCGGCCGGACACCGGAGGTAATCGGGAAACACGCAGCGCAGTAAGGTCAGACGAGACGAGACCCCGGCAAGTAACGGTTGCCGGGGTCTCGTCGCTTGTTTGAGTTTCTCCGCGCCTCAGTCGATCGCGCGGGGGCCTGTCACCTTGCTGACCGCGGTGAGCGCCCGACCCACCGTCGAGTGCGGCAAACCGACGATCTCCTTCCCGATGCGGTTGGCCTTGAGCCCTCGTGAGCGGGCCTCGAAGATCTGCGCGAGGACCTCGACCGGCTGACGAGACAGCTCGCGATCGATGACCGCGCGCGCGTAGTCGAGCGCCTGCGCGCGCGACAGCTCGTGCGCGAACGGTCCGCGATCGACCTCTTCCCCGTCGCCGTCGCGCGCGATCGGTGCGGTGGCTTTCACCGCGCGCGGCGCGCGATCGACCGCGCGTGCGAGCGCACCGTCGACGGCAGGTTCGCGCGCGGGCTGCGAGCGATCGGGACGGCTGGTGATCGCGCGCGGTGCCGGGTGTTCGATCGCGCGCGACGCCCGAGCGGCAGGGCGAACGAGCGAGACGACGGGGCGGGGTTCGCGCGCGACGGGGTGTTCGTTTGTGGTCTCGGTGGGCTCCTCGTCGGGGGTGTGATCGGCGATCGGTCCGCGATCGGTTCCCAGCTCAGTGGGGCTGTGATCGGCGATCGGCGCGCGGCCGGTCGGGTGGTCTTCGCGCGCGATCGGTGCGACCGAGTTCGCGCGCGATCGGCCCGCGCGGCGCTCTTGCCGGACCGCGGTCAGTTCCTGATCGAGGATCTCCGCTATGTGTCGATCGCGATCGGCGCCGGGGTTCGCGCGCGATCGGTCGTCCGTGTCGATCGCGATCGGTTCTGCCTCTTCGACTTGTTCGCGCGCGATCGGTTCTGGGTTGTTCGCGCGCGATCGGTCATCGGTGACGCGCGCGATCGGTGCGCGCTCGGCGTCCCCGGGGGTGGGAACTGTGTGCGCGCGATCGGTCTCGGTGCTCGCGGGCGGTTCGAGTTCGGCGAGCTGTTCGCGCGCGGCGATTTCGCGGTCGAGCTCTCCGGTGAGCGCGTCGAATTCCGCGCGCTCGGTCGCGCTCGGTTCGATCGCGTCCAGGGCGTTGCGCGCGCCGCGCACGATGCTGGCGGGGTCGGCCCAGTTCGTGGCCGGCCGGTAGTCGGGCAGGCTGTAGGCGCTGAACCGGCCTTCGAGGTGATCGGCCAGCCGCGCGCGGATCTCAGGCTGACCGAGGACCACACCATCGGAGGTGGCTTTGTCGATCGCGCGGTGCAGTTTCTGCATGGCGCGACGCTTCCCCCGGGCGTTACTGGTGTCGCGCGCGATCCGCACGGCATCGGCGGCGCGGGCGAGGTCTTCGAGGCGGCGCTCGACGGCGACCTCACCGGCGGTGCGGTCGGTCGGGTCGGCCAGGCCCCAGCGGACCATCAACCGGCGCGGAGAGATCCGCCAGTTCATTCCGCCGGCAGCACCGGTGATCTGCCGCCGCTCCAAAGCCATCGAGCGTTCCCAGCCCCACGCAGCGACCAGCGGCGCGGCGAGTCGCAGCACCAGCAGGCCCACGTCCTCGGTGGCGTGGGAGGCGGCCAGGACACCGGACAGGATGGTCAGCACCCACATCGCGATGCCGTCAACGCCGGCGGAACCGGTGTCGATTTGGGAGCGCCGGGCCCGCATCGCGGAGGCCACGACCATCAGCTCGATGAACGCGAAGCACAGCAGTTGCAGCGGGACCGGCATCTCCAGCGCCTGGGAGAACATGACGTACATGCCCTGCGCCGCAACGATCGAGGCGATCCCGGCGGTGAACAAGGTGACCGCCCGCTCCGCGGTGACCTTCACCTTCTTCGCCGGTTCTATCTGTCCGGTGGTGGGGTCGGTACTCATTTCTGGGTGCCTTTCTGGCGGGCGATCTCGAATTCGAGTCGGCTGATGGTGTTCTCGGCAGTGGTCAGGGCCTGCCGCAGGGCTTCGACCTGCGCGGCAGCGGATTCGCGGGCGCGGGCGATCTCGGCGGCGTGGTCGGTGCGCAGCTGGTCACGGTCGCTGCGGGCCTGGTCGCGTTCGGCGCGTGCCTCGGCGCGGGCGTCGGTCAGCTCGGTGCGCAGCTGATCGCGTTCGGCGCGGGCAGTGCGGGTGAGTTCGTTGAGCTGTTCACGGGTCGTATCGAGGTCGGCGCGCAGCTGGCGAACCTCTTCGCGGGCATCGGCGGCGGCCTGTTCGGCGCCGGCGCGGTCCCGCTCGGCCTCGCGCTGAGCTGCCTGCGCGGCGGTTACCTGCTCGCGAGCGGCGGTGATCTGCTGGTCGGCAGCGTAACGGATCTCGCGGATCTCGGCCTGGGCTTCCTCACGCGCGGTGGCGATCTCGGCGGCGGTGACGGCTTTGATCGCAGCGACCTGCTCGGCGGCTTCGGCCGCGACCCGGTCCCGCTCGGCCAGCGCGGCCTGCAGTTCGGCGCGAGCCTGTTCGACCTCGTCGCGGGCGGCGGCGACCTGCTCGTCGCGGCTGGCCAGAGCATCCTCGGCCGCGCCCTCGGCGAGGTTCTTGTCCTCCAAGGCCCGGTCCCGCTCGCGGCGGGCGGCGAGCGCTTCGGCTTCGGCTTCGTCGGCGCGGGCATTGGCGGCATCAACGGCGGCCTGGGCTTCCCGGCGCGCGATGGTGACCTCGGCGGCAGCGGCGTCGGGGTCACCGGCGGTGGAAACGACCTGGTGCGCAGCGGCCACGATCTCCTCCAACTGGGCGCGGTGCGCGGTGGTCACCATCTCCCACTGCGCGAGCAGTTCCGCCAGCGAGGCCCGCGCCGAGGTCACCGGCCGCGCCGGAGGCTGTTCGCGCCGCGGTCCCCCGCCAGCGCGCAGGTTCTGCTTGCGCTGGAACGCCGTGGCCCGGTCGTGCGCCCGCATGACGCCGTCCGGATCGAGCCGGGTCTGTCCGCAGTAGTCGGACGGCCGGCCCCGCCCGGATGCCGCAGGTAGCGGCTGCTCGCAGTAGGCCCATTCGCCGGTTTCCGGGTCGTAGCCGGTGGGGAATTGGCAAAACCGCTGCTTATCGGCCTGTGGCGCGGCGCCGGGCGGGGAATCGGGTTGTTCACTCATACTCCAATCTTACCATATTACGTTTATTTTCATCGTTATTTGATATCGTTTTTACGTTAAAACAGAACGAAACAAAATTTGCTAGCTATGCTAGCTTGGTTAGCTATTGATACTTGCTATAGGTGTTAGGTTCGCTCTGTGAGCGGAGAGAGCGTGAGTACCGAGCACCGGCCCCGGCGGGTGGTGCTGGCGAATCAAAAGGGCGGTGTGGGTAAGACCGCGACCGCGTTGGGGGTGGCGAGCGCCATCGCCACGTGCGATGAGGCCCAGGGCGGCGGGAACGTGCTGCTCGTGGACCTGGATCCGCAGGGCAACGCCACCAACGGTGTCGGCATCCAGGTCACCGACGGCCAGCCCACGATCAAGGACGTCTACGACTCCAAGGCGCAGCCGGGGTGCCTGGCCGATGTGGTCGTGGCGTCGGCCTGGGATCGCGTCGATATCGCGCCGGCGGACGAGGACCTTGCCGACCTGGACGACTCCGGGAACGCGGACATGGTGTGGCGACTGGACGCCGCCTTGGAGGGCGTCGACTTGAGCGCCTATCGGTGCGTCCTGTTCGACACTCCCCCGTCGCTGGGCAAGCTGCTGTTCAGCGCCCTGCTCACCGCCGATGAGGTCGTGGTGGTCACCGAGCCGACCACCGATTCGGTCAAGGGCGTCGGCCGGATCGAGAACACCATCGCCCGGGTGCAGCGGCGCCCGAACCGGGACCTGCAGTTCAGTGCGATCGTCATCTCGAAGTACCGCGGGATCGGCGAGCACCGATTCCGCACCGAGGAGCTGCGCGCCGGCTTCGGCGTCTACGGCCAGGACGGAAAAGTCTGCCGCACCGTCGTTCCTGACCTCGCCGCCCGCCAGGACGCGCACTCCGCCCAGATCCCCCAGCACCTCTACCGGGGCGGGAAGTCGCTGTCCCTGCAGGTCGCCTACACCGACCTCGCTACCGAACTCGGCCTGCTGAAACCGATTGGAGCCACGGTATGAACCCCTCACCGGAACGCAAACCCGCCCTGGCGCCGCGGCGGCACCCGGCCGACAGCATCCCGGATAAGCCCAGCGCACCGCCGGTGGCTGCAGAGGAGCGAACCCCAGTGCGACCGACTCCCCCGCCGGCGGTGCCGCTGGAGGAGCAACTGATCGCGCAGCACAACGTCCGGATACGCCCCTCCACCAAGGACCGCGTCGCTCGGGCGGTGGACAAACTGCGCTACGAGACCGGTGACCGGTCCATCTCGATCGCCTCAGTAACCGACCAAGCCCTCCGCGAGTTCATGGACCGAAACGGCTGTTAGCGCCGCTACCAGCAGAAACACACCTAGCTATCTCTGCTAGCACACCTAGCTAGGCGCGCTGCGCGAACACCGGGAGCACTGCTCGTGTGTGGTCCTAGGTCAGCTATTCAGGGCCTGCCGCGCTAGCTCCTGCTGCGCCTCACGGGCCTTCGCGCGGCGCAGCGCGCGTGAACTGATCGCCTTCTGGCCGGTGGCGGCCGCTACCGCCAGCGCGGCCTGGCGCCCGGGGGAGTCCGGCTCGGCGGGAACTGCGGCCAGGGCCTCCCTCCGACGCTGCTCGGCCTCCTGACGGACCTGTTCCCGACGCCGTTCCTCCTGAGCGGCTTCCCGCTCCCGGTCCAGCGCCCCCCGCGGCGCGGCGGGAGGGGGGGTGTGGAGCCACCCACCCAGGGTGCCGGGGGGGGTGGGGGCCGCCCGGCCCCCCGCGAGGCCGGCCCCCGACGCGCGCCCGGCGCGGCAGTCGGAACCCGCTAGGAGCGGGTGAGGAATTCGGCGGCCTGGGCGCCGATGAACACACTGGGTGCGTGGGTGTGCCCGCGGACCAGGACGGGCATGATCGAGGCGTCGGCCACCCGCAGCCCGTGGACGCCGCGGACCCGCAGCTGCGGATCCACCACACTCGATTCGTCCGACCCCATGCGGCACGTGCCGGCGGGGTGGTAGAGGGTGTGCGCGTACTGTTCGAGCGATTCGGTCCGGGTCTCCTCCGCCATACCGTCTGCGGCGTTCGGCGGATAGCACAGCGGGCCGAGTACGTCCTTCATGGCCGCGGTGCCGGCGATTTCGGCGCAGTAGCGCAATCCGGTCATCAGCGCGGCGCGGTCGGCACCGCCGGGGTCGGAGAGATACTTCGGGTCGATCACGGGCTTGGCGTGCGGGTCTTTCGAGGCCAGGGTGATCGTGCCGCGACTGTGCGGGCGCAGCAACACGGTCGCGAGAATGACGCCGTGCGCGGTCGGGTCGACGAGGCCCTCGTGATAGAACGGCGCCGGCGCGTAGACGAGTTCCAGATCGGGGTAGTCCAGGCCGGGATCGCTGCGCACGAAACCGTAGGCCTCACCGACGTTCGAGGTGAGCATGCCGCGGTGGCGGAGCAGGTAATTGACCAGCTGGGCGGGTTTCTCGGCGGCGAACAGCGAATCGGCGGTCACCGAATAGCCGAGGCCCGCGACGAGATGGTCCTGCAGGTTGGCCCCGACCTCGGGAAGATGGTGGCGGACCTCGATCCCGTGCCGCTCGAGTTCGGCGCGGTCCCCGATTCCGGACAGCATGAGCAATTGCGGGCTGTTGATCGCCCCGCCGCACAAGATGATCTCCACGGTGGCGGAGGCCCGCTGGAGGCTGCCGCCCCGGGAGAACTCGACGCCGACCGCACGATCGCCATCGAACAGCACCCTGGTGGCGGTGGCCTCGGCCAGGACGCGCAGATTCCGCCGTTTCATCGCGGGCCGCAGGTAGGCGTCGGCGGTGCTCCAGCGCCGGCCACGGTACTGGGTGACCATTGTCTGGGTGAACCCTTGCGGTTCGGGCAGATTCGCGGTTTCCACCGGGAAGCCGCGTTCGGCGACGGCGCGCAGGTAGGCCGCCGTGGACGGCCGCGGACTGCGCTGATGGGAGATATGCAAGGGGCCGCCGGTGCCGTGATCCTCGCCCGCGGGGCCCTCGACATCCTCGATGGTGCGGAACTGCGCGACCGCCTTCTCGAAACCCCAGTCCGGCCCGGCCGCCGCGGCCCAGTCCTCGTAGTCGGCGCGGAAGCCGCGCACCCACATCTGGGCATTGAGCGAGGAGGAGCCTCCGAAGGTCTTCCCGCGCGGCCAGTAGATCTGCCGGTTGCCGAGCTGCGGCTGTGGTTCGGTCAGATAGTTCCAGTCGTACGGGCTGCGGAAGAGTTTCGAGAAGCCGGCCGGGATCCGGATGAATTTGTCCTTGTCCGCCGGACCGGCCTCCAGCAGGATCACCGAACGTCCCGGATCCGCACTGAGCCGGTCGGCGAGCACCGCACCCGCCGACCCCGATCCTACGATCACATAGTCCGCACTGACTTCTGTCACCTTCGCACCTTTCCACATCGTGTAGCGCAAAGATACGAGAGTCGACCGGGGTATGGGGCGTGTTCGCCCGGGTGTCCCGGACACCGGTGGCGGGCGGCGTGGAGTGCTGTGACTCCTTCGCCGCGGGGATCGGCGGGAGGAAGTGAACACCGGGATCGTTGTTCGCGCTGCCGGGAGTTCGCGGGCGGGGTATAACCGGCCCATGAGTTACCCGGTGGATTTCGGGCTACTGCAGGCCGGTGCGATCGCCGTGATCATCGCCGGTGTGGCCCTGGTGATTTCGGCCCTTGTGGTACTACGCCGGAAGGGGCCGTGGGCGACGATCCTGCGTGGCGGCGGTGGACTCGCACTGCTGGCCGTCGCAGCGCTGGTGCTGTGGGTGGCCACCCTGGTGCAGACCTATCTGGGATTGACGGGGGAGGTGCGGGCCGCCCATATCGTGGTGTCCCCGGTTTCCGGGGCGGAGCACCAGCTCGAGGTCGATATGACCCTGTTCGACGCCGACGGCGGCACCACCGAGCGCAGTACGCACCGGGTGGAGGGTGACCTGTGGGTGCTGCAGGCGCAGATCGTGGAGCTGGAACCCTGGGTCAACGCGCTCGGGTTCCATTCGGGCTACAAGGTGTCGCGACTGTACGGGCAGCGGCTCGACGGTGTCGCGACCCGGCAGGATCACATCTTCCTCAACGGCGGTGACCGCGACTTCTTCCGCGAGATGACCGAGAACCGCTGGTTCACCTCGCCGTTCGTCCGCTCCGCGTACGGCAACGCGGTGATCGCCACGCCGGGGGAGTACGACGTCTACATCTCCCGCGACGCCATCAAGACACGTCAGGTGGAGTGACCGGCGTCGACGGCCGACCGGCACAGCACATTCAGTTCCGCCACCACGGTATCGAGCGCGGCGGGGTCGCGTTCGGTCCGCGCGACGATGAGCGCTCCCTCGAGCGCACTGACCACCAGCACGGCGACCGAGCGGGCGCGCGGTGCCGCGGCCCCGTCCCGGACGAGTTTTTCCGCGATGAGATCGCGCCAGGAATCGAAGGTGGCGCCCGCGGCGGCGACCGCGTCGGGTTCGTTGCCCAGCGCCGCCGCCGCGATCGGGCAGCCGATCGCGTAATCGCCGCGATCGAGGCCGCGCGCGAGGGTTTCGGCGAGTGAGCGCAGCGCGGCCGCTGTTTCCGGGGTGCCCAGCACGCGGGTGAGCTCGCCGGTGACCCGGGCCCCGGCCACCCGGGTCGCTTCGGTGATCAGTTGTGATTTCCCGCCGGGGAAGTGGTGGTATACCGAGCCGCGGGGTGCGCCGCTGGCTTCGAGGACATCGGCGAACGATACCGCCGCGACCCCTCTGCGGCGGATGAGCGAGATCGCGCTGCGGATCATGGCCGCGCGGGGTCCGTCCGGATCCTTATGTCGTGGCATCGCACCGCTCCCTGTTGCCTCCCATTCCTATGTATGTTGTCATACTTATATTCGTTCCACCACCGTGAAGCGGCACATTTCCGAGGAGGACCCCGTGACCGGGATCGACGCGCCACCCCATCCGTTCGATACGGCCATCGCCACCGAGTACGCGGGCGCGCATCGGGCCACCGGCCGCACCTGCCCGGATTACGCGAATATGGTCGGCCCGTTCGGCGGTGTCACCGCGGCGGCGCTGCTGCGCGCGGTCGAAGCGCACCCCGATCGAATGGGCGATCCGCTGGCGCTCACCGTCAACTACGCCGGCCCGATCGCCGACGGCCCCTTCGAGATCACCGTCCGCCCCGTGCGCACCAACCGCACGAACCAGCATTGGCAGCTCGAGCTCGCCCAGAACGGCGCGATCACCACCACCGCGACGGCCGTATTCGGGATCCGGCGCGATACCTGGTCCGACCTGGAACTCGCCAAGCCGCTGGTGCCGGGCCCGGAGCATGCCGTCCCGCAGGAGTTCCCGGACTTCATCGCCTGGGGCCGCAACTACGACCTGCGGTTCGTCACCGGGGCGGTGCCGGACGTGGCGCCCGGGGACGACAAGCCGGCCAGTCCGGATTCGGTGAGCACTCTCTGGTTGCGCGACCGTCCCGCCCGGCCGGTCGACTTCGCCTCGCTGACCGCCATGTCGGATGCCTTCTACCCGCGGGTTTTCCTGCGCCGCGGGCAGTACCTACCGGCCGGGACGATCTCCCTCACCGTCTACTACCACGCCACCGCCGCCGAACTGGCTGCCCAGGGCACCGAGTACCTGCTGGGCAGTGCCCGCGCGAACCGCTTCGCGCACGGCCATTTCGACCAGAACGCGCACCTGTGGGGTCATGACGGCACCCTGCTGGCGACCAGTCACCAGCTCGTCTACTTCAAAGGCTGATCCGCGGCGACCGGCGCCGCGGCAGAGTCGGTGACGGCCACGATCGGCAGCCGCAGCGCGCCGGGCGCCGACTCCGGTACCACCGGGGCCTTCGGCGCGACGGGCGCGAGCCGGCGATACGGCGTGCCCTGCGGCGGCCGGGGATCGCGGTCGCCTTTGTTCGGCCAGAACGCCGCCGCCCGCTCCGCCTGCGCGGTGATGGTCAGCGACGGATTCACGCCCAGGTTCGCCGAGACCGCGGCCCCGTCGACGACGCTCAGCGTCGGGTACCCGAAGACGCGGTGGTAGGCGTCGATCACGCCGGACTCCGGGTCGGCGCCGATGGCCGCGCCGCCCAGGAAATGTGCCGTGAGCGGGATATTGAACACCTCGCCCCAGGTGCCGCCGGCCGTACCGCCGATATGTTCGGCGACCCGTCGTGTCGCCTCGTTGCCGGCGGGAATCCAGGTCGGGTTCGGCTGCCCATGCCCTTGGCGGCTGGTCAGTTTCCGGCCGAACAGGCCCCGCTTGGTGTAGGTGGTGATGGAGTTGTCCAGATGCTGCATCACCAGCGAGATGATGGTGCGCTCACTCCAGTTGCGGACACTGAGGAAACTGATCAGCAGCAGGGGATGCCGTAGCGCGATCCCGAGGAATCGCAGCCAGCGCGGAACCCGGCCGCCGCCGTCGACCATCAGTGTCTGCAGCAGACCCATCGCGTTCGACCCCTTCCCGTAGCGCACGGGCTCGATATGGGTATCGGGGGTCGGATGGATCGACGAGGTGATGGCGACACCGCGGGTGAAATCCTGCCCGGGTGCGAGTTTCCGGGTGGCCGCGCCGACGATCGATTCGGAATTGGTACGGGTGAGCAGGCCGAGCCGGTCGGACAGTTCGGGCAATACCCGGCGATCCCGCATAGCGTGCAGCAGCCGCTGGGTGCCGAGGGTGCCGGCGGCGACGACGACCTGGCGTGCGGTGTAGGTGGTCCGCTGTTTGCGGATCCAGGCCCCCGTACGTTCCGCGGCCACGACCCAGCTCCCGTCCGGCCTGGGTCGCAGTTCGGTGACCGTGGTCATCGGGACGACCTTCGCCCCGGCCTGTTCGGCGAGGTACAGGTAGTTCTTGACCAGCGTGTTCTTCGCACCGAACTTGCAGCCGACCATACAATCGCCGCATTCCACGCATCCGGTGCGGGCCGGGCCCACACCACCGAAATACGGGTCGTCGACGGTTTTGCCGGGTTCGCCGAAGAACACCCCGACCGGTGTCTGGACGAAGGTGTCGCCGACGCCCATATCCTCGGCGACCTTCCGGAACACCTCGTCGGCCGGGGTGATGTGCGGGTTCTGTACCACGCCCAGCATCCGTTTGGCCTGTTCGTAGTAGGGGGTGAGTTCCGCGCGCCAGTCGGTGATATCGCGCCACTGCGGGTCCTGGAAAAAGGGCTCCGGTGGGACGTAGAGAGTGTTGGCATAGTTCAGTGAACCGCCGCCGACGCCCGCTCCACCCAGGATCAGCACATTGCGCAACGGGTGGATCCGCTGGATGCCGTAGCAGCCCAGTTTCGGCGCCCACAGGAATTTGCGCAGGTCCCAGCTCGTCTGGGGAAGCTCGTCGTCGGCATAGCGCCGGCCCGCCTCCAGCACGCCGACGGTGTAACCCTTTTCCACGAGGCGCAGGGCGGTGACACTGCCACCGAACCCGGAGCCCACGACGAGTACATCGAAATCCGTGGCCGCCTCGGACATGGGACTTCTCCTTGGTTCGGAAGGGTCAGCAGTGACTGGCGGTTACATTAACACAGGTAGCCGGGAGCGGTGATCTCCTTTGTTGACACTGCTCTCGAAATTGAGCAGGCTGGTCCGGTGACGACCCCCCGTGCCCGCGCCCGCGCCCAGACGATGGCGGATATCCTGCGTATCGCGCGCGAACATCTCGCCACCGACGGCGCCGCCGCTCTCTCCTTACGCGCGGTGGCCCGCGATCTCGGGGTGGTTTCCTCCGCGGTGTACCGCTACGTCCGGAGCCGTGACGAATTGCTGACCCTGCTGGTGATCGAGGGCTACGACGCCCTCGGCGACGCGGTCGACGCCGCGCTGGCGCAGGCCCCGGACGATCCGCTCGAGCGCTTGCGGATCACCGCGCGTACCGTCCGCGCCTGGGCGCTGGCCGAACCCGCCTGGTACGGCCTGCTGTTCGGCACTCCGGTTCCCGGTTACGCGGCCCCCGCCGACCGCACGATCACCCCGGGAACCCGGGTGATCGTCACCCTCCTACGGATCATCGCCCGAGCCCACGACCGGCAGCTTCTGATCCGCCCCGCCGTGGACCCGCCGGTCCCCGGCGCGCTGGCCCGGGATTTCCGCCGTATCCGGGACGAGTTCGAGGTGGATCTGCCCGATTGGGCGCTGGCCCGGGCGCTCACCGTCTGGTGCGGCCTGTTCGGGGCCGTGAGTTTCGACGTCTTCGATATGTACGGCGCCGATACGTTCAGCGATCGGGGGCAGGTGTTCGACGCGCATCTCGCGGCGCTGGAGTCACTGCTCGTGGCGTGAGCGCCTACTTCTCGGTGACCCCGGCCTCCTTGTCGACCACCAGCGGCCGCGCGTCGTTGTCCGCACCGCGGGCCGACCGGGCGACGGTCACATCGATCTGCTCGCTGATATAGCGGACCACCACCGCCACCACGGCCACCACCGGGACGGCCAGGAACGCGCCGGTGATCCCGTACAGCGTGCCGCCGCCGGTCACCGCGAGCAGAACCACCACGGCGTGCAGTTTCATGGTCCGGCTCTGCAACACCGGTTGCAGCACATTCCCCTCGAGCTGCTGGACCGCGACGATAATCGCCAGCACGATCAGCGCCGTGGTGAACCCGTTGCCGACCAAGGCCACGAGGACGGCGAGTGCCCCGGCCACGAAGGCACCCACCATCGGGATGAAACCGCCGACGAAGGTCAGTGCCGTCAGCACACCCCACAGCGGAACCCCGAGGATCACCAGCCCGAGACCGATGAAGAACGCGTCGATGAAGCTGACCACCGCCTGCGTGCGGATGAATCCGCCGAGGACCTGCCACACCCGCACCAGCACTTCCTCGAAATGCCGGCCGCTGCGCCCACCGAGGAACTTGTGCAGCCACGGCAGGAATTTGGGCCCGTCCTTGATGAAGAAAAAGGTGAGCACCAGCACCAGGAACAACGTCACCAGGACCGATGTCGCTGTGCTGACCCCGGTGAACACCCCGGACGCGATCTGCTCGGCGCTGGATTGCAATCGCGACACCACCGCGTCCACCGCCGAATCGAGCTGTTCGTCGCGCATGTTCAGCGGCGGACCCTGCAGCCAATCGCGCACGGTGTTGATACCGGTGGTGGCTTTGTCGGAAAGTTCGGGCACCTGATCCACCACCGACGGCACGATCAGTGCGATCCCGCCCGCCAGCACTCCGATGAAACCGATCAGGGTGAGCGATGCGGCGGCCGCGGGCGGCAGCCCGATACGCATCAGCAGTCCGGTGGGCGGCCACAGCACAGTGGCGATCACGATCGCCAGCAGTACCGGCAGCAGCACCACCCACAGTTTCGCCGCGAGGAACCCCAGCACCCAGGCCCCGGCCGCGATGGCCACCACGCACAGGGCCCATTTCGCCAGCCACAGCACCCCGGAGCCGATCACGTCCCCCCGGTCCAGTGAGCCGGTGGTGGACGTGTCGGCGCTGTCGTCGCGGATTTCCTTCTCCCCGTTCACCCGGCCAGTCTCGCACGACCCACCGACCGCGGCAGTACACCGGCTCGGTGGTGCGCGTGAAGCGTCAGCGCGGCACGGTCACCTGATCGGTGCAACTGGACAGTCCGTCCACGATCGAACAGGCGGCCGGCGCCCGAGTCGGCCGGTAGTCGCCCGGTACACCACCGTGCCGGGTGATCGCGGTGTAGGCGGCCACCGCGTCGGTGGGGCGGCGGGTGAGGGACGGATCGGTCAGGACATCGACTGTGTAGAGCCCGAACCGTGGGGTGTAGGAACCCCACTCGTAGTTGTCGGTGAGACTCCAGTAGTTGTAGCCCATCACGTTCATCCCGTCGGCGGCCGCGCGCTGCAGCCAGTAGGCGGTGTCGCGGAGCAGGTCGGCGCGCGTATAGCCGTCGGCGCGGGGCCGGCCGTTCTCGGTCGGCATACCGTTTTCCACAATGTAGAGGGGCTTACCGGGGAAGCGCCGCGCGTAGTGGTCGAGTGCGTAGTAGATCCCCTCCGGCTGCAGGGACAGCGTCCACAGCTTGCCCGGATCGGGGAACTGGGTGAGCAGACTGTGCGGGGAGAACCCGTAGTAGTAGTCGATCCCGATGTAATCGAGCCGTGCCCCGATGCGGTCCACGAACGCACCGTTGATCGAGTCCTCGGCAGCCGGGATGTAGGCGACATTGCTGCTGACCATCGCGCCCGGCTGTACGCGGTGAATATGGTCGTACACGGCGTCGTGGGCGAGGGCCAGGCGGTCCTGCATCGCCGGGATATCGGTGACCGCTATCCCGCCGTGGCGCACCTCGTTCATGAGGTAGGCCGCGGGCTCGTTGAAGGTGATCCACAGCGGGTCCGCGGCCGCGTACCGGTCGACGACGGTGCGGGCGTTGGCGAGCCAGTCGTCGACCATGCCGGCGCGCCGCCAGCCGCCCCGCTCGGCCTGCCATCCCGGGTAGACCCAGTGGTCGAGGGTCAGCATCGGCCGCATCCCGGCCGCGCGGATACTGTCGATGACGTCGTCGTAGAACCGGAACCCGTCCTCGTCCCATACGCCCGGCCGCGGCTGCACCCGGGCCCATTCGATCCCGATCCGGTAGACCCGCCCGCCCAGCTGTGCGGCGAGCGCGATATCCGAGCGATACCGCGAGTAGAAATCGACGGAGTCGTGGTATGGGTCCTCGGTTTTCCCGGCGGCGATATACCGTGTCCAGTTGCTGTCCGGCGCCCGGCCCTCGGACTGGAACCCCGAAGACGCCACTCCCCACAAGAATTCGCGGCCGAGCGGCGCCACCTCCAGCGGGGGAGCAGGGCGGGCACCGGCCGTCGCCGAGCCCAGTACGAGCGCCCCGGCGGTGAGTGTGCCGGTGGCCAGAAATCGGCGGCGATTCCACGCAACCATCGAGTCGGCCTCCTGTTCTGCACGCGGCCGTGGCCGGCTCGGTGCGGTACTGGTCCCGACGCACAAGCCTAACGGGACACCGCCGGGCGCAATACTTTTCACCACCCAACCCGCCTGCCCATAAGAAAGATACTGATACGCGGATATGCGCATCTAACCATGTGTTAGCTCAATATATCTTCACGCCACGTTTTTCGAAGCTCCACAAAACATCGAGGCCAAGGACCTGCCCACCCGAATGTCGGCGCTATCGGTTCTCCCTCCGGCTTCCCCGTCAGGCAAGTACATCGCCTACAGGACCGCGCCTGGCTCAAATCGTTTGCCCGGTGTCCGCCGGCCCTGCTATCTTTCCGGCGGCCGTGTGAGAAACGAGGAGGTGATACCCGTGAACGCAGTATCGACATGGGTGCTCCTCGCTGGGATCACGGTCGGGCGATAGGTCGTCCGGGAGCGCCGTTCATCAGCTCCCGAAAGGCACGACCATGCACTTCACTTCCGAGCAGCGCCTCGACGACGGCGTCCTCGAACGCGGATTCACGCTCGGCGAGATTCCCGGCATCCTGTGGACATCCGATTCTGTCCGCAACCCGGCACCGCTGATCCTCGTGGGCCACCCCGGCGGACTGGACATGATGTATCCACGGCTGGCGGCCCGGGCCCGGCACGCCGTGGGGGAGGGCTTCGCCGCGGCCACCATCGAACTCCCCGGCAGCGGTGTCCGGCCCCGTTCCGCCGTCGCCGAGCAGGCCCGAGCGGACCTGCGCCGGGCGCTGGCGGCGGGCGACCCGGTGGACGACGAGATCATCGACCGGCTCGTTCTCCCGCTGGTCGACATGTCGGTTCCGGAATGGCAGGGCGCCCTGGACGCCCTCCTCACCCTGCCGGAGATCGGTGGCCCGGTCGGGTTTTCGGGCGGGGTGATCTCGATCGGCGTCCGGCTGGCGGTGGTGGATCCGCGTATTTCGGCTGCCCTCTTGTTCGCCGGTAGTTTCGTACCCCGCAGCATCCTCGAGGAGGCCCGGCGGCTCACCATTCCGTTGCTGGTGCTGCTGCAGTGGGACGACGAATGGAACGACCGGCAGATGGCCCTGGATCTGTTCGACGCCTTCGGCTCATCCGAGAAGACGTTGCACGCCAATATGGGCGGTCACACCGGTGTCCCGGAGTTCGAGGGGGATGCCGGAAACCGGTTCTTCGCCCGGCACCTGAAGTAGGGCAAGCTCGGGCGATCCGCACCGGGCAGCTGTGAATCCAGGTGATGCGAGCTGCTCGGTGCGGGTTCGATGACCGTGAACAGCCGCGCGCATCTGCACATCGGACTGAATGATCCGGCGTGTACGGGGCGCTGGGTCCGGGGCTACCCGCCCGATGACTGGCGCAGTGCACTTACTCCCGATGTGCGCTATTCCCTGCAGGCGTGGAACCGGCCTCGACCCGCAGGGGCGGAAGGGGGTGCCAGGTCGCCGGCACCTGCCGCATGAGTAAGGCGCAGTCGAGCACCGCGCTGCCTGGCGGGAACCGGTCCCGGTCGTCGAAGACCGTAGACCGAACCGATTGGATATCGACCGGCTCGACTTGCCATCCGTCCGTCTGGAGTTCGAGCCCATCAAGGCACTGACCGCCACGTGTGGCCGAGAATCCGGCCGAGCCACGCCGAAAGAAGTCCGATGCCTGCACCAGATCGGCGAACAGTTCGCTTCCTCGGAACCGCTCGGCGGTCCGGGCGTCCACGCTCACGGAGATCGACTTGTCTTGACTGGTGAAGGCCACGTGCAGGTCTTGCGCTGTTTCTCGCACGTCGAACCGCGCCGAACTGTGCTCACCCGGAAACAGTCGGCCACCGGCAAGGACATTGATCGCCGAACCGCTGTCGCGGCGCGAGATGTACACGCCGGTCGAGAGTCCTTGCGGACCATCCCACTCGACAGCGATGCGATGCGCTGCGTTCTCGGTGCGCATCCCGACCCAGCCGGGTAGCCAACTGGGGCGGAACTGTCCGAGGCGGATCAGGCAGATACCGGCAACTGCCCGGCCGTCAACCAATTGAGGGCGCATCGGCGGCGGCACCAAGCGCGCGGCGACCTCGGGCTCGATTCGATAGTTCACAAGAAGGCGTCGCTCGACGACGCTGGACATCCGCGGAGGTCTCATCAGGTTCCCCTGTTCTTGTTGGTTCGCGGTCTGCGCTGCCTGACGATGACCTGTTCCGGGCAGATCGCGCTAAGGAATCTGCCGACACACAGCGCCAGTCGTTCCTCGACAAGCGAGTAGTAGATTCGATTGGCGGCTCGTCGCTCTCGGACGAGCCCGGCTGCCTTGAGCACGCCCAGATGCCGGGAGATCGAGGGACCGCTGATCGGAAACCTCGCGGCGATATCACCTGCGGTCAACTCGCCGGAGCGGAGGTCCTCCAAGATCTGTCGACGTGTGGAGTCGGCCAGTGCGCGGAACACTCCAGCT
This sequence comes from Nocardia carnea, assembly GCF_029869215.1. Classification (GTDB taxonomy): domain Bacteria; phylum Actinomycetota; class Actinomycetes; order Mycobacteriales; family Mycobacteriaceae; genus Nocardia; species Nocardia carnea_B. The sequence goes on from NZ_JARWPM010000214.1 coordinate 26,946, forward strand.
TCCTCTTCGGGCCCGAACTCGGTCATGTTTACAATTTAGCACCGTAGCTAAATAGCGAATAAGGAAGGTTTTCCGGCCGCCAGATCACGTGGTGGCCACAGACATCAGCCCACGCGCGCAACATGGCCGAAGCCGAGGAGATCCTGACCAGCCTGCGCGGACGGGAGATCCTGTCGGGCTCGTCGCCCAGTTCTACGACTGGGCCGACCCGTTCGGCAAGCTTTTCCTCCAGACCCTCGCCATGGAGGCCGATCTCGGCCACATGCGCCCCCGCGAAGGCATGGCCAAGGGCCGCGCGACGGGCCGCCTCGAGGGCAAGCAGCCCAAACCCCTGTCACCGCCCGGAAACGATCCACCGCCGATCACGATCGCGATGACGCGAGCCTTGCGGACCTGGCGGAGGAGTGCAGCGTCGGCCGCTCCACCTCGACCGCATCACCAGCGCCCCGCACCGCGCGTGTAGCCCAATCAACTCATAACCGGAAGCCCGACATCGCTGCTGGTCAGGCAATTACCGCTGTTTCCGCGCGAGTTCTACGGACCCCGAAATGCGTGTTGTGCGACGCGGCATTTTATGGCTTCTGCGGCGGGGAAATAGCGTCGGATTCATGGATTGGAATTTTCGGCCGGCCGAAGAGCTGGCGGCTGCTTTGCGTGCCGGTGCGGTGACTTCGGTGGATTTGACCGAGGCGGCGATCGCCCGCATCGAACGCGACGACACAATGATCAACGCGATCTGCGTACCCGACTTCGACAATGCGCGGGTCGCCGCCCGCGCGGCCGACCGGGCGCGCTCCCGCGGCGAGGGCCGGCCGCTGCTGGGTATTCCGGTGACGGTCAAGGAGTCCTACGACATGGCCGGGCTACCCACGACCTGGGGCATGCCGCAGTACCGGAATCACGTGCCGGCCGAGGACGCGGTACAGGTATCGCGGTTGAAAGCCGCGGGCGCGGTGGTGCTGGGTAAGACGAATGTGCCGGTGATGCTGCGGGATATCCAGACCTTCAACGAGATCTACGGCACGACCAGCAATCCGTGGGATCACGGCCGTACGTCCGGTGGTTCGTCCGGTGGTTCCGCGGCGGCCTTGGCGGCCGGGTTCGGGGCACTGTCGATCGGCTCCGATCTCGCCGGTTCACTGCGTACCCCCGCGCATTTCTGCGGTGTCTACGCGCATAAGCCGACCCTCGGGCTGGTGGCGGCCCGCGGTATGGTCGCGCCGCCCGCACCGGCGTTGCCGGTCGATCTCGACCTCGCTGTCGCCGGTCCGATGGCGCGCACCGCCCGCGACCTCACACTGCTGCTCGACGTGATGGCGGGCCCGGATCCGCTGACCCACGGCCGCGCCTACGGCATCGCCTTGCCGCCCGCGCGCCACGAACGGCTGGCGGATTTCCGTGTCCTGATCATCGAGGACCACCCGTTGATTCCGACCGGATCGGCCGTGCGGGCAGGCGTGCACCGGGTCGCCGCGGCTCTCGCCGACGCGGGTGCCCGTGTCGAATGGCGCAGTCCGCTGCTGCCTGATCCGACCGAAGCGGCGACCCTCTACATGTTGCTGATGCTGTCGAACGCCGCCGCGGGCCTTGCGGCCGACGAGTACGAACGACTGAAAACCCATGCCGCCGCCCTGAGCGCGGACGACCAAAGTCCGGCTGCGGCACGGTTGCGTGGCATGGTGCTCAGCCACCGCGACTGGGTCGCGGCGAGCGGCCGTCGCGAACTTCACCGCCACGGCTGGCGGCAGCTCTTCACCGAGTTCGATGCCGTGGTGTGCCCTATCAGCCCCACGCCCGCGTTCCCGCACAACCACGACGGGGGGTTGGAAGACCGGCGCATCGAAATCGACGGCGTCGAATACCCGTATTTCGACCAACTCGTCCTGGCCGGCGTGGCCACCATGCCAGGCCTGCCCGCCACCGCAATTCCCGCGGGCCGCTCGCCCGAGGGGCTGCCGGTCGGGGTGCAGCTCATCGGTCCGATGTACGAGGACCGGACCCCCCTGCGGCTGGCCGAATTGCTCGAGCGGGAAATCGGTGGTGTCCAGGTGCCGGCGTAGGGGCGTTGTCTCCCCGGAACCAGGGGAGGGGAGTGGCTGCGACGAGCCGAGACCGGGGCACCGAGGAGGCGACGTATCCCGGGTGCTGGGCCCGGTATCGCATACAGGGCCCAGCACCCGGGATATCCGGCTGATCCTCTGGGAGCCTTTCAGGCATATCTTTGCCCTACTGCGATATGCGCATTAATAACTGTATTAACCATCCAGTGGCACCAACCAATCCAGCAACCCTCCCACCCACTACAAGGACAGAGGGGGCCACCTCAGTTGTCGTTGCCGGATGCGGTCATATCGGCGACTCGCTGGACGATGTCCGGGTACCGCATCGTGTGGGCGCCGCCGTTGAGGTCGACGGCGGCGCCGGTCATCCAACCTGCGGTGGCGGAGGTCAGGAAACCGATGGTGCCGGCGACATCCTCCGGGGTTCCGGCGCGGCCGAGTGGTGTGTTCTCGATATATTCGTCGACCAGCCCCGGAACGAGGGTGGCACCATAGGTGAGTGGTGTGTGGACGAAGCCCGGATTGACCGCGTTGACGCGGATTCCGCGTGGTGCGAGTTCCATGGCCGCGACTTCGGTGAGCATCAGAACCCCGGCCTTGGCCGAGCAGTAGGCGCTCATTCCCACGCCGGGTTGCCGGCCGTTCAGGGAGGCCACGAGCACGATGGACCCACCGTCGCGCATGGTGCGGGCGGCCTCTTTGACGGTGAGGAAGGCCCCGGTGAGGCAGACGTCGACGGTGGCTTTCCAGTCGGCGAGTGAGAGATCGGCGATGGTTCCGGGCCGGGAGATCCCAGCGCAGTCGACGACGATGCCGATCGGGCCGTGGTCGGCGGTGACCGTGTCGAAGAGTGCCCGCATACCGCCCTCGTCGGTCACTTCCACCTGATGGCCGGCGGCGTTTCCGCCGAGCTCGGCGGCGCGGGTGCTCGCGGCGTGGCCGTCGAGGTCGGCGATGATCACGGTATCGCCGCGGCCGGCCATGAGCCGGGCCGTGGCCCAGCCGATTCCAGAGGCGCCGCCGACTATGATCGCGACTTGCCCGGGTGTGCTCATAGGGATTCCTCCGTGCCGGGCCGGGCGGGACCGCCGACCGCTTCGGACAACTATCTATACAGCTGTCTAGCAGCTTGCCGCGGGTTTGGCTAGCATGCCCGCATGGCCGAAGTCTGCACGGTGCCCGTCGCCCAGTTCGAGTTCGAGGTGCGGATTCACCCGGGCGAGCCGGTCCGCGGGGCCGATGTGCTGCTACTGCACGGTTTTCCGCAGAGCGCCGCATCGTGGGACCTGGTGGCGGAGCGGTTGACGGCACAAGGTGTGCGTTCCTATGCACCTGAGCAGCGCGGCTATTCTCCGGGCGCCCGGCCCGATGACGTGGACTCCTATAGCCTGTCCGAACTCCGCGCCGATGTTGTCGGACTCTGTGATGCGCTGGGCCTGGAGCGGGTCCATCTGGTGGGCCACGATTGGGGCGCGATCGTGGCGTGGGAGGTGGCGGCCCGGCATCCGGAGCGGATCACGTCGCTGACCGCGGTATCGGTGCCGCATCCGGCGGCTTTCGCCCGGGCGCGCGAGATCGACCCGGAGCAGGCGGAACGGTCCGGCTATATGGCGTTTTTCCAGCAGCCCGATGCGCCCGAGGAGTTACTGCTGGCCGACGGATGCGCGGGATTGCGGGCCGGTTTCGGGGACGCGGTTCCGGCGGATCTCGTGGCGCGGCATATCGCCCGGCTGAGTGCGCCGGGGGCAATGACGGCGGCGCTCAACTGGTATCGCGCGGCGGGTGATTCGTGGAGTTCGGTGCCCGTGGTGGAGGTGCCGACCACTTTCGTGTGGAGTGATGGCGATATGGCCGTGACCCGGTCGGGTGTGGATGCGTCGGTGGAGTATGTGGCGGCGGAATACCGCTTGGAGGTGCTGCACAGGGTGAGCCACTGGATCCCCGAGGAGGCTCCCGAAGCGCTCTCCCGCATGATCTTCTCCCGTATTCGATCGGATTGATAAGACGCCGTGTCGCGTCGAACCAGCTGTCGCACGCTTTCGTACGGTGTAGGTCCTACGAGGTAGCGTTCGGCGCGTACCCTCACGACCGAGACCGACGTCGACCGCGACACGCGGTGATTATCAAAAGCGCAATTGTGAGCTGCCTCGATTATCTATACCGGAATCCGCCGCACCCCTGCGGTGGCTCATGTAAGCCGCCGAACACGTAGCCTGCGGTCCGATCGCGTCGTTCGGCCGTGCCCGTGCCCGTCGACGAGTGCGGGGCCCGGTGATACACCGGGCCCCGCACGGGCCTGCGGGGCTACTGCCCTGCGGGTGCCCGGTCGAACTACATCTGGCGGACCTGCTGGCGCATTTGGTGCATCTGCAGTTCCCACTGCATCGCGCGGTCCTGGGCCCGGCTGGACTGTTCCTCGGCCTGCTGGGCGAGGTAGGCGGCCTGGTCGGCCTGGTCCTGTGCCGACTGACAGCGCTGGTTGGCCTGGTTGGCATCGGCCTGGGCCTGCTGGGCCTGGCTCTGCGACCGGTCGGCTTCGCTCTGCGCCTGCTGGGCTTGGTTCTGTGCCTGCTGTGCCTGCTGGCGGGCTTGCTGGGCTTGCTGGGCGGCCTGGTTGGCCGCGCTCTGCGCGATCTGGGACTGGTGCTGGACCTGCCGGGCCTGCTGTTGCACCTGGCGGGCGAGATTCTGTGCCTGCTGGGCGTATTGCCGCGCCTGCTGTGCTTCCTGCCGGATCTCGTCCAGGCCCATGCGCAGCATTTCCATGTTCTGGACTTGCTGACCGCTGCCGTTGCCGGTGCTGGTGCGGGCGGCGGTACTGGTGTCTTGCGCCATCTGAGCATCCTTCCAAAGGGGGGTTTTGAAACGGACTGACTCGTGGAGCGCTCAATATCCTCGCACAGTGCGGCCCCCTCGAACCCCTCCGAGTTTGTCCGAAATCCGCGGTGTTTTCGCTGGTAGGACACTCACTCGCGGTTATCGGACGCGACCGGGTCGCGACGGCGGGCGCTCTGCGCACCCCCGGCACCGGGCGATGCCGGATCGAGACCGCACCGTCATGACCGCGCGGCCCTCGCGGTAGGGCGGCTCGGTGTTCAGAGGCCGAGTTTGGTGACGGCGTTGTCGGCGAGGGGGTCGGCGGTTCGGATGTAGCGGTGGACGGTGCGGGGGTTGCTCCACCGGCCCTGGCGCATGATTTCGCGGTCGGCGGCGCCCCCGAGGGCGGCCTGGGTGGCGAAGCCGGCGCGGAGGGAGTGGCCGGAGAAGAGCGTGGGGTCGAGTCCGGCGCGGGCGGCGTAGCGTTTGACGATTTCGGCGACGGCTCGTCCGGAGAGGGCGGTGTCGCCGATGCCGCCGTGCCGGTTGATCGCGGGGAAAAGGGATTGTGTGGGGGTGAGCCGCGGGTCGGGGTGGTAGCCGTGGCAGCGGTGGATATGGGGCTCGCGGCCGGGGAGTTCCTCGATCCAGGTTCGGACATGTGCCGGGTTGTCGGTGTGTGCGGCGAGCAGGCGTAGCCATTCGGCGCAGGCGCAGACGGGGCAGGTGTGTGCCTGGCGGCCGCGGGGGAGTGCGACGTGTTGTTCGGTGATTCCGGTGGGATCGGTTTTGGTGGTGGGCAGGTGGATCAGCAGGAGTGGTTCGCCGGTGCCGTGATCGGTGCCGAAGTGGACATCGGCGAGGCGCAGGCCGGCGAGTTCGCTGCGGCGCAGTGCGCCGGCGAAGCCGAGGAGTAGGAGGAGGGTGTCGCGGCGGCGGGCGGGTTCGCCGGGCCAGCCGGGTTCCGGTAGGCCGGTGAGGAGTTCGCCGAGGGTATGCAGCAGGATCGGTCGTTTGCGGTCGGGTCTGGTGCGGCGGGTGCGCCGGATGCCGCGCAGGGTGAGCCGGACGACGTCGCTGCGGGTGGGTGCGGGTAATCCGTTGGCGGCGTGGACCGCGGCGATGGCGGCGGATTTTCGTTCCAGGGTGGCGGGGCTGTACGCGGGGCGTCCTGTGGTGGTGCGGGCGTCGGCCGCGGCGGCGAGGTAGACGGCGACGTCGAGGGGGTCGGCGGGGAGTGCTTGCCGGTTTTCGCGGGCGCACCAGGCTGCCCAGGCGACCCAGTCGGTGCGGTAGGCGCGCAGGGTGTTGGGGGATTGGGAGGCGGTGAGGTAGCGGCCGAGCGCGGTGGCTTGTTCGCTGTCGAAGCGTTCGCGGACGCTGCGTAGTGCGGCGGTGTCGACGAGGACGCTGGTGACGCCGCGGCGGAGTTCGGTGCGGACGGTGTCGGGTAGTTCCACGGCCGGTTCGGTCACCTGGGTTCTCCTCGGTAATTGAGTCGCACAATACGTTTGGTTTGCGCCAACGTAACGAAACGTATTGGTCAGGAATGTCTCTCCCGCAACCCTATCGTCCTGGCTGCCGATAATGTTCACTTATCGGAGGTCAGGATCCGGCGAGTCCGCCAGGGCCTCAGTCGGTTTCCCGGAATTACGTTTCGTGTCGTTACGTTTGATTCGACGAAACCAACGCTACGATTTCCCGGTGCCGAGTACCTGCAACTATCCGGGCTGTTCTCAGCCGATTCCACGCCCCACCGGCCCCGGGCGGCCGTCGGAGTATTGCGACCGTCCCGACCACACCCGGTGGCGCGCATGGCGCGAAAGGCAACGGCTCCAAGAAGACGCAGAAACCCCGCCCGATTCCGTCACAGTGACGCAAAGTGGCCCGGTGACCGCGGCCCGCCTCCGCGCCGACGAACTCCTCACTCAATTCCGCAGCCTGGCCGAACAACTGGGCACCACGCTCGACGCGGCGGTCAAAGAGATGGGCACGCTCGCCGATCCCTCGGCCGCCGAAGCACAGGTACAGGCGGTTCAGGCATCCGCCGCCCACCGGATAGCCGAAGCCGAGATGGCCGCGGCCGCGGCTGAAAAGGCTCGCCGCGAGGCCCAAGAGGCGCGCGCCCGCGCCGAGGAAACCACCGAGGATGCGATCGCGGCGGCGGAAGCCGCCGAGGCCCGCATCGCCGCCGCGCAGGAGCGGGTCACCGAGGCAGAGGCCGCGCGTGACGACGCACTGAGCGAGGTGGAAAAGATCTCGGCCCGCGCCGCCGAGGAGGTTTTCGAGGCCCGCCGGATCGCGGAGGAAGATGTGCGTGCCGCGAAAAGCGAGGCGGCCGCCGAGGTGGAGCGGGTGCGCGCGGAATGCACCACGGAGATCGACCGCATCCGCCGCGCGGCCCAGGCCGATATCGAACGCGCCGGCCGTGAGTGCACTCAGAAAGTGCGCGCTGCCACGGCCGATCGGGATCTTGCGGTGCAGCGGGCCACCGATATCGACCGTGCACTGGAGCGGGCCGAACAGTCGGCCGCCGAACGTGCGGAGGCGGCGCGGGAGGCGCGGGCGGAATTGCAGCGGTTGCGCACCGAATACGATGCCGTCCGGGCCGAGCTCGCCGAATTGCGCCGTTCGACGGCGGCGGAGTCGGCCGCTGCCCGCGCCGAGGCGGCCGCCCAGGTCGAGAAGCTCCGCGCCGAAGCAGCGCAGCGGATCGAGGCGCTGGATCAGGCGCGGGCGCAGACTCTGGCCCGCGCCGAACGTGCGGAGAGCCAACTCGACGCGCTGCTGTCGTCCACCGGGACGGACCGATAGAACGCCGTACTACGCGAACTCGATGGCTGCCCCGGATTCCGGGCACAGAGAGGACGAAGCGCACGAAGTACGAAGCGGGCAGCCGGGTTCAGTGAGGCCACCCGCGCTCACGGCCGGGCCGCCGGGGCAGAGGGGGCCGCTTGCGACCACCAGTTCATCGCACTCCCTCGATGAACTGGTGGTCGAAGCAGATGCGGCCGTCGGCGTCGAGGCCGATGACCTCGTAGCCGCCGCCGGCGACTGCGCCGTCGGCGCGCGCGACCATCGACCACGACAGGCCGATCAGACCGGTGGGCAGTTCGGTGGCCTGGCCCGCCTCGAAGAGGTGGTCGCCGGGGGCGACGAACATCTCGTAGGCGCGAGCCACCCGCGCCTGTATCGCGTCGTGGCCGCGTACTTCCAGTGTGGGCACCACGAAGCCCAGTTGTGCGGCCGCCTGCCGGATTTCCACCGGCGGATCGACCAGGATCTGCGCACCGGCCGGCGCCCAGATCTCATGGATCCGCTTACGCCGCAGCTCCGGGTCGGCCTCGTTCCACTGGGCCGTGTAACGCTCAGCGAAGGCGGTCAGTTCAGTGTCATCGAATCGCTTGCTCATGGCTCAGAGCTTTGCGAACTCGATGCTGCGGCGCGATTCCCTGCAGGGAATGGCGCGGGCGCGTCGGGTCGGATATCACTGGAGTCATGACCACGGTGGTGGAGCCGAGTGCGTTCGCGCAGCAGTTGCGGCGCTGGCGAACCCGACGGCATATGAGCCAGCTCGATCTGGCCGTTCGCGCCGATACCAGCCAGCGCTATCTGAGCTTTCTGGAGCAGGGACGCTCGCGACCTGGTCGCACCATGGTGGTGCGGTTGGCCGAATCGCTGGAATTGTCGCTCCGTGAGCGCAACGGTTTGCTGCTCGCAGCAGGATACGCTCCGATCTTCCCCGAATCCGACCTGAATACGCCGGAATTGGGTCCGGTCCGCATCGCGCTGGAGCGTATTCTCGACGGACATCTGCCCTACCCCGCGGTCGTCACCCGGCCCTACGGCCGGCTGGTCGCCGCCAATGCCGCGATCGACATCCTCACCGAAGGGTGCGCGGCGCAGCTGATCACCGCGCCGATCAACGTGCTCCGTTTGGCCCTGCATCCCGATGGGCTGGCGCGGCGCGTACAGAATCTGCCCGAATGGGGCCGCCATGTCACCGAAGGTTTGCGTGGTAAAGCCCTGCGCAGCCCCGATCCCGGGCTGGACGAGTTCATTGCCGAACTCGAGAGCTATCTCCCGGAGGCACACCTGGGCCCCGACCACCTCGGTTTCGCCGTCCCCCTACGCCTGAGCAGCCCCGAGGGCGAACTCCGGCTGATCACCACGATCACCAGCTTCGCCACCGCCGTCGACATCACCCTTTCCGAACTCCTCCTGGAGGCTTTCCTGCCCGCCGACGACCACACCGCCGAAATCCTGCGCCGTCGCGCCGAGCGGCGCACGATACCGTCCTACTAGCGATCTGCCGGTGGTTCGCCGAGCCGGCCCGATAGGCCGGTGGTGCAGGCCGGGGCCCGCGGCGACGGTGTCGAGCAGATCCTTCCCTGGTGACCGGGCGCCGGTCCCGGCGGTTTCCATTCGTCCACGCCGGCGTGGCGCTCCGCGCGCTACGGTGAGCGCATGCCCGAGGACCCGCTGTCGAATCTGCGCCGACTGTGTACCGCGTTGCCGGAGACCACCGAACGGCTCAGTCACGGTGAGCCGACGTGGTTCATTCGGGGGAAGAAGACGTTCGTCACCTACGCCGATCACCATCACGACGATCGGCTGAGTTTCTGGTGTGCCGCGCCGCCGGGCGCGCAGGAGGCGCTGGTGACCGCGGAACCGGAACGGTTTTTCCGCCCGCCGTATGTCGGGCATCGCGGCTGGCTCGGCGTCTATCTGGATGTTCCGGTGGATTGGGCGGAGATCGCCGAAATCGTCACCGACGCCTACCGGGTCGTCGCGCCGAAAACGCTGGTGGCTCGTCTCGACGAGCAGCAGGAGGGGGCGCCGGACTCACATGCGTAGTGGTAGCCCGGCTTGCATCCGGGCGATCCGGTCCGCGTGCACGACGTGCGCACGTTTCAGCAGTGCGATCAGTTCTTTTTCGCCTTCCCGGATGCGCCGCCGGTATTTGACCGGTAGTCCGGTGAGGGTTTTCTCTTCGTCGAGCATCTTGTTGTAGGTGCGTTCACGCAGGTTCTGGTCGGCTTCGTAGCCGAGGTCGAGGTAGCGGGTGGCGTGGCGGCGGGCGTTGGCGACCGCGGTTTGTGCGCGCCCGGCGGGGCTGAGCAGTGAGGCGATGACGGTGATGACCAGGATCAGCACGATCAGGGCCAGCGAGAGACCGGTGGAGATCTCGGTGACCGGTACCGGTTCGCCGTCGTTGATGAACGGGACGTTGTTCTCGTGCAGGGCGTGCAGGACGAGTTTGACGCCGATGAGGGCCAGGACCGCGGCGAGTCCGAAGCCGAGGTAGATGAGGCGGTCGAGCAGGCCTTCGAGGAGGAAGAACAGTTGGCGCAGGCCGAGCAGGGAGAAGGCGGTGGCGGTGAAGACGATGAAGACGTTCTGGGTGAGCCCGAAGATGGCGGGAATGGAGTCGAGTGCGAACAGGACGTCGGTGCCGCCGATGGCGACCATGGCGAGCATCATCGGGGTCATATGCCGGCGCCCGTCGACGGTGGTGAACAGTTTGTCGCCGTCATAGGCGTCGCTGGTGCGCAGGAAGCGGCGGGCGAGCCGCAGGACGATGTTGTCGGTGGCGTGGCTGTCTTCCCCTTCGGGGCGCAGCATATTTCCGGCGGTGATGAGCAGTGCGGCGCCGAACAGGTAGAACACCCAGGCGAAGCGGTTGATCAGGGTGGCGCCGACGAAGATGAATCCGGTGCGCACGATGAGAGAGAACACGATCCCGACGAGCAGTACTTTCTGCTGGGCGGCGCTGGGCACCCGGAAGGTGGTCATGATGATCAGGAAGACGAAGAGGTTGTCGACCGACAGCGCTTTTTCGGTGATGTAGCCGGCGAAGTATTCGACGCCCATGGTGGTTCCGCCGAATCCCCAGACCGCGAATCCGAACGCGACGGCGATCCCGATGTAGGCGGCCGACCAGATTCCGGCTTCGGGGAGGGTGGGGGTGTGGGCGCTGCGGACGTGGAAGAAGAAGTCGAACAGCAACAGCGCGGCGATCAGGACGAGGGTGCACGCCCAGGCCAGTGCGGGAACGGTCACGACGGCCCTCCTGATCGGCGCCCTGGGCAGGTGTCTGGCTGCGACTGTAGTGCCGTACCCGTTCGGTGGCGGCGTTTGGCGGGTGGTGTCGCGAGTGCGGGTCGCCGCCGCCGGTTCGCGACATACCGCGGGTAATGGCAACCGTTCGGCAATCCGGGCCTGTTGGCCATATCATTCAACTATGCCGACCTACGAGGAAGCGGGGGACGCTCCGGTATTCGGTCGTGGAGTTCGCCAGACCGTACTGGCTATGGGTGTCTGTTCGGTGGTGATCGGGGTGGCCACAGTAGCCTGGCCGGACAAATCGCTGGGTGTGGTGGGAAACCTGTTCATGTTCTCGCTGCTGTGCGGGGCGGTGTCGCTGGCGGCGGTGGCGTTCGGCAGCGGGTTGAGTCGTTTCCCGCGGGCGCTGCTGTTGCTGGCGGCGGTGGTCTCGCTGGTGACGGCGACCCTGTGTTTCCGGGCGGGTAACTGGACGCTGCTGCTGGCGATGTGGCTGGGGCTGGCGTGGTCGGTGCGCGGTATCGCGCATGCGGTGGCGGGTGTATGGGACGACGACGAGGTGACCGGCCGGGGGAAACAGGAGTTGTTCGGTCTGGCGACGTTGACCGCGGGTCTGGTGATCGCGATCGCGCCGTTCGGCAGTATCGAGATGCTGGCCGTGGTGGCCGGCTGCGGTATGACGGCGTTCGGTGTGCTGGAGGTGTGGACGGCGCTGCGTTCACCGCTGGCGGTGTCGTCCGGGGAGGGGGAGGCGTTGAGCCCGGAGGAGCATCTGACCTCGGTGATCGCGAGTGCGGGAGGTTCGGGGGGACGCGCCCCCGACTGAGCCGCCGGATCCGTCGGAGTTTCGCTACTCTTTGCTGCTATGGCGATCATTGCGAGCCATCGGATCATGCGCCTGCGTGCTCTTATCGAGCACCCCAATACCGGGGTCGGCGAGCGGGCGACAGCCCAGCGCATGCTGGATCGGCTGCTGGCCCGCAGCGGCGACGCGCCGATCGGTGACCGCACCTACGGTGATCGCCATCATCGGGTGGGCAAGCATGCGGATCTGCCGGCGGTGGCGGAGATGATCCGCGCCGATATCGCGCTGGCGCGGCTCATGTTCGCGCGCCCCAGCCGGCCCGGCGAGCCGGCGTTGCGGGATCCGCTGGGTGATGCGCCGGTGCAGATCGAGATCACGGTGGATCTGCCGCATCATGGGTGTATCGATATCACCATCGACAATGTGCCCCGGGATTGGGGCTGGGTCGAGGAGGACGGTATCGAGCGGGTGAGCCCGCAACTGCAGGAGCTGGCCACGGAGCTGGCGGAGATCATGAACGGTTACAACTTCGACGGTAGCGATATCGCGAAACGGTTCTTCGGCCGCGTCCGCATCCCGGAGCTCACTCTGGTCTGGTAGCGGCATCCCGCGCGGCCGGCCTGGGTGTCGCCGGTGAGTTCACCTGCCGGCCACCGTCACCTGCGGTGTGTGGGTCACCGGGAAGTTCACCGAGGCCGCGATGAAGCATTTCGCGGCGGCATCGTGGTGGAGTGCGCGGGCCCGCTCGACCATGTCGGCGGTCGCGACGGTCACTATCGGCCGGAGCTCGGCTCCGGTGAAGTGGCCGCCGCCGTCGCCGGTTTCGGCCATGGTCGCCCGGGCGTCGTCGTGGTAGCCGAGGACCGTCACCCCGTTCACTGCGCACAGGTGCAGACACCACAGCAGGTGGCATTGGCTCAGTGCGGCGACCAGCAGGAGTTCTGGGTTCCAGCGGGTGTCGTCGCCGCGGAAGGCGGGGTCGGAGGAACCGTGCAACTCCGGGAGGCCGGGTGCCCGGGTGACGTAGGAGCGTTCGTAGGAGCGGTAGTCGGCGGTTCCGGTGGCGCCGGCCCCGGTCCAGTCGGTGCGGCATTCGTAATGGTGGGTGCGCGTCATATCCGCGATCCTGCCGGGCCGGGGCGGCGCTCGTCGACTCGGTTCAGCGGGCGGACGCGGCCTCGCCCAGGTCCAGGCCGATCGGGGTGACGCGGGGTATTTCCCCGGCGGCGATCACTGCGCGTGCCAGCGGACGCAGCAGGCGTAGCAGTTCGTCTCGTTCCTCGGCTGTCAGGACCGTGTAGGCGGAAGCGGCGGCGGTATCGGTCCGGGCCTCGATCTCCTGTTTCACGGCGGCGCCGGTGTCGGTGAGACCGTGGTCGCCGGCCCACCCTCTGTTGCGGAGGGTGTCGTGGCGCGCGGCCCATTCCTGGTCGTCGTAGTCACGGGAGACGGTGTAGATCCCGGGGTCGGTGCCGTTGGCCAGGGCTTGCAGGACATGGGATTCCCGGCCGCCGACTCCGGCGGCGAGCAGGGCGGCGATATGCCCGTCCCCGCGGTGTTCGCGCAGCAGGGTGGCGGCGTACCACAGGCGGGCGAGGGGGTCGGCGGGTTCGGGCAATGCCCGGTTGGCGGCGAACAGGGCCCGGCCTTCCAGCGGGGCCGCCGCGGCGGCGCGGCAGGCGAGGTCGGCGGCCGCGGCCAGGTCGGGGCCGGTGGCGAGGCCGCCCAGCTGGCGGCGCAGGGCGGCGGTCGCGCCCTGTTCCCGGGCGGTGAGCGCCGCCTCCGGCGGGGCGAATTCCCACGCCGACGGTAGTGCTTTCGCGATCCGGTCGACGGGGAAGTTGTAGAACAGCGCGTGCACGATTTCCGGGCCTACCGGTCCGAGTGGTGCGCTGCGGCCGGCGAAATAGCCCATCCAGAATCCGCGGTATCCGGCGGTTTTCAGCGCGTGGAGCGGTTCGGGGGAGAAGTAGGTGACAGCGTGCAGCGGTTCGAGCAGGGTCCACGCCTGCCGGGCGAACGCGGGAAGTGCGAGGGTCATACCCTGCACGCTACTGGCGGTGGTCGGGTTCGGTGCCTTACGTGTCCGGATGGGCTTCGGCTCGGGCGATTTCCTGGTAGGCGGCGGTGAGTTCGGCGAGTACTCCGTCGCCGGGTGGCCGGCGCCGGTGCAGGTGGATATCGCGGAGTTCGTCCATGAAGCGTTGCCCGAGCGCGGGGCCGCCGTCGGCGAGCAGTTGCGCGCGGATGGCCAGTTCGGGTGTGGTGGGTAGCCAGCGGGCGCCCCAGGCACCCAGTTCGGTGATGAGGGGGACGAGCTGGATGGCGGCTTCGGTGAGGTGGTATTCGACCTTCTGCCGGTGGCTGGGGTCGTCCTCGCGGCTGAGCAGTCCGGCGTCGACGAGTTTGGCGAGCCGGGCGGCGAGCATATTGGACGCTATCCCTTCCATGGAGGCGCCGAGCAGTTCCCGGAAGTGGGTGTTGGTGCTGAACATGATGTCGCGCAGCACGATCAGGCTCCAGCGGTCGCCGAGCAGTTCCATGGTCATATTGATCGGGCAGCCGGATTTGCCGGGTGCTACGGGCAGCACCGCCGGAGAAACTGGTTGCGTCATGAGATCAGTCTAGGCTAGGTTCGCAACTGGTTGCAGAACGAAATCAGAAGGAGTTTCAGATGAGCCCACTCGTGCGCGTGCAGAATTTCACCATCTCCGCCGACGGCTACGGCGCCGGCACCGGACAGAGCCTCGACCGGCCCTTCGGCCACGCGGATCCGGCAGTCATGATGGCGTGGGCCGGTGCCACCGCCAGCTGGCCCAACCGCACCGATCCCGGCGGCACGCGCGGCCTCGACGACTACTTCACCCGCGATTTCGCCCGCAATATCGGCGCGGAGATCATGGGCCGCAACAAATTCGGCCCGCAACGCGGACCCTGGGAGAACTACGACTGGCAGGGCTGGTGGGGTGACGAACCGCCGTTCCACACCCCGGTGTTCGTCCTCACCCACTATCCGCGCCCCTCGTTCACCCGCGGCGAGACCACCTTCCATTTCCTCGACGCCGCCCCGGAAAAGGCGCTGGAGCAGGCGTTCGCCGCCGCCGACGGCAAGGATGTGCGGATCGGCGGCGGCGTGGCGACGGTCCGCGAGTTCCTGGCCGCCGATCTGATCGACACCCTGCACATTGCCGTCGCCCCGAACGAGCTCGGCGCCGGTGAACGCCTGTGGGAACGTCCCGAGGAACTACTGGACCGGTTCCATCTGGAGAAGGTCCCCAGCCCGAGCGGAATGGTGCACCACCTGTTCTGGCGCCGCTGAACAGCAGAGTGGCCCCCCCCCGCGCGAGAAAACCCGGCGCCCGAAAAACACAACCCCCCCCCCCCCCCGGCCCGGTCGGGGGGGGGCGCGACCGGTAGCGGCCGGCGGAACACAGGCCTACTGTCCGGGGTCCGATGTCCTGCGCCGCGGTGCGGTCACGACAGGCCGGCCGCCGAGGGAACTACCACGCCGTAGAGATCGCCGATCGTGGCGAGTGCGCTGGTGTGTAGTTGCCCGGCCGATACCTCCCCGGCGGCGGTCCGCAGCGGCCGGGTAGCGCACGCATCGGCGACGACAGTGGGCTTGTTACCGCGGAGGAAGGCCCCTGCGGCGGTGAAGGCGACACACATATGGGTCATGAATCCGGCAAGGACGACCTGTTCACGACCCGCGGCGTCGATATGCTCGCCGAGATCGGTGCCGAGGAAACCGTTCGGCGTCGTCTTCACCACGACGGGTTCACCGTCCACCGGCGCGAGTTCCGGATGGATCCGGCCGATCTCGGCGCCGAGGTCGTAGGGGGATCCGGTACCACCGTCGTTGACGATATGGATGACCTTCGCGTGCACGGCCCGCGCACGGGCCAGCAGATCCGCGCCGGCGGCGAGGGCGGGCCGCCAGCCGTCGAGCTCCATCACGCCGCGGGTGTAGGTGTTCTGGTAGTCGACCAGGATGAGTGTCGCCTCCCGTAGCGACGCCGGTTCCTGGTTCAAGCCGTTGAGCTCGCGCAGCGTGGTGCTCATAGGTGTTCTCTCCTGAAGTGATCAATCGAAACCACCCCGGGTGGGTGGCTGTTTCCACGCTAGGGACGACCGGTGATGTCGCCAATGTCATGTAACCTGCAAATTCCGACATCAACCGGAAGCGGGCCTGCCGCAGTCCGGAAGGAGGTGGTGCCCTATGGCTGCCGTGGGATCGCGGGAACGGCTGATCGTCGTGGTCCTGTTCGACCAGGTCGATCTGCTGGATGTGACGGGGCCGCCCGAGGTATTCGGGCTCGTCCGGCGCGAATCGGACGAACCCACCGGATACCGGGTGGTGCTGGCCGCGCAGACCCTCCACCCGGTCACCACGTCGGCCGGAGTGCGGGTGCTACCCGACATCACCTTCGATTCGGTCGCGGCCGGTCCGATCGACACCCTGATCGTGCCCGGTGCGGTGGAGGTCGACGCGCGGCGCCGGATCACGGCCCGCGCCGATCCGGCGGTCGTCGAATGGGTCGGCCTGGTCGCCGGCCGGACGCGGCGGGTCGCGTCGGTCTGCGTCGGCGCGCATATCCTCGCCGCGGCGGGTCTGCTGGACGGGAAGCGCGCCACCACCCATTGGTCCACCGCGGGGCAGCTGGCGACCGAGCATCCCGCGGTCACGGTGGACCCCGATCCGATCTTCATCCGCGACGGACAGGTCTGGACGGGCGCCGGTTTGAGTGCCTGTATCGACCTGGCACTCGCGCTGGTGGCCGACGATTACGGTGAGGAGCTGGCGCATCGGGTCGCGCGGCAACTCGTCGTGTACCTGAAGCGGCCCGGCGGGCAGAGCCAGTTCAGCGTGCCGCTCGAGCCCGTGTCCACCACCCGGCGTGTGGAGGAACTGCGCCACTTCATCACCGGGCACGTCACCGACCGGCTCACCGTGGCCGACCTCGCCGAGCGCATACACGTCGGCGAACGACAGCTCACCCGGATCTTCAAAAGCGAACTCGGCACCACACCGGCGAGCTATATCGAAGCCGCGCGGGTCGAAGCCGCGCGGCACCGCCTGGAAACCACCGACGACACGCTGGAGCGGGTCGCGACGCTCAGCGGGCTGCGCACCGTCGATACGCTCACCCGGGCCTTCCGCCGGAGGCTGAACGTGACTCCGGCCGAGTATCGCAACAGGTTCCGCGCACGGTGAAGCGATATCGCTACCCGTGGACGGCCGGGTGTTCCGGCGGGGCCGAACGGGTCCGGCGCGGGAGGGCGACCAGCACGACCACCGCCATGGCCAGCAGTACGGCCGCACCGGCCGTGGTCGCCACGTGCATACCGCTGACGAACGATTCCCGCGCGGTATGCACAAGTGCGGGGTTGTTGTCCGCGAACTGGATGGTTTCGCCGATGGTCGGCGCGAAATCACCGCCGGAGCGGAAGATCGCCGCCGCCAGCGAGCCGAGCAGTGCCAGCCCGAGCGCGTTGCCGAGTTCGAAACTGGTCTCCGAGATGCCCACCGCGGAACCCGCCCGCTCCGGCGGCACCGAGGACACAGCCACCTCCGAGACCAGGGTGAACACGATCCCGTAGCCGACACCGGCGAGGGCCGACCCCGCCACATACCAGCCGGTGCCGCCGTCGACACCGACGCCGAACAGCATCAGGTTGCCGGCCGCGGCGGCCGCCAGCGCCGACGTGAACGCCGCCCGGACACCCAGCCACTGCGCGACCCGCGAACCGGTCATCGAGAACACGAATACGGTGACAGCCATCGGGATACCGAGCAACGCGGCGGCCAGCGGGTCACGGCCGGTGACCGACTGCAGGTAGACGCTCGACAGGTAGCTCAGCCCCGCCAGCGACATCATGCCTGCCAGGCTGGACCCGATCGCGACGGAGAACGGGCCGTGCCCGAACAGCCGCAGATCCAGCAGTGGTTCGCTGATCCGCCGTTGCCTGCGCACGAACAAGGTCAGGAGTGTGCCACCGATCAGCGCCGACACCAGCGCCGGCGAGTCGATCCCGAATTCGGCGGCGTGCTTGACCGCGTACACCGCCGGCAGGATGCCGCCGATCGACAGCGCCACGCTCGGCAGGTCCAGCGGGCCCAGCGCGGTGGCCCGGTGCTCGGGCAACACCAGCCGCCCGAAGACGAGCAGTACCAGCAACACCGGGACGTTGATCAGGAACACCGACCCCCACCAGAAGTGATGCAGCAGCACCCCGCCGATGATCGGCCCGACCGCGGAACCGCCCGCGAAGAACGCGGTCCATACCCCGATCGCGGTGGCGCGCTGCCGGGCGTCCGGGAACAGGGTGCTGATGAGCGCCAGGCTGGACGGCAGCAGGGTCGCCCCGCCGATACCCATCAGCGCCCGCGCCGCGATCAGCACCGGAGCGGTCGGCGCGAAGGCGGCGAGCACCGAGGCGATCCCGAAAACGAGGGCACCCGCGAGCAGGATGCGCCGCCGGCCGATGCGATCGCCCAGGTTGCCCATGGTGATGAGCAGGCCGGCGATGAGGAACCCGTAGATATCGAGAATCCACAACTGCTCGGCGGCCGACGGGTCCAGGTCGACGGTGAGGGTCGGCAAGGTCAGGAACAGTACGGACATATCCATCGACACCAGCAGCACCGGCAGTACCAGGACGGCGAGGCCGAGCCAGGCACGGCGCGAGCCGCCCGCCTCCGGCGCGGCGTGCAGTGCCTCCAGGTTCGTCATCAGTGGTTCCCTTTCCCTGACGCGTACGGCGTACGCATGGTCCGGGGTACAGTGTACGCATGTCAGTTCCGAGGTCGAAGTCAGGCGTCCGATGACCGAACCCAAGCTCACCAGAGCCGCCATCGTCGATACCGCCATCGCCCTCGCCGATTCCGACGGCCTCGACGCGCTGTCCATGCGCCGGATCGCCGACCGGATGGGGGTGGGCGCGATGTCGCTGTACCGGCATATCGCCAACAAAGACGTGCTGATCGCCGCCATGGCCGACGAGGTCGCCGGCCGCTACCCCTACCCGGCGGTCGGCGGTAAGAACTGGACCTGGCGTGACCGGGTCCGGATCGCGGGGGACATCGACTGGGAGCTGTACCAGCGCCACCCCTGGGTCCTCCTGGCGTTCGCGACCCCCCGCTACAGCTTCGGGCCGAGCAGTCTGCAATGCCTGGCCTGGCTCGTCGAAGGTTTCCGCGAACTCGGCGTCTCCACCCACCAAGCCACCGAGATGTCCTTCGCGGTCTGGAACTACATCTCCGGCGCCACCCTCCCCCACATCAGTTCGGCGCTCCTGGCCCGCAAGGGGGTCGACGACTCGGACGAGAACGGGCTCCGCTCACTACTGGCGGGCAACCCGGTCCACCCGACCCCGCCCGCGCTCGCCGAACTCCACGGCACCGGCGACCGGTTCGCCCAGTTCGACCTGCTCCACCTCGGCCTGACCGCCCTGTGCGACGGCTTCGCCCTGCGCGCCGGCCGGACGACCTGACCCGCAAAAAGGTAGGAGTTCCCCGGCCGCTCGACGAGGCCGGCGGTGCCCAGGGACCGCCGGCCTCGCACGCGTCTGACCGCCCGAAACGCGTTGTACGAGCGGACGCGGAGCTACGCCGCGGTGCGGTAGACGAAATTCTCCAAGGTGACGAGGGTTTCCGCGCGGTTGTCCCGATGGCGCATACACCATTGGGTCGGGTAGAAGCCCGGCTTCTGCCACGCCTGCGGCAGCTTCAGATCGACACAGAAATCACCGGCGGCGCCGCTGCGCATTCCGGTGAAGACATCCAGGTTGACCATGGGCTCGTAGAAGGTGATCTCGTTGTTCCAGGAACCGTAGATGAAGGTGTGGGTGAACGGTCCGCCGTGCAGTTCCGGGGTGGTGCTGTCGATCAGGTGGTTGCCCATGGCCGGTTCCACCGCGTCGAGATCGACATAGTCCGGATGGCGGTATTGCGCCGCGGGCAGAAGCTTGCCGAGCGGGTAGTCGTCGCAATGTGTCAACTGAAGACACGGCCCTGGGCGGATGCCCAGGCGGTCGGCATTGTCGTTCAGATAGAAGTGCAGATCGAAATGCGGGCTGTCCCAGACCCCGGCGGGAATGTGGCCGTGCGGGTTCCAGTTCACCATGGCGTAGGTGAACGGAATGTCCTCGCGGCCGGCGACGTCAGGATGCAAGGCCATGATGTGCTCGTAACCGCCGGCGCATTCGCCGTGATGGGCGACTGTGCCGTCACCGTTCTTGTCGTAGCAGTACTGCTCGTCGGTCGGCGGATCGTAGGGCAGGGCGTCGAAGACCCCGTCGGTGGCGGCCACGCCGATCACCAGCGGGGTGCCGTCGGCGGCGGTCTGCGAGAAAGCGGTGAGTGCGCCCTTTCCGAGCGGTTTGCTCTCGCCGTAACGGGCACACGGGCCGAAGTAGGACTTGGTGGTGACCACCAGCGCGTCTGCCGCCTGCCGAGGCATCTCCATCGTGTGCTCGTGGGGACCGTCCAGACCCGCCTGACAGACAACCACATTCGCCGTCGCGCCGGCATCGGGTTCACCGGTCAGGACCACGGTCACGCTGGTGGCGAGCGCGGCCGCGGCCACCACGCACAGGCCGATTCGATAGCGGGGGGCAGATCGGCGACCTGCCCAGGAGGAAATTCTCATCGGATACGCTCCGGCCTTGCTCGGCAACATCGAACAGTTCGCCGCCCCGGAAGCCGGCGCAACCAACCGAAGCCACCGTCTTCCACCGGGACCGCATACTCAACACCTGATCGGGAAACGTCGACCGGAATTCACGCTCCGGTACCGGATCGTGGGCCGCGGGTTCATCGAGTTTCCTGACAGAGGTCGAGTGTGTGTCTCATAGGGATTTGTCCAGGTGGTGCGGAACGGAAATCGGGCGAACGCCGCACACAGTAACCCGGCCGGCCGTGCCGAGGCGCTGGGCAGCCTTCTCATGAATGACAATCCCGAGTGGCGGTGGCGCCGATTTTGCGGAACTCTGATCGGCACCGGCCACGAATGTCCAGCCGATATTCGTGGCAGAAGGGAACCGATATGACCAGAAATGATGCGCAGGAGGTGGCCGGACCGGCGGATCTCCTCGCCACCCGGCCCGGTGACGAGCCCACCGACTCCCTCGACCTGCTGCGGGATACGGAGTACCGGTATCTCGACGAGGGCGGGGTGGTGTATCTCGACTTCGCCGGCGCCGGGCTGGCCGCGGACGCGCAACACCGGGCTCATCGGAAACGGCTGGCCGCACAATGTTTCGGTAACCCGCACTCGGAGAATCCCACGTCCACGGCGGCAACCGAAGTGGTCGATCGAGCGCGGCACGCGGTGCTGTCGCATCTGCGTGCCGACCCCGAGGAATACTGTGTGATATTCACCGCCAACGCCACCGCGGCCTGCCGTCTGGTCGGTGAAGCGTACGGGTTCACTCGCCGGTCCCGATTCGTCGTCACCGCCGACAACCACAATTCTGTCCTCGGCATTCGCGAGTTCGCCCGGGCTCGGAAAACACCGATTACCTATGTCCCGTTGGACACACCCGATCTGCGGACGAGTGACGATACGGTTTACAGAGCGTTACATTCACGCAATTATTTCCGGCGCACGGAATTTGCGCGCCGCGGCCTCTTCGCCTATCCCGCGCAGAGCAATTTCACCGGGGTGCAGCATCCACTGGAATGGGTGGATATCGCGCACGAATACGGTTACGACGTATTGCTGGACGCGGCCGCGTACCTCCCGGCCAATACACTCGATCTCGGCGTGGTGAAACCGGATTTCGTACCTATCAGCTGGTACAAGCTGTTCGGTTACCCCACCGGCGTCGGCTGTCTGGTCGCGCGCCGTACCGCCTTGGCCGCGCTGCGCCGGCCGTGGTTCGCCGGTGGCACCATCGCCGCGGCGAGCTTACACGGCAATTGGCATGTCATGGCCGGCGACGAATCCGCCTTCGAGGATGGAACACTGAACTTCCTGTCCATTCCCGATATCACGTTCGGCATCGGCTGGCTGCACGATATCGGCATGGACACGATCCATCGCCGGGTCACCGCCCTCACCGGCCGGCTGCTCGCGGGATTGACCGCACTGACCCACGACAACGGCGCACCGATGATCCGCCTCTACGGTCCCGCGGATACCGTGCGCCGGGGCGGAACCGTCGCCTTCAATTTCCTCGACCCCGACGGCACCGTCCTGGACGAGCGCCTGATCGCGGCGGAGTCCGCGGCGGCGGGAATATCCCTGCGTACCGGGTGTTTCTGTAACCCGGGAGCCGGCGAGGCCGCCTTCGGGATCAGCCTGCCCGTCCTGCGCCGCCTGTTCGGTACCCGGCTCGCCACCATGGACGAGTACGTCACCGCCCTCGGGCTGCCCAGCGGCGGCGCTATCCGCGTATCCCTCGGGGCGCCGTCCAACCTCGCCGATATCGAAACCTTCCTCGACTTCGCCGAGCGTACCTACCGCAACCGTGCGGCGACCCAGGAGGGTCTGCGGGCCCGCGAGCGCTGCTGATCCGCGGGACAGCAGCTCGCCACGTTCGCGTTGTGCCACTACCCCGTCAGCCGGAATCACCGTGTTCGCCGAGGCGGGGCGGGCGACGGTACTCCGGTGTCCAGCCGGACACCCGGATCGGGGACCGGACCAGGCGGTGTGTACCCGCGCCGACGACCACCTCGGGAGTGGCCTCCAGCGCCTGCGGCAGGGTGCGTACCGCGGCGGCGGGGACGCCGAGCGGGCGGAGGCGGGCCTCCCAGGAGACCGCGGTATCGGAAGCCAGCGCTTCGGTCACCAGGGTCAGCACCTCGGCACGGTGGGCCGCCCGTTCGGCCATGAGTTCGTAACCGGTGATGCCCGCCTCCTTCGCGAAAGCCCTCCAGAATCCGTCGTGCGTCACGAACAGCGCCAGGTAACCGGCCGCGGTCGGGAACAGTTGCGCGGGGACGTAATACGAATGCGCGCCGTACGGGCGCCGCTGCGGTTCGATCCCGTTGTCCAGGTAGGCGGCGGCGTGATAGTTCAGCTGGGAGAACATCACGTCGCGGAGCGAGACGTCGATCTGGCCACCCTGCCCGGAGACTATCTGGGCGAGCAGACCGAGGGCCGCGGTGAGACCGGTGGAGTTGTCGGCGGACGAATAGCCCGGCAGGGTGGGTGGCCCGGCCGGGTCACCGGTGAGGGCGGCGACCCCGGTGGAGGCCTGGACCACATAGTCGAAGGCGGGGTCGTCGCCGTTGTCGAGACCGAACCCGGTGAGTGCGACACAGACGATGCGTTCGTTGTATCGGCGCAATGCCGCGTAGGTGAGTCCGAGTCTGCGAATCGCCGACGGTTTCAGATTCACCAGCAGCGCATGGGATCGCGCGGCCAGCTCACCCAGCCGCTGCTGCCCGGAGGGTGCGGCCAGGTCCAGGCAGATACTGCGTTTGCCGCGGTTGAGACTGGCGAAATACGAATCGCCGACCTTACGCGAGATATCGCCGCCGGGGGGTTCGAGTTTGGTCACTTCGGCACCGAGATCGGCCAGCATCATGGTCGCGTAGGGGCCGGCCAGCATGGTGCCCACCTCGAGCACCCGGATACCGCTCAACGGCCCCGAAGTCATCGGAGCTCCTGCGGTGCGGATGCATGCGGCCGGTGGCGGCCGGCACCGCGGCGGAGGCACCAGCTCATCGGAGGTCCTTCGCGATCTGCGCGATCGTCTCGCGGGTGCGGCGTTTGGAGGCGATGAGTTCGTCGCGGCTGTCGCCGATGGGCAGTAGCCGCACCGACAGGTCGGTGGCGCCCGCCTCCGCGTAGCGGCGCAGACCGGCGGCGATGGCTTCCTCGTCACCGGCGATGCAGATATCGCCGATATCCCTGGCCTCGCCTTTTTCCAGCAGCCGCTGGTAGTTCGGGGAGACCTCGGCTTCGCCGAGAATACGGTTGGCGCGCTCGCGGGCGGTGTCGATCTCACCCGCGGCGCACAGGCAGATGGGCAGCCCGGCCACGATCCGCGGCGCCGCGCGACCGGCATCGGCGGCGGCCTTCGTGATCCGTGGTACGACATGATCGGCGATAGCGCGTTCGTCGGCCATCCACAGGATCGTGCCGTCGGTGTGTTCGCCGGCGAGCCGCAGCATGACCGGGCCCAGCGCGGCGACCAGCACCGGCAGCGGCGCGATCGGGCCGAGATCCAGCTGGTTGTGCACGGTGAAGGTGCCGTTCGAGACCTGGACGGTCCCCGGGCCGTTGAGCGCCGGCTCGAGGACCTCGAGGTAGTCGCGGGTGTAGGCGGCAGGCTTCTCGTAGGGGAGGCCGAGCATATCCTGCACGATCCAGTGGTGCGAGGGCCCCACCCCCAGCGCGAGCCGCCCGCCGGCGACCGCGTGCGCGGACAGTGCCTGCCGGGCCAGCGCGATCGGGTGCTGCGCCTGCAGCGGCACCACGGCGGTACCGAGTTCGATCCGCTCGGTCACCGACCCGAGCAGCGCGACCGTCACCAGCGCGTCGAAATCCGTGGGGATCTGCGGAATCCAGGCGGTATCCATACCGGCCGATTCGGCCCATTTGATGTCGTCGACCATCCGGGCGGCTTTGCGCGCGGTGTCGCCGCGCTCGGGTCCGATCATCACACCGATACGCACGATTCCTCCACTCTCACAAACGAATTAGAGAGAGCCGCCGCCCACCGTCACGGCGGCGGCTCCGGGCCCGGCACCCCGGGCGAACGGGTGATCATGTCGGGGCCCGCGTACCCGTGAGTGCCCCCAATTAGGGGACCAGAACGTGGAGCGGGGGACGCGGG
>NZ_JARWPM010000215.1 GCF_029869215.1 Nocardia carnea
CCCCCCCCCCCCCCCCCCCCCCCACCCCCCCCCCCGGGGGGCTCCGCGGGGGGGCCCCCCCCCCTGGGACGGGGTGCGACGAAGTCGGCGAGCGACTCGCCGAGATCGTTTACAACCGGGGGTCCACCGGTTCCGACTCGAGTGCCAGGACCGCGAAGACGGCCTCGTGTACCCGCCACAGGGGTTCGCCCGCCGCGAGCCGGTCGAGCGCTTCGAGGCCCAGGGCGTATTCGCGCAGGGCCAGGGAGCGCTTGCGGCCGAGGCCGCGGGTGCGCAGACGGCGCAAATTCTCCGGGCGGAGATATTCGGGGCCGTAGATGATCCGCAGGTACTCCGGGCCACGGCATTTGATCCCCGGCTGGACCAGCCGGCCGGGCGGACCCGACGGGGTGGGTGCCTCGTCGGAGTGTCCGGTGCCCGAAGCCGCCTGCGCGCCGGCGGGTACAACCGCAGCCCGACCGGTGAACTGCCCGTTCCCGGCCGGCGCCGGGGACGGCCCGGTCGTGTTCCCGCCCGGATCCCGGACGGCGGTGTCACGCTCGTCCGGCTCGGGCCGGTCGCCGTTGCGGCCGCGCGGTTTCGGAGTGCTGTGGACGAGCGCGGCCACCGGTTTCACCACCATGCCCTCGCCGCCACGGCCGGTCAGGGCGAGCCACCATTCGGTGGCGGCGGCCTCGCTGCCCGGATCGGTGAGGTCGACATCCACGCGCTGCGTCGCCGTCAGCAGCTCGGGGTCGGCGGCGACCAAGCGATCGAGGATGCCGAGCTGCCAGTGGTGATCGCGTACCGCGTAGTTCGCGCCTTCACCGGCGAGCAACCCGAACGGTGCCAGGCGCAGACCGGTGAGCCCGTCCACCGGCCAGCAGTAGCGGCCGTAGGCGCGGGTGAAGGCGTCGATATCGGCGGACCGGGCGGCCATCCGGGCGCGCAGGTCACCGACGTCGAGACCCCGTTCGTCCACCGCCGTCAGTACCTGGGTGGCGGCGGCGGCCGAGGCCCGCGCCGCGGCACCGACCGCCGCGTACTGGTCGCGCAACAGCTGCTGCGCTTTCGCCGACCACGGCATGAGTTCGGTATCGAGCAGCAGCCATCCGGTGCCCAATTCGTCGAACAGGCCGGCTGTTTCGGCGGCCGTGCGCAGGCGCGCCAGGACGGCTTCGGCCAGGTCCGGATCGTCGAAGAACGGGCGTCCCGTCCGGGTGTAGATCATGCCCGATCCCTGTGCCACACCGAAGCGCTGTGCGGCCGCCGCGGCGGAGCGGGCGAGCAGGACCACGGCCCGCGACCCCATATGTTTCTCCTGGCACACCACCCGCGTGACACCCGCGTCGCGGAAATAGTCGAACGCCTCGGCCGGATACTCGAGAATGCCCGGCAACTCCGAGGTCGCGCACGGGGCCATGGTGGGCGGCAGATAGACCAGCCAGCGCGGGTCCACGGCGAACCGGCTCATCACATCGAGCGCGGCACTCGCGTTCTCCTCCTGCACACCCACCCGGCCGTGCGTGCGCGTCTCCACGACCCGGCGGCCGAGCACATCGTCGAGGTCGAGGATGCCGGGGTCGCGCGGGGCGAGCCCGGCGCCGCCGGCGACGGGTGCCAGCGGCCGGATCGGCTCGTACCACACCCGCTCGGCGGGTACGGAGACCGTTTCCCGCTCCGGATAGCGCAGGGCCGAGAGCTGTCCGCCGAACACCACGCCGGTGTCGAGGCAGAGGGTGTTGTTCACCCAGCGCAGATCGGTGACCGGGGTGTGGCCGTACAGTACGGTCGCCCGGCCGCGGTAGTCCTCCGCCCACGGGGAGCGCACCGGCAGGCCGAAATCGTCCGTCTCGCCGGTGGTTTCGCCGTACATCGCGAAGGAGCGGACGCGTCCGGACGCCCGGCCGTGGTATTGCTGCTTCAGACCGGCGTGTGCCACCACGAGCTGCCCGCCGTCGAGGACGTAGTGGGAGATGAGGCCGCGGCAGAACTCCAGTACGGCGGCGCGGAATTCCGCGCTCTCGGCCTCGAGCTGGGCCAGCGATTCGGCGAGCCCATGGGAGGGATTCACCTTCCGTCCCGACAGGGCACGCACAAGCTTGTTCTCGTGGTTCCCGGTAACGCACAGTGCGTCGCCGGCGGCCACCATTCCCATCGCCAGTCGCAGCACGCCGGGTGTATCGGGTCCGCGGTCGACCAGGTCACCGACGAATACCGCGGTCCGGCCGCCGGGGTGCCGGGCGCCCACGGCCCGCCCGGCGTCGTCCCGGTCGATCCGGTAGCCGAGTGTGGTGAGCAAGGTTTCCAGCTCCGACCGGCAGCCGTGCACATCGCCGATCACGTCGAACGGGCCGGTGAGGTCGCGGCGGTCGTTCCACAGCCGCTCGTCCACGATCCGCGCCGCCTCGATCTCGTCGACCCCGCGCAAGGTGTGGATCCGGCGGAACCCTTCCCGCTCCAGTCCGCGCAGGCCGCGCCGCAGCTCGCGTTGCTGGCGGTGCACCACATGGGCGCCGAGGGCGGAACGGTCCGGCCGGTGCGAGTTGCGTTCCAGGCATACCGAATCCGGTACATCCAGCACGATCGCCACCGGCAGCACATCGTGCTCGCGGGCCAGCGCCACCAATTCCTTGCGCGCGCCCGGCTGCACGTTGGTGGCATCGACCACCGTCCGCAGGCCACGCCGTAGCCGCACACCCACGATGTGGTGCAGCAGGGCGAACGCCTCGGGAGTCGCCGACTGATCGTTCTCGTCGTCGCTCACCAGCCCCCGGCAGAAATCGGAGGAGATCACCGCGGTCGGCGGGAAATGGGTGCGGGCGAAGGTCGATTTACCCGACCCGGTGCAGCCGATGAGCACCACCAGGCACAGATCCGGTACGGACAACTCGGTCACTGCGGTACTCCTTCTGTTCCGGTGCGGGTGAACACCGCGAGCTGGGTCGGTGGCCCGACCTCGGGGTCGGCACCGCCGATCGGCGCGAACTGCACCCGGTAGCCGTAGTGCCCCGCGATTCGCCGCGCCCACGCACCGAATTCCGCACGGGACCATTCGAAGCGGTGATCGCCGTGCCGGAACTTGCCCGCCGGCAGACCGTCGTAGCGGACGTTGTATTCGGCATTCGGGGTGGTCACCAGCACCGAACGCGGTGCCGCCGCGCCGAACACCACATATTCGACCGCGGGCAGGCGCGGCGGATCGATATGTTCGATCACCTCCATCAGCACGGCGGCGTCGAATCCGCGCAGGGCGTTGTCGGTATAGGTGAGCGATCCCTGCCGCAACGTCAGCCGGTGCGTGACCGCGGCCGGTAGCCGGTCCAGCCGCAACCGCCGCCGCGCGATCGACAACGCCCGGGTGGAGACGTCGACGCCCACGATCTCCTGAAAAGACCGGTCGCCGAGCAGTTCTCGCAGCAGCGCCCCCTCGCCGCAGCCGAGGTCGAGAACGCGGGTGGCCCCGGTCTCCCGGAGTGCGGCGACCACCGCCGCCCGCCGCTGCACCGCGAGCGGCGGTGCGGAGCCGTCGCCGTTGCTGCTCGCAGAGCCGCTGCCCGCGACGCTGCTCGGGGCCACGGAACCGGGATCGCCGGAAGCGCCGGCCGGCGTGGCGCCGTCCATCGCGGCCCGGACACCGATGGCCGTGTCCCGGACCTCGGTGTCGGCTCGGCGGCTCCGCGGCTCTTCCGGCGACCGTGCCTGGTTGCCGCCGGCCGCAGCCGCCGCGCTTGCCGCCGCGCCTGCCGAATTCGCACCGCCCGGCACCGTGGCGCCGTGCGACCGGGTGCCACTCGGCGCGGTGGCCGGTTGTCCTGTCGAACCTCGGATGCTTGTCGCGGTAGCCCTGGCCGGCGATGGATGCCGTGGCGTCCGGGCATCGAGATCACCGGTGCGGGACAAGGGTTCGGACGTTGCCCGCGCTTCGCGGGGCGGTTCGTTCGGCTCGTCCTCGGTGGGGGCTTCGTCGATCGCGTCGAGTTCCTCGGGATCGGAGTGGTCGAGTTCGGCCAGCCGGGCCAGCGCGGTGCGGATCAGCGATTGGCGGCGGGCCAGGTAGCGGCGGGTGATCCAGCCGCGCTCCGGGTGTGCGGCGAGCCAGGTGCCGCCGGCACGCAGGAGTTTGTCCACCTCACCGGCATCGAGCCAATAGTGTTTGGCGCCGTCGAGCACGGGCAACAGGACGTAGAGGTGATTGAGGGCGTCGGCCACCCGCACCGTTCCGGTCAGCACCAGCCGCAGATGGGCCGAATCGCCCCATTCGGGGAAGGCCGGGTCGAGGGGGAGCGGGGTAGCGTCGACCGTCCAGCCCAGCGGGGCGAAGATCCGTTCGACGAGGCCGGCCCCGCCACGGCAGCCGAGCGCGGGCAGTTCCAGACGCAGCGGCAGCGGGGTATCGGCCAGTCCCGGGCGCTGGGCGCACTCACCGCGCAACGCGCTGCGGAACACCGAACCGATCGCCACCGACAGTAGTGAGGATGCCGCGTAAGGCCGGTCGTTCACGTACTGGCCGAGGCTGAAGGCCTGCAGGTCCCGGGCCCGGCCGCGCACCAGCCGTACCGGGTCCACTTCCAGCAGGAGTGCCGCGGTGCAGCGTTCGGCGGAGGCGTGCGGGTAGAACACATGCGCGGTGCCGTAGGACAATCCGAATTCCTGCACCCGGTCCGGGTTCTTGTGCAAAAGAAACCCCAGATCGGTTGCGGGCGTGGTACTGCCCGGTTCCGGCGTGCAGGTGATCGTCAACAGCATGCAGTGATCGTTGCCGAGCCGCTCTGGTGCGGCAAGGTAGTTTCCTGCCGGGCACGATCCGCCCCGAGGCCCGGTCGCCCCGCTGCCGTCGCCTCTCGATCAGCCGGGCCAGCGCCAGTTCGCCACCTCGGGAATATCCTCCCCGTGCTGCCGGGTCCAGGTGCGGGCCCGCAGGCGGGCGTCCACCATCTCCTGGCGCAGCCCGGCCGCCTGCTGGCGGAGTGCCGGGACCC
The DNA here is from genome assembly GCF_029869215.1 of Nocardia carnea. GTDB lineage: Bacteria > Actinomycetota > Actinomycetes > Mycobacteriales > Mycobacteriaceae > Nocardia > Nocardia carnea_B. The sequence continues at coordinate 4,962 of NZ_JARWPM010000215.1, forward strand.
GGTCGATCACATCCATCACCAGGTGATAGCGGTCGAGATCGTTGAGCATGACCATATCGAAGGGGGTCGTGGTGGTGCCGCGTTCCTTGTACCCGCGCACATGCAGACCGGCATGGTTGGTGCGGCGGTAGGTGAGCCGGTGGATCAGCCACGGGTAGCCGTGGAAGGCGAAGATCACCGGGGAATCCCGGGTGAACAAGGTATCGAATTCGCTGTCCGGGAGCCCGTGCGGATGTTCCTCCGTCGGCAGCAGCCGCATCAGATCCACCACGTTCACGACCCGCACCCGCAGCCAGGGCAGCTTTTCGCGCAGGATCGCCGCCGCGGCAAGGGTTTCCAGGGTCGGCACGTCACCGGCGCAGGCCAGCACCACATCCGGGGTGGTGGCCGGTTCGTCGCGATGCCCGGCCCAGTCCCAGATGCCGATACCGCGGGCGCAGTGCAGCGCGGCATCGGTGCCCGACAGCCAATCCGGCTGCGGCTGTTTACCGGCGACCACCACGTTCACGTAATGGCGCGAACGCAGGCAGTGGTCGTACACCGAGAGCAGCGTATTCGCGTCCGGGGGCAGGTACACCCGCACGATCTCGGGTTTCTTGTTCAGCACCACATCGAGAAAGCCGGGGTCCTGATGGGTGAAGCCGTTGTGGTCCTGCCGCCAGACATGCGAGGACAGCAGATAGTTCAGGCTCGCCAGCGGGCGCCGCCACGGGACGGCGGCGCTGGCATCCAGCCATTTGGCGTGCTGGTTGAACATCGCGTCGACGATATGGACGAACGCCTCGTAACAGGTGAAAACACCGTGCCGCCCGGTCAGCAGGTAACCCTCCAGCAGGCCCTGGCACATATGCTCGGACAGCACCTCGATCACCCGGCCCGAACGGTCCAGTTTCTCGTCGTGGACGCCGACCTCGGCCTGCCAGTTGCGACCGGTGACCGTGAGAATGTCCTGCAACCGGTTGCTGGCCAGCTCGTCGGGTGCGAAGGTCAGGAAGTTGTCCGGATTGCGTTCGGTGACGGCGCGCAGCCACCCGCCCAGCACCCGCGTCGCCTCGTGACTCGTCCGCCCCGGCCCGGGTACGTCGACCGCGAAATCGCGCCAATCCGGCAGCCGCAGATCACGGACCAAGGCCCCGCCGTTGGCCACCGGGCTCGCGCTCATCCGCTTCGCCCCGGCCGGGACCAGCCGCTGCAACTCCGAGACCGGCGCGCCCGCCTCGTTGAACAGCTCTTCGGGCCGATAGGAACGCAGCCACTGTTCGAGCACCGCGCGGTGTCCGGCATCGTTACGGGCCGCCGGCAGCGGTACCTGATGTGCCCGGAAGGTGCCCTCCACCGGCTCCCCGTCCACCTGCGGCGGGCCGGTCCAGCCTTTGGGGGTGCGCAGCACGATCATCGGCCAATGCGGCCGCGAGTTGTCGGTCCCGTCGCGCGCGGCCCGCTGGATCTGCGCGATCCGCTCCAGGCAGGTATCCATGGCGGCGGCCATATCTTGATGGACCTGGGCGGGGTCGCGACCGGCGACGATCAACGGGTCGTAGCCGTTGCCCCGCAACAGCGATACCAGCTCCGATTCCGGAATCCGTGCCAGCAGAGTCGGGTTGGCGATCTTGTACTCGTTCAGCGCGAGAATAGGTAGCACCGCGCCGTCGCGCGCCGCGTTCAGGAACTTGTTCGCATGCCAGCTGCCCGCCAGCGGTCCGGTCTCGGCCTCCCCGTCGCCCACCACGCAGAACACCGTGAGATGCGGGTTGTCCAGCGCGGCGCCGAACGCGTGCAGCAGTGAATAGCCCAGCTCGCCGCCCTCGTGGAAAGAACCGGGCGTCTCCGGCGCGCAATGGCTGGGTACCCCGCCCGGAAAGGAGAACTGGGCGAACAACGCCCGCATACCCTCTGCGTCGCGCGGCACATGGCTGTACAACTCGGAATAGGTGCCCTCCAACCAGGCGCACGCGTTCGGCCCCGGCCCGCCGTGCCCGGGACCGGCCACGAAAACCGCGTCCAGATCACGCGCCAGAATCGCCCGATTCGCATGCACCCAGACGAGATTCAGCCCCGGTACCGTTCCGAAATGCCCGAGCAACCGCGGTTTGACATGCTCGGGTGCCAGGGATTCGCGGACCAGTGGATTGGCCATCAGATAGATCTGCCCGACCGACAGATAATTGGCTGCGCGCCACCACGCGTCCAGCGTTTCCAGTTCGTCGGGATCCAGCGGCCCCGCGGCCTCCGCGGACAGTACATAGGGGCGGGGAGCGATGGATTCGCCCCCGTCACCGCCGAGATTATCGGCAGCGGTATCCCCGCCTGCACTCGCCAACTGCGTCATACGCCCCTCCTGGAGGTCGTGGTCGCGCCGGGCAATCCGCACGCCGGGTGCGGGCACCGTCAACGATAGCTGGCAGTGTGCCACCCGGTGTCCGGTTCGTGCGGTCGCGCTATCGATACTCTCCCCGCCCGGCATACCCGTGAATCCGGCCGATAACCGAATGAGCTCCGCCGCCTCCGGCCCGCCGCGAATCGGGCCAAAACCCGCGCCGACTAAGTCGGCGCCAATAAACACAGCTAGTGTGCGGCTCATGCAGATATTCGGCAGGATCGTCGCCGTCGTGGCCGCGGGTGCGGTGGTGTTCGGGCTCAGCGCATGCGGTTCGGATGACAGCTCGGACAGCGCTACGGCAACTACCACCTCCGCGACCGCGCCGGCTCAGGGTGCATCGGCCGAGTCGAAGGGTCGCGAGTGCACGGCCGAGGACATCGGGGTGACCGGTGGGTTCGGCGAGGCGCCGGAGATCACCGTTCCCGGCGACTGTGATCCGCCGAAGCAACTCGTGGTGAAGGATCTGGCGCCCGGCTCGGGTCGTGCGGCCGCTCCCGGCGATCAGCTGACTATGAACTACTCCCTGGTCACCTGGTCGGACAAGCAGAAGCTGGATTCGTCGTTCGACCGCGGCGAACCGTTCGAACTGACCTTGGGCTCCGGCATGGTCATCCCCGGCTGGGAGCAGGGGCTCGAAGGTGTTCAGCAGGGTGCCCGGCGACTGCTGATCATCCCGCCCGACCTGGGCTACGGCGCGGGCGGCAACGGGGTGGCCCCCAACGAGACCCTGGTCTTCGTGACGGACGCGGTGGCGGTCCCGCAGGGCTGAGCCGCGCCGATGATGTCTCGGCGCCGCCGCGTTTCGGCCGCCGGGAGCCGGTCAACCGCCTCCCGGCGTGCAACCTGCCCGGCCCGGTCAACTACCCTGGTCGGGATGCGTACCCCGGGCGCGTGAAACCGCAGGTGCTCGCCGTTCCGGACGGTACGCCGGCGGCGCGTACCCGCGCGCTGTCGCCGAACCACGCACCATCACCCGGCCCGCCGGCACGGTCGAGCGGGCCGACGAGAAGACGAACCGACGAGAACAAGGAGCATGTCCGTGAAGAGCACCGTCGAGCAGCTGAGCCCGACCCGGGTCCGGATCAATGTCGAGGTGCCCTTCGAGGAGCTGAAGCCGGACTTCGATCGCGCCTACAAAGCCCTGGCCAAGCAGGTGCGCATTCCCGGCTTCCGTCCGGGCAAGGCTCCGGCCAAGCTGCTCGAGGCGCGCCTGGGTCGCGGCGCGGTATTGGAGCAGGTCGTCAACGACGCGCTGCCGGGCCGTTACAGTGAGGCCGTCACCACCTCCGAGGTGAAGGTCATCGGCCAGCCGGAGATCGAGATCACCAAGATCGAGGACGGGCAGGAGTTGGCGTTCACCGCCGAGGTCGATGTCCGGCCGGAGATCACCCTGCCCGAGGATTACAGCAGTATCGCCGTCACCGTCGATGCCATCGAGATCACCGATGAGGACATCGACGAGCAGCTGCAGTCGCTGCGCGCCCGGTTCGGCACCCTGGTGGGTGTCGAACGTCCCGTGCAGGACGGCGATTTCGTCTCCATCGACCTGTCGGCCACCGTCGACGGCGAGGAAGTTCCGGAGGCCGCGACCACCGGGCTGTCGCACGAGGTCGGTTCCGGCCAGCTCATCGAGGGCCTGGACGAAACCCTGCAGGGCATGTCGGCCGGTGAGTCCAAGGAATTCACTTCCACCCTGGTCGCCGGTGAGCATGCCGGTAAGGAAGCGGTCATCACGGTGACCGTCGGTTCGGTCAAGGAACGCGAACTGCCCGAGGCCGACGACGAATTCGCTCAGCTGGCCAGTGAGTTCGACACCATCGACGAGCTGAAGGCCGATCTGCGCACCCGCGTCGAGCGCAACAAGAAGGTGCAGCAGGCCGGCGATATCCGCGATCAGGTGCTGGAGAAGCTCCTGGAAGCCGTCGAGGTGCCGCTGCCGGAGGCCGTGGTCAAGGCCGAGATCGACGCCGTCCAGCACGACGCCGTGCACGGTTTCGACCACGACGAGGAGAAGTTCGCCGCGGCGCTGGAGGCCCAGGGCTCCAGCCGCGAGGAGTTCGACGCCGATACCAAGGAGGCCGCCGAGAAGTCGGTGAAGACCCAGCTGCTGCTGGACGCGGTCGCCGAGGCCGAGGGCACCCAGGTCGGCCAGGAGGAACTCACCGAACGCATCCTGTTCCAGGCCCAGCGTTACGGGATGGCGCCGGAGCAGTTCATCCAGCAGGTGCAGCAGGCGGGCCAGCTGGGCGCGGTCTTCGCCGATGTCCGCCGCGGTAAGGCCCTGGCCGAGGTCGTCGGCAAAGTGACCGTCACCGATTCGGCCGGCAACACCGTCGACACCGAGGAAATGTTCGGCACCCCCAAGCCCGCCGACGACGAGGCCGCGGAGGAGACCACCGAGTCCACCGCGGATACGGAGTAACCCATACAGCACTACGGATCGGAAGCCCTGGGACCAGAGGCGGTGTCGGCAATCCAGAGACAGCACGGGAACGTCTCCCTGTCCCGGTACGCCCCCCGCCCAGGCCTCAGGGCTTCCGTCTACGGTCTGCACTCAGAGCGTCGCTCGACGGCTCCTGCGAGCCTCGTGAGCACCCGAGCCGGAGCGGCCCCATACGATGCCACCCCGTTTCTCCGCATGCGATCGGTCGGCCTCCATGGTTCGGGGCCCGTCTCGTTCTGGAGCGACAGAGCGGGGAGCGAAGCGGAGGAGCGGCGGAGTGAAGAACGAGACTTCGGGGGCCCCGAACCGGCGACGCCGGAGGCGGCGCAATATATACAGCGCGTCGGAGGCTCCGGCGTGGTTGAACCCGGGAATGCGTGATGAAGCGAATCTCAACTGTTGTCGTGGCCGCTACCGCCTTCGCGGCGCTGGTGCTGCCGGGATGTTCGGCGGAGGAGCCGGCCGAAGCGTCCGGGCTCCGCAAGAACACCGCGACCGGGCAGTCGACGCCGGCGACCGAGACCGGAAGTGCTACGACCGAAACCCCCGCGCCGAGCGCCGGCGCCGAGAGCACCGAGGCCCCCGCGCAAACCACCGCCGTCGAGGAAACCCCCGCCTCCGGCCGGGCCTCCGATACCACGTGCGCCCAATTCTCCCAGCTCGACGAACCGGAACAGCAGAAACTGGTCCACGACATCCTGGCCGAGAATCCCGACAGCGCCTTCGTCGGCAATCCCAACGCCGCCCTCGGCACCGCGAAACTGGTCTGCAACTCCAGCAAACTCGCCGATCAGAAGGTCGCCGTAGTCTCCGGAATCGTCGTCAACGGCTAATCCATACCCACAAGGCCGCGTGGCGCCGAGTCCAGCGCGCATGCCGGAAAATGCTCAACCCGGCACCCTGACGCCACCACGACGGCACCGAGTCCGGCAAGGCATTCGGAGTGCCCGGCACCGAAACCGACCGCAACCACGACGGCGCGGGCTTACGGTGCCCCGGAGGCACACACCCCGAAACCTGACGCCACCACGGCGCCGCCGAGTCTTACCAGGCCCTCGAAGGCACATACCCCGCAACCGGACGCGACCACGGCGGCGCCGAGTCTTACGAGGCCCTTGGAGGGTTCGGCCCGTACCAGCTGTTAGCGCGCGGTGGGGCCCCGGGCCGCCCCGGGGGTGGGGCCCGGTCAGCCAGGGCCCAAGGGGGCGGCCCCCCCCCCCCCCCCCCGGGGGGCGCGCCCGCCCCCCCCCCCGCCCCAACCCCGGGTCGGGGCCTAACCCTCCAAGGGCCTCGTAAGACTCGGCGCCGCCGTGGTCGCGTCCGGTTGCGGGGTATGTGCCTTCGAGGGCCTGGTAAGACTCGGC
>NZ_JARWPM010000216.1 GCF_029869215.1 Nocardia carnea
TGGTTTTTTTTATACCCCCCCCCCCCCCCCCCCCCGCCCCCCCCGGGGGGGGGCCCCCCGGGCCCGCCGCGCCGCCGACGTATCCCGCGCGGCCCGGCGCGGCCGCGCCCTTCGCGCCCACCGCCTTGGTTCCCATGGCACCCAGGCCCGCGGCCGCGAGCAGCGTGCCGCCGGTGGCGGTCAGACCGGAGCCGCCGCTGCCGACGATCGCCACGGCGGGCGTGACCAGCCGCATCAGTGCGGGCAGCACGAACGCGACACTGCACAGCAGCACGATCGCGACCAGCATGCGCTGGGCCTCTTCCACATCGGGCAGACCACCGGCCGGAGTCATCTCGTCGACATGACCGGCGGTGGTGAACGCGATCATGTACACGATGGCGGCCACCGGTTTCCACAGCATGAAGGCGATGATCCAGCCGACCAGCTTCTGATACGACTGTTTGCCCGTATTCATTCCCGACGCCGCGGCCGCCAGCGGCAGCACCCCGGCCGCGATCACCAGCAGCCCCTGCCGCACGATGGCGAGCACGATCTGCGCGAGCGCGCCCAGCAGGCCGACGATCGCGATGATGAGCACCAAGCCGGGTGAGAAGGCCTGCAGCTTACTGGTTTTCACCATCAGCTCGGCCATGTTCCGGGCATTGCCGTCGGTGGAGTCCTGGATGATCCATTCGGCGAATCGGTCGGAGGCCTGGGTACCGGCGACGATCACGGCGCCGAGCATCCACGAACTGAACACCACTCTGGTGAACATCCGGAACGATTCGGCCGCCTCGTCCATGGCGGCCCCGCGTCTGGCCTCGGCCAGCCGTAGTCCGGTGATGATGATCGAGGCGATGAGCAGCAGTATCTGGACCTGATAGGTGTAGTCGTTGATCTTGGTGAACAGCGCGCCCGAATCGCTGGTGACCTCGTTCGGCACCTTCATCCAGAAGGTCAGCGCCAGGATGATGGCCTCCCCCAGGCCGTTCATCAGTGAATCCACCACCTTGCCGAAGGTGGAATCCCACGCCTTGTCCTTGACCGCTGTGGCCGCCTCGCCGGGATGGGCGGCCGCGTTACCCGCCTTGCACACCGCCGCGGCGGCATCGCCGAGCGAGATACCCGGAATACCGAGATCGTCGAGGGCGTCGTGGATTTCGTTGCAGGTCTCGTCGAAGCCGTAGGTCTGGCCGTAGGCGACGGTCGGCGTCGCGACCATCACGGTGAAGATCACCGCGAAGATCGTCAGGAACCGTCTGGCCAGCGATACGCGCAGCGAGGTCGTGGGGGCCGGGGTCCGGCGGTCGGGCTCGTTGTCTTCGCGCACTACCTGAGCTTCCACTTTCCGTCCCAACATCGGAATCACCATCGAGTCCAACCCTCCAGCGATTCGACATACTCGGTCTGTGTATTCGGCGAGGTGGTCGGCTTCAACCGCCAATCACCCGCGTCCCACACCATGATCAATCGCATGGTCACCCACACCGGTTTCCCGTCCAGCGCCGGAGCGCGCAGCGCCAGCCGCACTATCGCCATATCGTCGGCATAGTCGTCGATCTTGAACGCATCGGAGGCCACCAGATAGCGGGTGACCGATTCGGGTTGCTGCTCGGGCAACCGTTCCGCTTCCAGCGCTTGGTCGTAGGCCGCGATCTGCTGCGCCGATACCCGCACCTGCCGCACGTAGAGGTCGCGATGGGCGGGACGGGCGTTGAGCCGATAGGTGATCTGGGCCGCCGCCAGCGCGGCGCCCTGCGGGGTATGCGAATACCCCACCGCCAGGCCGTCCTCGATCCGCTGCGGACCGTCGGAGGTGGAGAACGGTACCGACGCGCCGTACACCCGCTGCCAGCCGCGGGGTTCGGTGGTACCCGCCGGCGCCGCCGTCAGCCAGTCCGGATCGCCGGGGTTGCGCTGCGGCGACGGATCCTGCGGCAGCACCTGGCCGGCGGGATTGTTCGGGATATCGATCCGGCGATTGAACACATCCAGCTCCGGGTCGGCGAAACCTTCGCCGACGGCCGGCGCGGGTGCCGGACCCGCCGCAGGTTCGTCCTCCCGCCCGGTCCACATGACCACGCCCACGACCACGATCAGCGCCAGCACTGCCGCGGACGCCACGACGCCGAAGGAGACGCGGTCACGCTGGTAGGTCTCCTTCCCGCTCATGTCGGTGCCTCCACTTTCACTGTCTCACTCGGTAATTCGACGACCGGCTCGATCGGCCGGGCGGTCGATTCGGGATCGGGCAGGCGTAACCGCCAGTCGTGGGCGAACCACTCCACCGTCGTATGGTTGACCGCCTTCGAACTGTCCGAGTACTCGCTGTACACATCCACCAGAGCACGCTGCTCGGTGTACTCGGTGATCCGGTATCCGAGCAGGCGCGGCGCATACACCGGATCCGCCGGTCCGCTGATGGACACCTGCACCCGGTTCACCGCCCATTCGTCCTTTGCCGGTCCCGGAACCACTTCCCGGGCAGCGATATTCGACCATTGTCTGTCATCGGCCACCGACAGTCGCACGGCGTGCACCATCGCCGCAACCCCGGCACCCGTCGGCGTGTGCTCGAAACCCGTTGCCGCACCGTCGGTTTCCGCTGCGGGACCTTGATCGGTATGCGGTAACGGTACCCCTTGGAAAGGTTGCCAGCGCACATTCGTCGGCGGTGCGGACAGATCCGGCGGCGCCGCCGCGTCACCGTCACCGCAGCCCACGGTCCCGGTCAGCAGCGCCACCGACAGCAGCCCGGCAGCCCGCAGCGCACCGGGCCGGCGAACGGCCGGTGTATGGGTCGATTTCATCCGCAGGTCGTTCCCCTCGCCACGCCCGGGCTCATCCGGGCAGGAACGCCAGGGCGATACCGGAGGCGGTGCTGGCGACGGCGGCGCCGAGCAGGCTCATGAGCACTCCGTGCGAGGCGTCGTTCATCGCCAGATCGCCCTTGAAGGTGAGCCACAATTTGCCCGCCGAGACGATCAACCACGCCAGACACCCCATGAGAACGAACCACAGCAGCCAGTTCAGCAGCTGCATCAACGGTTCCAATACCTCGGCCGGCATCTGCTTGTACGCCAGCAGTTCGGCCGCCCCGACCAATTCCATCACAGCCTTACGTTCCGATGACGGCGTTCATGATGGTGCCCGCGCTGGTGGCCACCACACCACCGATCATCGCCCCCGCCACCATCTTCGGGGATTCCAGACCGCCACCGGTCCACTTCTCCCAGGCGAACTTGCCGCCCGCGTAGATGATGCCGCAGATACCCGACAGCAGCACGAACCAGGTGAGATAGCGGACCAACTGCAGGATTTTGTCCGAACCGGGCGGTGCCTCCGGAGTCGGATTGCCGATCTGCGCCAGAACGGCGGTGTCGTAAACCTGGTGAACCGCGAGAAGTACGGTGCTCATCGGGTGCCTTTCTCGATAGTTGAGGTGCAACATTGGGTCCGCGCTGACACGGGGAGCACGGAACAGGGAACGTGCTCGACGGCGATCACGGCATCACTCCTCCACGAATCTCGATCGGCCCCGCGCGGGGGCGGCCTCCGATTCTTCCAGGGCGGCGCGGGCGGCCGCGACAATCTCCGCGCCGAGTTCCCGGATATCGAGCGGTACTTCGTCCAACGGGTCGATGCGGCGCCGGCGCTGGGCGGTCACCGCCACGCCGGGCGTCCACACCGGCAACTTCTCCGGTTCGACCAGCGTCCACTCCTCGTACCACGGCACCTGCCACACCTGTCCGGCGAGCGAAGCGACGACATCGCGGTACCGGCGGATCTCCGGTGCCATCCGGCCCGGGCGCGCCGCCACGGTGATCAGGCCCAGTACCTGGCTCGGCCCGGCCAGCCCGGCATGATGCTGGCGCAACAGATCATGGGCATGGGTCAGCCCCGCAATGGTTTCCCGGGCCACCAGCACCACGAACGGCGATTCGCGCTCGTAGACACCCGGCCAGCGCCGCCCGCAATCCGCCGCGGGCGCCAGCACATGGGCGAGCGAACTGGCACCGGCGCCGCCGTGGACGCCCAGCAGCCAGATCAGCGGTGCGCGCCCGGCACCCGGCACCGGCCGATCCCAGATCGCGGCGCGGCGCGATTCCGGCGGGGGGACCACTCCGGCGGTGGTGTGACGTTCGGGACGGCGAGGAAGATTCATAGCAACTGCCATGATGCCTCCTCCCGACGATGTTGCCCGCGATCAGCGGAGACCACGGCGAATGCGGAGGTGTCGCACCACGACGCCAACTCCCGGCGGTGCCGCCGGGGATCAGCGGAAACCGTGGCGGCAGGGGTATCGCGTGATACCTCCCCACGGGTGGTGGCATGCGATCGGCGGAGGCCGGTGCGGCGGCGCGGGTCTCGCATCACGCGGCCACCCCCGCGAGCAACTGCTCGTAGGTCCGGCGGGTCCGATCGGCCAGGTCGATATGGCGGACCAGTTCACCGCGGGCCAGATGCGGGTCGTAGGGCACCTCGACGATATCGCGGACCCAGCCCGAGAGATGTTCGCGCAAATGGTCGGCGACCCGCGAATCGACGCCCGGCTGCTGATGCGAGATCACGATCGTGGTGTCGCCGACGATACCGCCGCCCATCGGTTCGGACTGGTCGCCGTATTCGTCGTCCAGCCATTCGAGGGTGACCCGCAGCCGGTTGGCGGCATCGGTACGTGCCGGAATGGCCAGCACCAGCGCCACATCCGCGTCGTCGAGCAGCGGCCGCAGCTGCCGGCCGGCGATCGGACTGCCGCCGTCGAAAACACCGATGTATCCGGCCTGGTCGACCGCACGCGCCACAGTGAGGTAGCTGGCCCGCCGCCGCAGCGGTGCGGCATCGCGCCACAGCAAGCCGATTCCCGAGGTGGCCCGCGACATACAGTCCTTCAGCGGTGCCGGTTCGTCGTCGCCCCGGCCGTACAACCATTGCTGCAGGCTGATCGGATGCAGATGCTCGTCGGCGCCGCGCAGGGCGAGATCACCGCCGGCCGGGGTGGCGTCCACGGCCACCGTCGCCGTACCCGCGAGCCCGAGCTCACCGGCAAGGCCCAGTGCGGTGGTGGTGGTTCCGGCGCCGCCGCAGCCGCCGACCACCAGGATCGGCCGGGCCGCGCCGGGCCCGCGGCGGCGGCCCTCACCGCGCAACCGCACGACCGGCGCCTTCCCGCTCCCGTCGGCCTCGTCCGCATCCACCGAATCCGGTGCGGTGTCGAGCCAGCGGCTCCAATCCTCTCCCATCCTGCACTCTCCTCTATCCGGCCGTAATACCCGTAATGAGGGTGCGGCCGTCGATCACCGCGGTGGTGACCGTCTGCCTGCTGTAGGTAGCCGGCGCACCACCGGGCCGGTACTCGGTGACCTCGACGGAATACCGCCCGTCGGCCACGGCCACGATGCGTACACAGTGCCCGGTACCGGGTGCCACGCTGTCGATTCCCGCCTGGATCACCTCGGCGGGGGATACCGCGGCGCCGGGTGCGACCACCTCATGGGCCACGGCACCGGAACGGTGTACGTAGTAGGCGTACTGGAAACGCAGAATCGCCGCCGGTCCGGAATCCGTTCCGCCGGCGCCGGCCCCGCGGACCACCGAGCCGGTCCGTTCGTCCGGGCAGCGGGCGGCGGGTCCGGTCTGGGCGCTACCGGAGGTGAAGCGCAGTCCGGCTCCGTCGTCGGGGCCCGCGGCGCGCGGGGCGCCCGGGGTCAGCAGATACACCACCACAGCGGTGGCGATCGCGAGGACGACGACCACGGCGATCAGCACACCGACGGTGCGCCGGCGGCGGGCATTGCCGGAATCGGCGGCATCGCGCAGTCGGCCGGGGCCCCGGCCGATGCGCACGGGTTCGGGATACTCGTCGTCGCCGGAACGCGGTAGGCGCAACAGGTCGCCCGCGCGGTCGCCGGCCGGTTCGTCCACCCAATCGGACCAGCCGCCGGTGAATTCGGTGCGCCGGCCCGCCAGTTCGGCGGGCGCGGGATCGGGCGCGGCGGATGCGCTACCGGCCTGGGCGATGTAGTCGGGATATCTGGCGGGACCGGTATCGCCGGTGTCCGCGGCGAACTCCGGCTCGGACATCCGGACCCGGCTGTCCGCGGCGCCGCCCTCCCCTTCGGGTTCGAGCGGGCCGTACCATCGGTCGAGCTTTTTGTAGGACTTCAACATTCCCCCATTCCCGTGGCGCCGGGCACGTGATGTCGCATCATCGATCCCTCTCGGCGATCAGTTCACGGAGAACGAGTCGTTTTCGGTTGTCGGGGGTGCCGCGGGAAGGCCCGCAGACGGCTCGCCTTGCGAGACATCGCCGGGTCCTGTCCCGAATGGGAATTGTCCCGTACCGGAGGGAGCGGGCGCAGGCGACGCGCCGGTTTCGGGCCCGGAGAATCCCCCCACCGGTGGCGTACCGGCGCCGGGGGCGGTGGCGATCGGCGGCGCTGTCCGCTCGGAAACCGGTTCGCTACCGCTGCCGTGGGCGTTCGCGAGATCCCGCGCGGCGGCGGCGAACCAGTCGGCGATGAACTTCGTCGGCGCTTCTCCGGTGGCCGAAATCGCCGCGTTGCCATAGGCCTGATGCCGCTGGATGGTGTCCCAGTACCGCACCCAGGTGGTGGTGTCGAGCAGCGCGTGATTGTCCTGGATATTGTCGATCACCGCGTTGAACGCCTGGCTCACCAGGCGGATCCCGGTGGTCGGCGGGATGAGCTGCGGAATCGCGCCCAGCAGTTTGACGCCCAGCATGAGCAGCGCCGCGGGCGGATTGGCCAGACCCGCTGTCGCGAGTTCGGCGATCGCGGTGGGGTTCAGTACCGTCCGTACGACCGTGACGACCGCGTTCAAGCCGATCATGCCGACCTTGAGCAAGGCCCGCATCGCCCCCGGAATATCCAACGGCGTACGCGGATCGGCGGCATCGGCCAGCCGCTCGGAGATCGACTTCTTCGGCGAGATGTTCAGGTTGGCCAGCGAGGTGCCCGAGATGTCCTCGTTGACCACCTTGGTCGCGGTTTTGATCGAGGTGAACGCGAGTGCCTGGGCCACGGAGGTGAGCGAGGCGATCGGATCGCCACCGCTCAACTTCGCCTGCCCGACGATACTGGCCACCGCCTTCAGGATCGGCGCGCCCTCGGGCGCGTCACAGGCGAGATCACCGGCCGCGCAGAAGCTGGCCACGCGTCCGGTCAGGGTGCCGAAATCCTCCGGGGTGTCCCGGTTCGGTGCGATACCGCCACCGGTGGCGGGTGCCTGTGGCAGCGCGGCGATCTGCGCGGTCTGCGCACCGTCGGTGCCGGGGGCCGGATCTGGGTTCGCCTTACCCGGGGCGCCGGGAAACAGCGGGGCGCCCGGTGTTCTGGTGGGGTCGCCGATCAGGGCCACGGCGGCGATCTTGTCGTCGGGCAGCGGCCCTTGGCCCTGGCCCACCTCCTGGGCGAATACCGAAGCCACATGGGCGCCCTGGGAATACCCGACGATCGCGAACCGGGTGTCGGGACACCGCTGGGCGACCGAAACCGCCATGGTCCGCAATCGGATCAGGCCGCCGCTCACCGAATCCGAGTACGGGGTGGCGCTACCGCCGTCGATACCACCGAAACTGGACTCGTACGGCACGTAGGCGCGCTGGACGAGTTCCTCTTCGGGTGCCGCGGCCAGCAGCGGCCGGAACACCGTGGAAAGCATGCCGGTATCGGTGGTGGGGGCGGCGTCCGGCGAGGATTCGCCGGTGCCCTGGATACCCAGGGCGTACAGCGCCGGGCAGCTACTGACCGGCAGTTCGGTGGCCGGGCGCGCCGGATTCGGCGGCTGGGCGTATGCGGGAGCGGTGAGCGAGCCTGCCGCCACGGTCGCCACAGCGACGGTGAGTGCGATCAGCATCCCCGAGAAACTTCTGCATCCAGCCATAGCGACCCGCAATCACTCTTACCGCAGTTACCGAGCGCGACGAAACGCAGTAAACGGTAACAGATTCCGGCTATGACCGCTGAAGCGGCGAAGAGTTTACGCGACCCGCCAGGGCGGCCAATACGCGCCGCGGCGCGTTGCCACCCGAATGTTACATATTTCCGGCAACACCGCACGGCATGCCAAGTCCCCGAAACGCCCGCCGAACCAGTACGGCGCGGCCCCCGGTTAGGCAGCCCCCGCCCCCGCCGGGGGTAGAGGGCGGCCGGCGCAGTGACCCCCGAGACCAGAAAGAAACCATCAACCATGGGCGCGACATTGAT
>NZ_JARWPM010000217.1 GCF_029869215.1 Nocardia carnea
CGGGGTGCTCTCCACACACCCGCCCACCCCCCCCCCCTGGCCCGGGCCCTCCCCCCCGCGCCTCCCCGGGTTGTTTAACCCGGGGGGCGTTCTGGGGCGCCCCCGGGTGTGGCCCGCGCGTTGGGGGTCGCGGAGGCGAGGCATGTGGTGCAATACCTGCACGTTCGAGGTTCCGGTGCGCAGAGCGGGGCGGGCGCGCCGGGCACGCTGGGTTGCCGTTGGTGCGGGTGTGAAGGAGTCTCGGGATGGGTTCTGTGTTGTCACGTCGTGCGTTGTTCGGGTATGCCGCGGCCGGGGTTGCGGCGGGGGCGGTGGGTTCGGTGTTCGCCGCCCGGCCGGCCGGAGCGGCGCCGCTGGGCACATTGCTCGATTACGCCGGGGGCGTGCCGTCGGCGGCGGCGATCAAAGCGGCCGGGCATGCCGGGGTGATCCGGTATGTCTCGGATCGGCGGCCGGGGGCGGAATGGATGGCGGGGAAACCGTTGCAGGCCGGGGAAGTCGAGGCGTTGCGGGCGGCCGGGCTGGCGATCGTGTCCTGCTACCAGTTCGGGAAGGGGCCGACCGCGGATTGGCGCGGCGGGATGGAAGCCGGGAAGCGGCACGCCGAACGAGGGCTGGAATTGCATCGTGCGGCGGGTGGTCCGGACGATCGCCCGATCTACGCGTCCATCGACGACAACCCCACCCCGGTCGATTTCGCGACTCTCATCCTGCCGTATCTGCAGGGCTGGCAGTCGGTGCTCGGACCGCGGAACACCGGTGTCTATGCCAATGCGCCCACCATCGAACTGGCTCGGGTCGCCGGTGCGGCGGCCTGGTTCTGGCAGCACGATTGGGGTACGCCGGACGGATTCGTGCATCCCGCGGCGCATCTGCATCAATTCGAGATCGACGACCGCACCGTGGACGGGGTGGGAGTGGATGTGAACAACATTCTCGCCGCGGAGTACGGCGCCTGGTGAACCACGCCGATCGCGGTCGCGCGGCGCAGCACCCGCGCCCTCGGTGGTGCCGCTACTTCTTCGTCCCCGGTTTCGGCCGGTTCGCCACCACGTACATGTAGATCAGCGGAACCACCGCCCCGCACAGAAACAACAGCAGGGTGGGCAGATTACTGCGCAGCGGGAAATCGCCGCCGGGGCCGCGGCTGGCGGCGATCAGGAATGCGGCCAGCCAGGCGCCGACCGGCAGGAACAGCACCGACAAGCGGGTACTCACCGTCGAAACAGCCCACACCAGGGCAAGATTCACCGGTCCGGCCAGTACCGCGGTGATCGGTACCGCCACCGCGCCGATATAGACGGGCAGATAGGCGACCTCGAGGATCAGCGCGATCACCGCGTCCACCACGAGGACGGCGACGATCAGTGGGCCGGGTATGCCGTTCAGCACCGCGGCGACCCGGCCGGCCCATCGCGAACGCGGCCCGGTGTCTGCCGGGTCTTGCACTGCGGCGGTCATCCGCGCGGCCGTGCTGCCGGCGGCGCGCCTGCCGTCACCCGCGCCGCGCGGGCCGGGTCACCCTCCAGTTCCCAGTGCTGCATGCGGACGAGTCTATTCGGCACCGCCCGCGCCCCGGCGACGCCGGTCCGGCGAACGGCTCGTCGTCGGCGCGGCAGTCGGTCCCGCTCGCGAGGGCTGTGCGGGCGCGGAGCGGGTTCGTCAGCTCGGCTTTCGATGCCGCTTGCGGGGGCCGTGTGGGTGAGGCGGACCGGTCGTTATCGCGGCCGTCGGTGTCCTCGCGGGGCTACAAGAGTCCGGCGAACAGATCGTCCTCGCGGCCGTCGGCGTCGCGCGGGCCGATCCGGCCGCGGGCCAAGATGTAGTGCTCCTCGGGTAGCACCGGCTGGGCGACCATATTGGTCAGCGCGAATTCGCGGCCCGACGGAGCGACCGTGAGCTGCGTGGCGTGGGCGCGCAGCGCCGCCCGCTTGGCGGTCAGCACGCCGGCCACATCGATCGTCGTGGTCACCGAATCGCTGGGAACGCAGGCCAGTTCGTTTTCCGCCGCCAGCCGCCAGCCGGGCGGGAGGGCTCCGGGCAGTTCATCGATGGTGCGCCGGGCCAGCGCCCGCAGATGGTCGCGCAGCGAATCGCCGTCGGTGACGGTCCAGTACAGCTTGGGGGTGTCCCAGCCCCGGCCGGCCGCGGTGGTCACCGCGGCAGTCGTGACCTCGTGCGCCCGGATATGGTCCGGATGCCCGTAGCCGCCGCGCGGATCGTAAGTCACCACCACCCGGGGCCGTAGCCGTAGGATCAGCTCGACGAGTGCCTCGACAGCGGCCTCCCCGGAACGGACGAACGCGCGGGGATGCTCCGCGGCCGGGGTTCCGGCCATCCCGGAGTCACGCCAGCGGCCGGCGCCGCCGAGAAAACAGGGCGGGCCCGCATCGAGTTCGGCGAGCGCACGGGTCAATTCGGCGATGCGGTAGCCGCCCAGCTGGTCGGCCCGGTCCGCGGCGAGCCCGGCCCATTCGTCGCCGAGTATCTCGCCCTCCTCGCCGAGCGTGCAGGTCACCACCGTGACCGGGACCCCGAGCCGGCGGTAGTGGGCGATGGTGCCGCCGGTGGTGATGCTCTCGTCGTCGGGATGGGCGTGCACCAGCAGCAACCCGCCCTCACCTCGGGCACCTGATGCCTTCGCCGCGGCGCGATCGGGCGCGGTCACGGGATCCGCCGCCACATCGCCGCGTCACCGAAGATGCCCGCCTGGATGGCCCCGCTCAGCGACGCACCGTCCACCGACGGACCTGCCGCGGCGACCACGTTGTCCTGCACGATCGGCAGCACGATGGATTCGCCCCACAACCGCGGTTCGGCATCGCCCAGTGTCCGGGGGACCTCCACACCGCGCAGGGCGCCGTCGATCGCCGGCTGGAAGGCCGGATCGCAGATACCGGACAGATTGCTGGGTGCCTGCCGCGCGGCTTCCACGGCGGCGGGCACCTCGGTCTCGGTTCCTTCCTCGGGATCGACGGCGGGCGCGACGGGCGGACATCCGTAGCGGGAGGCCAGGGCGGTGGCGGGGTCGCCGCCGGTCGCCTCCCAGCCGACCACGGCGTCGACGGTGTTCTCGACGAGATCCTTGCCGTACAACTCGTCGGCGGGGAGGTTGCGTACCGAGGCGTCGATTCCGGCGCTGCGCAACTGGTCCGCGGCGGTGTTCGCCACGGCGAGGGCGGTATCGTCACCGGTCACCGCGCCGATCCGGAGCACCAGCGGTTCACCGTTGCGGGCCAGCGAGCGCGGTCGCGGGGCCGGGGAGGTCGCCGAAACCGGCGGTGGTTCCGGGGCCCGGCCGAAACCGGCCTCGGCCAGCAGCCCGAACGCCTGATCGGCATTGAGGCGGGGCGGTGCGGTGGGTGTGTAGCCGGGGTCGGAGGGAGAGAGCACCTGGGCGCGCACCGGTTCCACCCAGTTCCCGGTCTGCGCCCCGACCGTCGCCAGCAGGGCCGGATCCAGCAGCGAAAGCACCGCCGTGCGCACCCGGTGATCGGCGAGTACACCCTCGCGACCGTTGAGGGTGAGTCGCAGCTGCCGCGACTGCGGCATGATCGCGGTACGTACCGACGGGATCGCCGCGAGCTGTGCCTCGGTCGCCACCCCGCCGTGCACCAGCGCCATCTGGGTATCACCGTTGCGCAGCGAATCGGCGAGCTGCGCGGTGGTGCCGCCACGGCGCAGCAGGATCTGATCCGGCCGGGCCGGCGTGCCCCAGAACCGGTCGTTACGTTCCAGCAGGATCTCGTCGCGACCCGGATCGGCGGATTCGATGGTGAAATTCCCGCCCGATACCGGAATCTGCTCGACCAGTGTGCGCTGGAAACCGCCCGGAGAATCCTTCATCAGATGCGAGGGCAGCAGATTCGCGAACAACTGCGGCCACGCAGGATACGGCTCGTTCAGCACCACCGTCACCGTTTTCCCGCCGCCCGAGGACCGGACCTCGGAGATCAGCCGATAACCGGCCGGGTCGATCACCCCGGGCTGGGTGATCATCTGCTGCCAGAGGTACCAGAAATCCTCGGCCGCGATGGGCGCGCCGTCGGACCAGTTGGCCTGGTCCTTCAACTGGTAGGTGATGGTGAACGGGGCCTGCGAGGTGACCGTCGCCGAATCGATCAGAGCAGTATCCGGCACCCACAGCGTGGCGCCGGGTGCCGCCGGATCGGGGGTCGGGCGGAACGGGCTCGGCAGCACCATGGCCGCCACCGCGGACGTCGCCGGCGACTGGTTCGACCGCAGATGCGGATTGAACCCGATCCCGATGTCGTCGACGGCCACCACCACGGTGTTCTTGGTGGGCTGTGCCGGTTCGGTTTTCGGACTGTCGGTACTGGCGATGGGCGGCGGTGGGTCGGCGGCACATCCGGCCAGCACCGGAAGGAGCACCGCCAACAGCACCAGCAGCCCGCGCCACACCGCGCGCCTCCCCGAAATCACCCTCGGCACTCTACCCAACGCCCGGCCACCACGTCCGGCGGCGAAACCGGTTACAGCGCGGCCCGGTCGCGGGCCTTGCGGCGGGACAGTTCCCGTGCCCGTTCGTTGGCGGCCAGCGTCACCTTGCGCACCCGTACGACCTCGGGAGTCACCTCCACGCATTCGTCGGCCGCGCAGAATTCCATCGCCGCTTCCAGATCCAGCTGCAGCGGTTTGGCCAGCGTCTCCATCACATCGGCGGTGGAGGACCGCATATTGGTGAGCTTCTTCTCCTTGGTCACATTGATATCGAGATCCTCCGCGCGCGGATTGATCCCGACGACCATGCCCTCGTAGGTCTCCGCGCCCGGTTCCACGAAGAACTGGCCGCGGTCGGCGAGCTGGATCATTGCGAACGGGGTCACGGTGCCGGACCGGTCGGAGACCAGCGAACCGGTGTGCCGGGCCCGGATCTCACCGGCCCACGGCGCGTAGCCGTGCGAGACCGCGTTGGCGATACCGGTACCGCGGGTCTCGGTCAGGAAATCGGTGCGGAACCCGATGAGCCCGCGGGAGGGAACGATGAACTCCATCCGCACCCAGCCCGCGGCATGGTTGTTCATCTGCACCATCTTGCCCTTACGGGCGGCCAGCAGCTGGGTGATGGCGCCCAGGTATTCGTCCGGGCAGTCGATGGTGAGTTCCTCGTAGGGCTCGTGCACCTTGCCGTCGACCTGACGGGTCACCACTTGCGGTTTGCCGACGGTCAGCTCGAATCCTTCGCGGCGCATCTGCTCGACGAGGATGGCGAGGGCGAGTTCGCCACGGCCCTGCACCTCCCAGGCGTCCGGGCGGCCGATATCGAGCACGCGCAGTGAGACATTGCCCACGAGTTCCTGGTCGAGCCGGGATTTCACCATGCGGGCGGTGAGTTTGTGGCCCTGCACCCGGCCGACCAGCGGCGAGGTGTTGGTGCCGATGACCACCGAGATCGCGGGTTCGTCCACGGTGATGCGCGGCAGCGCGACCGGCTGCTCCGGATCGGCGAGGGTATCGCCGATCATGATGTCGGCGATACCGGCCACGGCGACGATATCGCCGGCCACCGCGACCTCACCCGGCTGCCGCTCGACGCCGACGGTCTGCAGCAGTTCGGTGATCTTGACGTTCTTGACCCCGTCGGCGTGCATCCAGGCCACGTTCTGGCCCTTGCGCAGTTCACCGTTGTGGATGCGCACCAGCGCGAGCCGGCCCAGGAAGGCCGAGGCGTCGAGGTTGGTGACATGGGCCTGCAGCGGTGCGGTCGGGTCGCCCTTCGGGGCGGGGATGTTCTCGAGCAGGACGTCGAACAACGCGTCGAGGTTCTCCGCGTTCGGCACCTCGCCGTTCTGCGGCTGCTCCTTCGATGCTTTACCGGCGCGGCCCGAGGCGTAGAGCACGGGCAGGTCGAGGGCGAGTTCGGCGGCCTCGGCGGCGTCGTCGTCGAGATCGGAGGCCAGGTCGAGGAGCAGATCGTGGCTTTCTTCGACGACCTCGGCGATCCGGGCGTCGGGCCGGTCGGTCTTGTTCACCACCAGGATCACCGGCAGGCACGCCGCCAGCGCCTTGCGCAGCACGAAACGGGTCTGCGGCAGCGGGCCCTCGGAGGCGTCGACCAGCAGCACCACACCGTCGACCATGGACAGGCCGCGTTCCACCTCCCCGCCGAAATCGGCGTGGCCGGGGGTATCGATCACGTTGATGACCGTGACGCTGCCGTCCGGATGATGCCGGTGGACGGCGGTGTTCTTGGCGAGAATGGTGATGCCCTTCTCGCGCTCCAGATCGCCGGAATCCATCACCCGGTCCACGGGTTCGGCACGTTCGGCGAAGGCGCCGGACTGCCGCAGCATGGCGTCGACGAGCGTCGTCTTGCCGTGGTCGACGTGTGCCACGATGGCGACGTTGCGAAAATCGCGTGCAGACGACACGCCGGTTCCTCCTGCTGGTTGGCTGTTGCTTATCGGCCGGACCCTGGAAACGGGTAGATACGGACGCACCGGGCATCTGGGCCGTTTACACCCTACCGGGACCGTGATGGCCCGGCAGCGGCGCCCGAAGGTTAGGTTATGCTAACCAGCATGGGCAAGGTCAAGGCGAGCGAGGTTTCGAGCCTCAAGCCGAAGAAGAAGTGCTGTCGTAAGAAGACGCGCTGCGTGAAATGCCCTGTGGTCATCATGCGGATGAAGCGCCTGGAGGCCACGGGCGCCACCGGTAAGGAACTGAAGAAGGGCCTGAAGAAGGCGCGCGCCGCCTGAGCGCGTCAGGCCCGGAGGCGGTAGCGCAGCGTCACCACGGAGGGCTCGCGCTCAGGCGCATGGACACTGCCTGAGCGCGTCAGGCCCGGAGGCGGTAGCGCAGCGTCACCACGGAGGGCTCGTGCTCGGGCGCATGGACACCGCCTGAGCGCGTCAGGCCGGAGATGGTCGTGGTAAATCGCCACGGGCCGGGGTACCACGGCTGTATGACCACACCACTGCTCACCGAATCCGAAATCACCGCCGCGCTCGATTCGCTCTCCGCGTGGTCGCGGACCGGCGAAGCCATCACCCGCACCGTGGAGGCTCCGACCTTCCTCGCCGGGATCGACCTGGTGCAACGTGTCGCCGAGGCGGCCGAAACGGCGAACCATCATCCCGATATCGATATCCGCTGGCGCAAGGTCACCTTCACCTTGTCCACCCATTCCGCGGGCGGGCTCACGGCACTGGACGTGGCGCTGGCCCGGGAGATAGATCGGCTGGCGGGGTAACCGGTGCCGCGACCCTGCGGCCCGCCCAGATGGTCCAGCCGTAGAGGGCGAGCACACCGATCGCGTCGACGGCACCCAGCCACGACCACACCCCCCACCGGGAGATCGTCCAGATCGAATCCTGCAGGAACGACAGCAGCCACGGCGCGCCCAGCAGGGTGGTGACCAGCCAGTACCCGGCCAGGATCCGCGCGCCCGGTACCGCGCGGAACGGGCCGTAGAGCAGCCACAACACCGCCGGCAGCAGCCAGCCCCAGTGATGGGACCAGGAGATCGGCGACATCATCAGCCCGAACAACTGGACGATCAGCGCGGTGCCGAGCAGATCGTCGCGTTGCAGCGCCCGCCACGCGAACCAGCCCAGCACGGCGGTCACCAGCATCCCGGCGAGCCACCACGGCCCGGTGCCGACATCGCTGCCCAGCAGCCGGCTCAGCGCGCCGCGCAGCGACTGGTTCCATACCGACCCCACCGGCCCGATCCGGTCGGCGTCGCCGAGCAGGGTGCCGAAATAGCGCCGGGTTTCCTCAGGGTTCAGGAGGAAACTCGCGCCCACCGTCAGGCCGAAGACCACGGCCGACCAGAGCGCGGCGAGCCAGCGCCGCCGCGCCAGGAAATACACCCCGCTGATCGCCGGCGTCAGTTTGATCCCGGCCACGACACCGACCAGCGTGCCCGAAATCCACCACCGCGTACTCCGGATCGCGAGCATCACGCCGAGCATCAGGAAGACGTTGACCTGCCCGTAGTCGATCGTGGTGCGCACCGGTTCGAACCACAGGCCCACCGCCGTCCACGCGACCGCGGCCGTCTGCCAGCGCGGTTGGGTGAGTGCTTCGGGGCCGAGCAGTAATTCGAACGCTATCCGCACCACCCAGTACAGGGCCGCGACGATCGCGAACAGCCACAGGATCGCCACCACGGTGAACGGCAGGAAGTGCAGTGGATAGAACACCACCGCGGCGAACGGCGGATAGGTGAAGGGCAGCGGGAAATCGGGGGTCTTCTCGGCGTAGGTGAAATCGTAGAGATGGTCGGTGAGCAGCGACGCCGAACCGTCCACGTAGACGTGCAGATCGACCAGGTTCATCCCGTTGGGCGTCAAGAGCATCCACAGCAGTCGCGCCAGCACGGTGATCCCGAGTGCCGCCAGGGCCAGGCGGAACGGTGTGAACCCCCGGCGGGCGGTCCGGGCGCTGGGCTGATTCAAGACATGGGCTTTCGAGACATGGGCTTTCGGGTCGGTCCGGGTCGGCGGCCGGACCGGGCGCGGGCGCGCGTCGGCAGGAGTATCCGGCCCGCGAATACATTAACCCGACCGGCTCCGGGCGCGGCCCGACCGGTTGGCCCGATCGTTCGTGTCCGCCTCGCGGCGGAATCCGCGGCGGCCGGGGATCATAGGGCAGCCACGCGACACACGTTCACAAACGCCTCAAATTTCACATCGGTCACAGGAGTTCTCCGCTACTGTCTGGTAGCACAGCGAAACAGGGGTCGCAATCCCGACCCCGGTGCTGTACAACGCGCGCCGGTGTCCTTAGAGTGACCCCGAAACGACGGCTTTTCAGCGTCGCCCAGATGTACCCGAGGTAAGGACGGCTAGACCAGTGCTTCGCACCCGAGGATCGCGGATCGCAATGTCCGCGCTCGCCATTGCGGCGGGCGCCTCCCTCGTGGCGCCCGCGCCGGCCGGCGCGGCCCCCGCCCCCCCGGCCGCGGGGGGGAGGGTGGCGCTCGCGGGCTCGTGCCTCCGGATCGGCCCGGATGCCATTACCGCCGGTGGGGAATTCCACCCCGCCCTGAGAACGTGTACAGCCGGGACTCTAACAACCGCCCGGCCGTCGCGGCCCCCGCCCCCCCCCCCCCCCAACCCGCCACCCCCAATAAGGGGGGGGGCGCGGCCCCCCCACCGCGCGCGGGGGTGGGAGTTATAGG
>NZ_JARWPM010000218.1 GCF_029869215.1 Nocardia carnea
GACGTGGTGCTGCAGAAGACGCCGTCGACGTTCGATGTGTCGGTGTGGGAGTTCTTCTGGCCGTTGCAGATCGGTGCGCGGTTGGTGGTGGCGAAACCGGACGGTCATCGCGACCCCGCCTACCTGGCCGAGGTCATCGACACCGAGGGCGTGACGGTGGCGCATTTCGTGCCGTCGATGTTGAGCGCGTTCGTCGGTGCCCTGCCCGAACCGGCTGCGGCGGGTGGAGCCCTGTCGTGTGGTTCGTTGCGTATGGTTTTCGCTTCGGGTGAGGCATTGCCGCCGAAGCCGGCGCAGCGGTTGCGGGAACTTACCGGTGCGGCGGTGCACAACTTGTACGGTCCGACCGAGGCCGCGGTCGACGTGACCTATCACGAGGTGACCGACGCGGATGAGAACACGGTGCCGATCGGTGCGCCGGTGTTCAACACGCGGGTGTATGTGCTGGATGGCCGGTTGCGGCCGGTGCCGGTGGGTGTTGCGGGTGAGTTGTATCTGGCTGGTGTGCAGTTGGCGCGTGGTTATGTGGCGCGTCCGGATCTGAGCGCGGATCGTTTCGTGGCGAATCCGTACGACACGGGTGAGCGGATGTATCGCACGGGTGACTTGGTGCGCTGGACTGCCGCCGGTGAGCTGGAGTATCTGGGCCGCACGGACTTCCAGGTGAAGTTGCGTGGTCTGCGGATCGAGCTCGGCGAGATCGAGTCGGCGCTGGCGGCCCTGCCCGAGGTGGGCCAGGCCGTCGTGGTGGTGCGCGGCGATACCCCGGCCGGCGATCAGCTGGTGGGTTATGTCGTGCCGTCCACCGGTGCAGCGATCGACACCGATGCGCTGCGTACCGATCTGGCGGGCCGGCTGCCCTCCTACATGGTGCCCGATGTGTGGGTGCTGCTCGATGCGCTACCGCTGAACAGCAGCGGCAAATTGGACCGTAAGGCTCTGCCGGCACCGGTTTTCGAAGCGCGTGAGTTCCGGGCGCCGTCGACTCCGGCCGAGCAGATCGTGGCCGAGGTGTTCGCCGAGGTGCTGGGTGTGGAACGGGTGGGCGTCGACGATTCGTTCTTCGCGCTCGGCGGGGACAGCATTCTGTCGATCCAATTGGTGTCGCGGGCCCGCACCCGCGGTATCGCGTTCACCCCGCGGGAGGTGTTCGAGCATCGGACGGTCGCGGCGCTCGCCGAAATCGCGCAGGTGGGGGACGCGGAGGAACAGCGGCTGGCCGAACTGCCCGGTGGTGGGGTCGGTGAGATGCCGGTGCTGCCGTTCATGTCGCAGATCCTC
>NZ_JARWPM010000219.1 GCF_029869215.1 Nocardia carnea
GGGGGTGGGGCCGCCCCCCCCCCCTTTTTCGCGCCCCCCCACCCGCAGCGCTTCCTCACGGCGGACGTCACGGAACGTGGTGCCCGATTCCTGCAATACCACCCGCAGTTGCCGTTCCGACCAGCCGAGCGCCCGCGCGACGGCGGGTAGCCGGACATCGCCGCGGCCGATATGGGTGCGCAGGTAGCGGCGGATACTCTCCGCGACCTCGGCGTGGTGGGCGCGCTGCGGTGCGGTCTCGCCGGCGGCCATCATGCACAGCAATTCGGTGATGCGGTCGCAGACCGCGTTGAATTCGCGATCGGAAAGCCGCGACTGTTCGGCGTGCGCGCCGCGGATCATGGCGTCGGCGACCCGGCCCAGGCCGCGGGTCATATCGAAGACCCGGTTCATATGCTTACGCGGGCGCACCCGGTGGTCGAATTCGGTGCGCGGCACCTGCATGGCATAGGCCGCCATCTCGGGAATATCCAGATGGCACGGCTTGTCGAGACCCACCGCCGTCGCCTGACCGGGTTCGATCCGGGTGATGTCGTCGCCGAAACGGATCCCGAAGGGGCCGCGGTCGGGGATCACGACCCAGTAGAAATCGTCGCCCGGGACGGCACGGATATGGCTGACCGTCCGGTGGCAGCGGCGCCCGCCGCGCTGATCCCAGTGCAGCAAGGTGTAGGTGCCCGATGCCTGGGTGGTGAGGCCGGCCCGCCAATTCGGTTCGTCGCCGAATTCGTGTGCCATCGGGACGAATCCGTCGGCCAGTCCGGAGAACGATTCGGGACCGCAGGCGGCCACACTGTCCCAGCGCATGAGCGACCCTCCCATCGATCAGGACCGGCCGCTGCGCGCCGATACGATCTGCGCCACAACCATACTGGCCGTGCCGGTCACCGGCCTGCCGAATGGATATGCAGCCCGGGTCTTCACGACAGGGCGGCCAGCACCTCGCGGTAGCGGGCGGCATCGTCGGGCCGCTCGTCCTCGAGGGACCAGCCGATCTCCTCGATCGTCCGCAGATAGGCCCAGGCGTGGGCTCGCTCGCGATCCACGTCGAGACCGTCGGCGGTGGCGGCGACCATCCGGCGCGCCAGGACCGCATCGGGGCGGGTCTCCACTTGTTTCATAATGAGGAAACCGGCATCGAAGGCCGCTTCACCGAGGAAGGCCTTGGGATCGATGAGTAGCCACGGCTCGCGTTCGGCGGCGACGATATTGCCCAGATGGGTATCGCGGTTGACGATCAGCAGCGGGCCGTCGGGGACGGTGAGCCATGCGCGGAGGTCACGGGCGCGGGCGGTGACCTCCGCGGGCAGGTAGGCGGTCAGCTCCGGGGTGAACAGGCTCTGTTGCCAGTCGGAGACGATATCGGCCACCAGCGGCAGGGCGGGGAATCCGGCCGGAATTTCGGTGGGCGGGCGGCGCAGGCGGCGGTACAGCGCGCAGGCGATCCGGATCTTGCCGGTGTTCTCGGGCCTGCCCTCCAGCGGAATCCGTGGTTGTGCGATCAGCGGGGTCCCCGGCCGCGCCCATTCGAGCAGTAACGCGCCGCTCGCCGGGTCGAAATCGTACAGCCGGACCGCGCCCTCACCCTGGTAGCAGTACATTCCGGTGGCCTCACCGGCGTTCTCCTCATCGGGTACCGCGATCTTGAGCACCGCCACCGAGCCGTCGCCACGCCGCACCGGCGCAACGAACGAATGCGTACCACCCGAGAACGGCCGCCCGATCAGTTCCAACTCCCACATCCGGCACTGCCGGTCCACCATCCCCGGCAGGTCCGCGAGCCAGCGTTCGCCGCGCTCCTCGAAAGTGGTGCGGATATTGTCCACCACATCGGGCGGCAGGCCGATCGTCATCGAATCAGCTTGCGGAATGGGGTGCCGGCCGGCAACCGAATATCCGGGCGTCCGAATCGGACCGGCCGGCGATCGGATCCGCGTAGGCTGCGAGGGCCCGGGCGGTTCCCCACCCGGTTCGACAGCGAGAGGACGGCTCGTCGATGCCTTCGCCCACCTTCCATCCCGATCTGCGCCGGGCCCGGTTGCTGCCCCGCTCGATCGTGCATCCGCGCACTCTCGGCGTCATCCGCCGCCTCACCGGTCGTTCGGGGGCGGCGCGGCCGGTCGGCGGGACTGTCGAGCGGGTCGACGAGGCGGTGACGGTCCGGGTGTTCCGGCCCGCCGCGGCACCGCAACCGGCGCCGGCAATGCTGTTCATCCACGGTGGCGGTTATGTGATCGGCAATGCGGCGATGGGGGACCGGTTCTGCCGCCTCGCCACCGACCGTCTGGGGATCGTGGCGGCGTCGGTGGAGTACCGGCTGGCGCCGGACCACCCCTTCCCGGTGCCGCTGGAGGACTGTTACGCGGGTTTGCGCTGGCTGGCGGAGCAATCCGAGGTCGACGCGGAGCGGATCGCGATCGCGGGCGAGAGCGCGGGCGGTGGTTTGGCCGCGGCGCTGGCACTGCTCGCCCGCGACCGCGGCGAGATCCGGCCGGTGCTCCAGCTGCTGTCCTACCCCATGCTGGACGACCGGACCTCCGCCGCCGGTATCGATCCACGCCGGCTGCGGATGTGGAGCGCCCGCAACAATCAGTACGGCTGGTCCTCCTATCTCGGTCCGGCGACCGGCGGGAACGTCCCGCCGCTCGCCGCGCCCGCGCGATACGAGAACCTGGCGGGTCTCGCGCCCGCCTGGATCGGGGTCGGCACCAACGACCTGTTCCACGCCGAGGATCTCGCCTACGCAGACCGGTTGCGCGCCGCGGGGGTGCCCTGCGAAGTGCACGAGGTCGACGGCGCATACCACGGTTTCGACCTGGTCGAAGGCGCTACCGGTGTCGCTCGCGCCTTTCTGCAGGCGCGGCTCACCGCGCTCGCGGCGGCACTCGGCGAAGGCGAGCGGGTCTCGTCGTAACCGCCGGGCCGAACCTGGAGACGGTCCGCGATCTCGGCCGGTCCGCGGTGGCCGAGTCGGCCGGGTGGTTTCGCCTACAGCCGTCAGTAGTGTGCGGTGGCGGCGCGATTCGTCACCACCGCACGATCAGGATCGGCGCGGCCGGGCCGTTCCGTACTGTCGCAGTACTACCGGAACAGTTACGACCAGCGCGATCGTCAGCCAGGCCGCCGCAGCCGCGACCGGTTCCCGCAGCGGCCACGCCGCGTCGCCGGGAACCGTGCCCGGTGCACCGAACAACTCCCGCAGCGCGGTGACGACGGCGCTCACCGGGTTCCATTCCGCGAAGGCGCGCAGCGGACCGGGCATGGTTTCGGTCGGGACGAAAACATTCGAGAACATGATCGTCCCGAAGATCAGCGGCGCGACCTGCTGGAGCATCTGCTCGTCCCGGATCACCGCGCCGAGGCAGATCCCGGCCCAGCTCAGCACGAAACGGAACAGCAGCAGTAGCGCCACCGCGGCGAGGATTGCGGCGGCGCCGGCGTCGATGCGCCAGCCCGCCGCGAAACCGATTCCCGACATGATGACCAATGCGAGACCGCCGGTGAGTGTTTCGGCGAGGGCGAGGCCGGCGGGCACCGAAAGCCCCGGGAGGGGTAGCGTCCGGAAGCGGTCGGTGAGGCCGCTGTTCAGGTCGGCGTTGGCGGTGGCGGCGGTGGCGGTGAGCCCCATGGCCGCCACCAGGACGAGTACGCCGGGCGTGAGGTAGGAGCGGTAGGCCGCCGCGTCGCCGGCGCCGGCGAGCGCGCCGCCGAAGACGAAACCGAACAGCAGCATCATGCCTGCCGGGGCGGCCAGGGTTATCGCGAGCAGTCCGGGGGAGTGCCGGTAGGCCGCGAGCACGCGACCGAAGGTTGTTGCGGTGGCGGCGAATACGGAGGGTGAGTGCGCGGTGGGAGATGTCATCGCGGTGTCCTTGCGGTGGGGCCGGTGAGGGCGAGGAAAGCGTCGTCGAGAGTGGCGCGGCGGCGGCCGATATCGTGCACTTCGATGCCGGCCTCCTCGAGGGCGCGCAGGATCGGCAGCAGCGGAACCGCGGCGTCCGGGAAGGAATACGACAGGGGCGCGCCGGTTTCGGTGCTGTCGGGCGCGGTGGCGATACCGCCGAAATCGGCCAGGACGGTGTCGATTTCACGGCGGCGGTGCCGATCGGCCACCAGGTCGAGGCCGGCGCCGATACTCGAGGTGAGTTCATGCGGTGTTCCGGACGCGATCACCCGGCCGCTGTCGAGAATGGTGACGGAATCCGCGAGCCGATCGGCCTCGTCCAGGTACTGGGTGGTGAGCAGCACCGTGGTGCCCTCGGTCACGAATTCCTCGATGTAGCGGTAGATCTGGTTGCGGCTGCGCGGGTCGAGCGCGGTGGTCGGCTCGTCCAGGAACAGCACGGCCGGCCGCACGACCATCGCCGCGACGATATCCAGCCGGCGGCGCATCCCGCCCGAATAGTCCCGGGCGAGCCGATCGGCGGCCGATCCGAGATCGAACCGTTCGAGTAGTTCCCGGGCATGGGTTCGGGCGCGGTGGGCCGGGAGGCCGTTCATCCGGCCGAACATGGTGAGGTTCTCCAGCCCGGTGAGTCGCGGGTCGACCGCGTGGAACTGCCCCACCAGACCGATGCGTTTCTTGACCTGCGCGGTATCGCGCACGGTGTCGTAGCCGGCGATGCGGGCGGTCCCGCCATCCGGGCGCAGCAGGGTGGCGAGCAGCCGTACCGTCGTGGTCTTGCCCGACCCGTTCGGCCCGAGCAGGGCATGGACCCGGCCTGCCGGCACCTGGAGGTCGACGGCATCGACCACGGTGTGTTCGCCGTATCTCTTGGTCAGCCCGCGGGCCTCGATCGCCGCCACATTCACTCCTTTATTGGGAACGCTGTTCGCAGTTGAACTGTAATGGATTGCGAACAGTGTTCGCAACTGGCTCGAGGCATGCTTACCGGATGCCCTCCGCCGAACCGACGACCGCGCTGTGGCTCCGGGCCGACGACCGCAAACCCGGCCCCCGGCCCGGCCTGACCCTCGACGACATCGCGGCGGCCTGCGTCCGGCTGGCCGACACGGAAGGGATGCGGGCGCTGTCGATGCGGCGGGTCGCCGAAGAACTGGGCACCGGCGCCGCCTCCCTGTACCGCTATGTGTCGGGAAAGGAGGATCTGGTGGCGCTGATGTACGACCGGGTGGCCGCGGAATACGAATTCGCGCCCCCCACAGGTGATCTGCGCGCCGACGTTCTCGCCGTCGCCGAACAGGGCCGCGCGCTGTACCGCCGCCACCGATGGCTGATCGGAGTGACCCCGGCCGCCCTCGGCCCCCACGCGCTGCGATACCTGGACCACATGGTCGCGGTGCTGGCCCCCGCCGGCCTACCACCGGCCGAGACGATGACCGGTATCGCCATGATCTCCGGTTGGGTCACCGTATTCGCCGGCCAGGAGGCCGCGGGACAATCGGTGCCCGCCCCGGGCGGCGATTCCGGGCATATCCAGGCGATGCTGCGCCTGGGTGACTATCCGCACCTGGCCGCCCTCTTCGCCCGGTCCGACGCCCCCGGCCAACGCGCCGCCGATAACGACGCCGTGTTCCGGTCCGGTATCGAAGCCCTGCTGTTCGGCATCGCCGGACCGCACTGACACGGCGGTGCCGGTGGTCGCTGGGGTCACCGGCCCCGCCGTCGCGGCCTGCGGGCATCGCGTAGAACACGCCGAACTGCTGGACAGTTCCCATATCGATGCGCTCGGCCGCTGGGGGATCATCGCCAGCGTGCAGCCCGCGTTCGATCGCGAATGGGGCGGGTC
>NZ_JARWPM010000220.1 GCF_029869215.1 Nocardia carnea
TGCGGGTGCGACGGTCGACGACCCGGATTTCGCGGAAACCGTTGTCGGCCACCTGAACAGCCTGCCGCAGCGTTTCCCCGCGGAGATAGAGAAGATCAACGGCGCGTACTGGCCCACCGAGACCGGACTCGCGGTGCCGGACGCCGAACTGGCCGGCCTGGTCCGTGGTTTGGCGAGTGCGCGGACGGTCCGGCCCGGCACGATCGTCGCGCACACCTCCGGTGCCAACGGCATCGGAATCCTGGCGCCGCTGGCGCCGCCAATTCAATTGTGCGCGTGCAGGGCTTCGTTGAGTTCGATACCGGTGCCCGAGCGCGGGACGACCTCCACCGCGCCGGTTTCCGAATTGCGGCGGAACAGCAGGTTGTTCGTGCCGCTCAGCTCCGCTGCCTTGACCACCTTGCCGTCGGGTGTGGTGACCTTGGTGCCGGCGGTGAGGTAGAGCCCGGCCTCGAGCACACAGTCGTCGCCGAGGGGAATGCCCAGGCCCGAGTTGGCGCCCAGCAGGGAACGCTCGCCGATCGAGATCACGGTTTTGCCGCCGCCGGACAGTGTGCCCATGGTGGAGGCGCCGCCGCCGATATCGGAGCCGTCGCCCACCACGACACCGGCCGAGATCCGGCCCTCGATCATGGAGGTGCCGAGCGTGCCGGCGTTGAAGTTCACGAAACCCTCGTGCATCACGGTGGTGCCGGCCGCCAGATGCGCGCCCAGCCGGACCCGGTCCGCGTCACCGATACGGACCCCGGCGGGGACCACGTAGTCGACCATGCGCGGGAACTTGTCGACGCTGTAGACGGTGACCGGGCCGCGGGCGCGCAGTTTGGCGCGGGTGATTTCGAAACCCTCCACCGCGGCGGGGCCGTGGTTGGTCCATACGACATTGGCCAGCAGCGCGAACTGACCCTCGAGGCTCACCGAATGCGGGCGGACCAGCCGATGCGACAGCAGATGCAGGCGCAGGTACACATCGTGCGCGTCCACCGGGGCGGCGGAGAGGTCGGCGATGGTGGTGCGCACCGCGACCACGTCGACATCGCGGGCCGCATCGGGCCCCACCAGGCCGGCCAGCTCGGCGGGTGCCTCGGCGAGCCGCTCGGTGCCGGTTTCGGTGAACTCACCCAGCTCCGGGCTGGGGAACCAGGTGTCCAGGACGGTTCCGTCCGCGGTCACGTTGGCGATGCCGATAGCGGTTGCTCCCTGAGTGCTCACGACACCGCAGCCTACCCACCAGCGGGCCCGGGGTGGTGCGGCCCCTCTACGCTCGTATCTCGTGACCCTCGACTTGCACGCCGACCCCGTCGCGCTCACCGCGGCCCTCGTCGATATTCCGAGCGTGTCCCGGGAGGAGGCCGCGATCACCACCGCCGTCGAAACCGCGCTACGCACCCAGACCAGCGGTTTCGAGGTGCTGCGGCACGGCAATGTGGTGCTGGCGCGCACCGACCGCGGGCTGCCCACGCGGGTGGTGCTCGCGGGGCATCTCGATACCGTGCCGATCGCGGACAATGTGCCGGGCCGGTTCACCACCGAGAACGGGGCCGAGGTGCTCTACGGCTGCGGTTCGGTCGATATGAAATCCGGCGACGCGGTCTTCCTGCATCTGGCCGCCACCGTCGCCGAACCGGTGCACGACCTGACGCTGATCTTCTACGACTGCGAGGAGATCGCCGCCGAGTTCAACGGGCTCAACACCATCGAACGCGAACTACCCGAATGGCTCGACGCGGATCTGGCGATCCTCGGGGAACCGTCCGGCGGCTGGATCGAGGCCGGCTGCCAGGGCACGCTGCGCGTCCGGTTGAGCACCGCCGGGGTGCGGGCGCATGCGGCGCGGTCCTGGCTGGGAGATAACGCGATCCACCGGCTGGCGCCCGTGCTGGCCCGGTTGTCCGAGTACCACGCGCGTGAGGTCGATATCGATGGCTGCCGCTACCGGGAGGGTTTGTCGGCGGTCCGGGTCGAGGGCGGGGTGGCAGGCAATGTGGTGCCCGATGCCGCCGCGGTCGAGGTGAACTTCCGCTTCGCCCCGGACCGGACGGTGCAGCAGGCCACCGACCACGTCCGCGAAGTCTTCGCGGGACTCGACCTGGACTTCGCGCTCACCGACGCGGCGCCCGGCGCGCTACCCGGGCTCACCGCACCCGCCGCGCAGGGCCTGCTCGACGCGGTGCGGGCACACGGTTCGGCCGGGGTGCGCGCCAAATACGGCTGGACCGATGTCTCCCGGTTCGCCGCCCGCGGTATCCCCGCCGTGAACTTCGGCCCGGGCGATCCCAACCTCGCGCACAAACGCGACGAGCACGTCCCGCTCGCCCAGATCACCGCCGTCACCGACATGCTGCGCGCCTACCTGGAAGGGAAGTAGTGAACCCGCGACCGTTCGCCCTGTGCGTGTACTGCTCCGCCAGCACCACCGACCCCGGCCACCTGTCCCTGGCGGCCAGGGTGGGCACCGAGATCGCGCGGCGCGGCTGGCAACTGGTCTCCGGCGGCGGCCACGTCTCGATGATGGGCGCGGTCGCCACCGCCGCCCGCGCGGGCGGTGCCAACACCATCGGAGTCATCCCGAAACACCTGGTACACCGGGAGGTCGCCGATGTGGACTCCGACGAGCTGGTGGTCACCGACACCATGCGCCAGCGCAAACAGGTGATGGAGGACCGCGCCGACGCCTTCCTCACCCTCCCCGGCGGTATCGGCACGCTCGAGGAGTTCTTCGAAACCTGGACCGGAGGTCACCTCGGCCAGCACACCAAACCGATGGCGATCCTGGACCCGGGCGGCCACTACACGGGTTTGTTCACGTGGCTCGGGGAACTGCGCGACCGCGGTTTCGTCCCGGAAGCAGCTTTGGACCTGATCACCGTCACACCGGACCTGCAGAAAGCGTTCGCGGCCTTGGAGTACGCGCAGTTCGACGTTCCGCCCCCGGAGAAATAGGGAGGTCTGGCCGGACTCGGCGTTGCCGGGGAATGGCACTTCCGGGTGCCTCGCCGGTTCTCCGCTGTGAACCCGCGCTGCCGGAGGTGGGGCCGATAAACATAGACTCGTGATCATGTTCGAGCCCGTACGTCCGTCGCCGACTTTGTGCGGCCGGGCGGTGGCCACGGACCGTGCGCTGGTCATGGCCATCGTGAACCGGACGCCGGATTCGTTCTACGACCGCGGCGCGACATTCGGTGACAGCGCCGCGCTGGCGGCCGTGGACCGGGCCGTCGCCGAAGGGGCCGATCTCGTCGATATCGGTGGAGTGAAGGCGGGGCCGGGGGAATCGGTGGATGCCGCCGAGGAGGCGCGGCGGGTGGTGCCGTTCGTCGCCGCGATCCGGGAAAGGTATCCAGACCTGCTGATCAGCGTCGATACCTGGCGTTCGGAGGTGGCGCGGGCGGCGGTGGCCGAGGGCGCCGATCTGATCAACGACACCTGGGCGGGGGCCGATCCGGAGTTGGTGCCGGTGGCCGCGGAAACCGGGGCGGGGATCGTCTGCAGTCATACCGGTGGGGCCGTACCGCGCACCCGCCCGCATCGGGTTCGTTATACCGATGTGGTGGCAGAGGTGACCGAAACCGTGGCCGGCGCGGCGGAAGCGGCGGTAGCAGCCGGTGTGAGCAGGGATTCTGTGCTCATCGACCCGACGCACGATTTCGGGAAGAACACCTATCACGGGCTCGCACTGTTGCGGGCAGCGGACGTTCTTGTAAAAAGCGGGTGGCCGGTCTTGATGGCGCTGAGCAACAAGGATTTCATCGGAGAGACATTAGGTGTCGGACTTTCCGAACGGCTGGAGGGCACATTGGCAGCTACCGCTTGGGCCGCCGCGGCCGGTGCCCGTGTGTTCCGGGTGCACGAGGTCGCCGCGACCCGGCGAGTGGTTGACATGATCGCCGCGATCCAGGGTATCCGGCCCCCGGTACGAACTCTGCGAGGTCTCGTATGAAACTCACCCACCACGAGCCCGGCTGGGCGACGACGAATACCTGGGACACCCCCGACTGGGCGGTGGCCGATCTGGTCGCCGCGAAAGCCGGACGCACCGTTTCGGTGGTGCTGCCGGCACTGAACGAGGAGGAGACCGTTGCCGAGGTGGTGGCCAGTATCCGGCCGCTGCTCGGCACTCTGGTGGACGAGCTGATCGTCCTCGATTCGGGGTCCACCGACGCCACGGCCGAACGGGCCCGGGCGGCCGGCGCGGAGGTCATCAGCCGCGAGCAGGCCGTGCCCGAACTCGAACCGGTGGCGGGCAAGGGCGAGGTGCTGTGGCGGTCGCTGGCGGTGACCAGCGGTGATCTGGTGGCGTTCGTCGATTCCGATCTGATCGACCCGGATCCGGCGTTCGTGCCGAAACTGCTCGGCCCGCTGCTGACCACCCCGGATCTGCACCTGGTCAAGGCGTACTACCGGCGTCCGCTGCGACACGGCGGCGGGGTCGACGCACACGGCGGTGGGCGGGTCACCGAACTCGTCGCGCGGCCCCTACTGGCCGCCCTGCGACCGGGACTCACTCCGGTACTGCAGCCGCTGGGCGGTGAATACGCCGGCACCCGGGAACTGCTCACCGCGGTGCCGTTCGCCCCCGGCTACGGCGTGGAGATCGGGCTGCTCCTCGATACCTACGACCGGCTGGGCCTGCATGCCATCGGCCAGGTCAACCTGGGCGTGCGCACCCACCGCAACCGGCCGCTGGCCGATCTCGGGGTGATGAGCCGGCAGATCCTCGGCACGGTACTCGGCCGCAGCGGGGTGCCGGATTCGGGGGCGGCACTGACCCAGTTCCCGCTGATCGCCGGCGAGTTCACCCCGCACAGCACCGCGGTGGACCTGGTGGACCGGCCACCGATGAACACCATCCGCCCCGATGTGGCCGCCGCCTGAGTACGGGCGGTCGGTAAGGGGGTCGGTGGACCGGGAATCAGCGGACCGCACCTCCTGCTGATCGGGCTCCCGTTTCCGGCAGTGCGCCCGGGGCGGTCCCGCCCGGATCGTCCGGGGCTGTGCCGGGATGTTCGGGTCACCGAGTTCCCGGTTGACTGTGCTCGTCCGGTTATCGGCTCGGTCCAGGCGGTGACTGCTGGTCCGGTGCCTCCTCGGTCTCGGCTCCGGCGCTCGGCTCGCGGGTTGCCGCGGTGCTGTCGGAAACTTCCCGCTCGCTCGACGCGGGTTCGTTCGCAGCCGAGTCAGCAGAAGTCGCGGACTTGTCCGCTGCGGCCGGTTCGGTGGCTGCGGACTCGCTTGCCGGGGTTGGTTCGGTGGCTGTCGGCTTGCCTGCTGCGGCCGGTTCGGTGGCTGCGGACTCGCCCGTCGGCGTGGGTTCGGCAGGTTGCGTGGGTTCCGGCGCCTCGGTTGCGGCGGCCGCGGTAGGGGACTGAGCGCCGGCTTCGTCCCGGCTTGCGGTGGTGTCCGTGGCGGGCGCGGGCTCGGCGGTGCCGGCACCGGATTCCGCCGGCTCTTCCTGCTCGTGTTCCAGGCGGGCCTGGAGTTCGGCGACCGTCACGTATTCGGATTCCGCGGACCCTGGATTACGTAGCCACAGCACCACCGAGGCCAGCAGCCCGGCCGCGACCAGTACTACCGCCACGATGATCAACGCGTCCACCTGCGCCTCCCCGAATTACCTTGTCGGAGCCGGATAACGCTACGGGTCGCGCCCCTCGGCGCGGCATTGTTTTCGCCGCGACCGAACACTGGTGAATTCGGCAAAATGGCGAATGGTCCGTAGGTAACCTCAGCGTAGCAATCGCATTGACAAGCGAATATTCGTTCTGGCTATCGCGGAGTCCGGGCGTGTCGGAATAACGAGACGCGGGCCGAATTCACCCCGGCCGGGAATGAACCGGTGTGCTCAGCGACGCTGGCGCACCGGACGTGGGCGGGAATCCACCGGATCGTGCAGGTAGACCGGAGTCAGCAGATCCGCGTCCACCGGTTCGCCGGTGCCGCGGTCGTAGCGCACACCGATCAGTACCGAGAACCGCCGGTTGGCCGCGCGCTCGTGCAGCGTGGCGAGCCGGGTCGCCAGCAGCCGTACCGCGCCGAGCGAACCGGGCGGATGCAGGCCGTCGATCACCAGAACCGTGCCCCGCCCGTCGGGGCGCGGTAACCGGGCGAGGTAGGCGATATCGTGTGGGTCCGGGCTGGCCGGCCGGTAGATGCGGCGGGCGGCCCGGTCTTCGATTCCGCGCCGGCCGTCTCCCGGTCGCGCCACCGCGCGGCGCAGCCGTGGGTCCCCGGCGATGAGCTGGCGCAGGCTGGGCGAGAGTTCGGGGCCGCTGAGCACGATGAGCCCGTCGCGCGTCAGGTCGATCGGGCGCCCGGGGGCGAACGGTTCGATGGTGACCCCGAAACCCAGTTCCTTGAGCTGCTCGGCCAGCCCCGGCGCCCC
>NZ_JARWPM010000221.1 GCF_029869215.1 Nocardia carnea
GATCCCGCAGTCGGAGCCGATGCGCGCAGCGGCTACGCAGCGGCACGGTTTACGACAGCTTCAAGGGGCGGCCGGGGGTACCACCGCGCGCCGGACGTCCTCGATGCGGCCGCCGACGCCTTGACCGGTCTGGCCGCCGACGCCCTCGGCACCGGACGCCTCGCGCTGGCCGCGAGGCTGCTCGACCGCTGCAGCGCGCTGCTGGCCGACGCCGGGTACGTGCCGGGGCCCGCGGCGAACGGAGTACCGGCCGGGCCGTGCGCCCCGGCGGGCGAGGACCGCTCCCGGGCGCTGGTCCGGCTGCACTGGGTACGGGCCGAAACCGCGCTGGCCGGTGGGCAGGGGCAGCAGGCGCTGGCCGAAGCGGAGGCTGCGCGGGCCCTGGCCGAGTGCGGCCCCTCGATTCGCCACCAGGTGAAATCGCGACTGCTGGTCGCGGCGGCGGCCGCGGTGACGGGAGACACCGGGCGGGCGGCCGAACTCGCCACCCGGGTGGACACCCAGTGCCGGGAATCCGGTCTGCTGCCGTTGCGATGGGCCTGTGCCATGTTGCGAAGCGGCCTGCCGGCCTCCGCCGGGGAGCCTGTCGCAGATACCCGTGCCGCCGCCCTGGCCGACGCCGCCGCGTGTCGCGCACTCATCGCCCGGCGTGGCGGGCGATTTCACGACAGCGGAAGGTAACCCAGGTTCTACCGTCTCGACCCGCGCACGTGACCGTGTCCTATTGTTGATCCCGTTCCGCTGGACCGGCGGAAGCACCGGCCGTAACCGGCCGTGCCACTTTGTAACGCCAGGAAATCCGCTGACGATGACGCACACGGGCGAAGAGATGGATCGCGCCGTCGCCGCTGCTGCGCAGGGTGACAGGTCCGCTCTAGCTCAGGTACTGGAGATGGTCCGTCCGCTGGTGATGCGCTATTGCCGCGCGCGGATCGGTGCCGCGGAGCGTGGACAACTATCCGCGGACGACGTCGCGCAGGAGGTCTGTCTAGCGGTCATGACCGCGCTACCCAGGTATCAGGACCAGGGTCGGCCGTTCATGGCCTTCGTTTACGGAATCGCTTCGCACAAGGTTGCCGACGCCCATCGCAACGCCTCCCGTAACAAGGCGGAGGCGATGGCCGAAGTACCAGATGTCATATCCACCGACCACGGGCCGGAGCAGCGAGCTCTCGAATCCGAAACGAGCCGGCAGATGAACACTCTGCTGGCCACGTTGCCGGAGAAACATCGGGAGATCCTGATCCTGCGACTGGTGATGGGTTTGTCAGCGGAGGAAACCGCGACCGCCGTGGGCAGTACGGCGGGAGCGATACGGGTTGCCCAGCACAGGGCGCTCGCAAAACTGAAGGCACAAGTGGCGAGGGCAGGTGAAATGTATGGCTAGGGATGGCGGGCGCGGTCGGGGCGACAAATGGGCGCGGCGCGTATCGCGGAACACCGATCCCTACGCCGAGGGCTCCGGTGCCGGGTCCGAACCGGTCGATATCAGCGCGGTTCGTCGTGACGACGAACTGATCGACGCTATCGCCCGGGGCGGCCCCATCCCCACCGAGAGTACCGAGGAGCTCCAGCTGGCGACATTGCTGGCGGACTGGCGAGCCGAGATCGTGGCACCACCCCTTCCGGGTGCACCCGATCTGGATACGGTCGTCGCGGCGGTGAACCAGGAGATCGGTGCCCGGGAGGCGCGGATCAGCGCGCAATCCGGTGGGCGGCTGCGGCTGCTGCGGCCCATCGCGACCACAGCGGCCGCGTTGGCGCTGGTGTTCGGCGGACTGTCGGTGTTCTCGTATCAGGCCGAACCCGGTGACGCGCTGTGGCGGGTCAAGGAAGTGGTCTTCAGCGAACAGGCCCAGAGCACCGTGGTGCAGTACGCAGACGACGATATGGCCGCCGCGCAGGCTCTGCTCGAGCAGGACAAGCCGGATCAGGCGAAGGCCCGGCTGGAACAGGCCGCGGAGAACGCCACCAAGGTCGACGATCCGGTCAAGCGCAACGAGCTCGTTGCCCGGTGGCGAGAACTGCTGGACAAGGTCGGCAAGGTGGCCCCCGAGATCGCCGCCCAGCTCGAGGAAAAGGCTCCGG
Source organism: Nocardia carnea (assembly GCF_029869215.1). Taxonomy (GTDB): domain Bacteria; phylum Actinomycetota; class Actinomycetes; order Mycobacteriales; family Mycobacteriaceae; genus Nocardia; species Nocardia carnea_B. Next base: position 2,089 of record NZ_JARWPM010000221.1, read on the forward strand.
CCCCGGATCCGCAGGCTCCGGTGAAGCCCGTGACACCCGGCGGCACGTCCGAACGCCCGGGTGGCACGGTGACCACCACTCCCGGACCCGGCGAGCAGCTTCCGATGGAGGCGCCCGGCAGCCCGGGCGGTGACCGGCCGTCCGCGCCGGATGCCACCGCGCCCGACAATCCGGCACCCGAATCCCCGGCGCCCGATCGTCCGGGACCCGATACGGGTTCCCCGGACACGCAGGCGCCGGATACGACGGCTCCGGATATCGCGCCGGATACGACTGTCCCCGAAGCCCCTGGCCCGACCACACCGGCGGGTCCGGGGGCCGATTCGGTGGAGCCGACCGTTCAGGTTCCGCCGTCCACGATCAGCTCCCCCGGACCGGCCGAACCGCCCGCACCGCAGCTCCCGCAGACCGGCGTGCCGTCGGTACCGCAGCAGCAGGTCCCGACGACGATCGTTCCGGGCCTGCCCACGAACTGAGCCGGAACCGCGGCTCCACAATCGGTCGAATACGCGAACGGCCGCCTCGCCTCGGTGGGGCGGCCGTTCACGTATTCGGGGAGTGCCGGGATATGTGGTCGTCCAGGTCTGTGCGTTGCGACCCGGCGGCTGCGGACACGAAAAGGCGATCGGCCGCCCGGCGGCGGCCGATCATGCCGGACTCGCTCGTCCGGCCCGACTCAGCTGTCGAAAGCGTCGAACCCGTCGCCGTGGAATGCCTCGTTCATCGAGGCATCGGCGTAGCCGCGGCAGTAATCCCAGGTGACGTAGGCTTCCGGAGTCGGATCGTAGGCCGGCTCGTGCGGGCGGACCGTGCCGTCGACCAGGAGCTGTAACAAATTGGCGCGGAGCATATCCCAGTCGTGATAGTGATCCTGCCGACAGTCCTCGCAGCTCACCACCAACCCGCGGATACCGCGGTGGGCCAGTAGCGCCTCGTAGACTGCGAGATCGGCGAGATCCTCTTCGACCGCAAGGCGCTCATGAGGATCCAGCGGCTCCCCCGGCTCGATGGCATCGAGCGCGGCGGACGGGTCGGCGGGGTCTCCGGCGAACGGATCCGGCGGCAAGCCAGGTGGTAGATGGTCACGCACATCCCCACGGTACGCAGAACAGGGTGGTCTGCGCCAGCCGTCCGCGCCGTCAGTTTCGCCGATGGTCTCGATCGATGGGGCAGAACCCTCAGTTGATCGGCGGTCCGGCCGGACCGATACCATGGTGTCGAGCGCTGACGAGTACCCGTTCACCCGGTCCAACAGCCCGGTTGTATCGAGCCGGCGCCGCACAGTTCGTTCCCAGTAACAGTTCGCTATCGGGGGCCGTTATATCCCGATAGTGTTGCCGACGTCCAGGAGGGGTCGATCCGAATGAGTAATCCCGTACCGGGCGAGCGCGTGATTGTCCGCCCTCCTACGGGTGGTGACGATCCGAACAAGATCGCCATGCTCGGCCTCACCTTCGACGATGTGCTGCTGCTTCCCGCGGCATCGGATCTGATTCCGAGCTCGGTGGAGACGTCGAGCCTGCTGACCCGCGAGGTCCGGCTGCGGACGCCGCTGGTCAGTTCCGCGATGGATACCGTCACCGAGGCGCGGATGGCGATCGCCATGGCCCGCGCCGGCGGAATGGGTGTGCTGCACCGCAACCTCTCGGTCGCCGATCAGGCGAGCCAGGTCGAGACGGTCAAAAGGTCCGAGGCCGGAATGGTCACCGATCCGGTGACCTGCCGCCCGACCGATACCCTCGCCGAGGTCGACGCCATGTGCGCCCGGTTCCGGATCTCCGGCCTGCCGGTCGTCGACGAGAAGGGCGCGCTGGTCGGCATCATCACCAACCGCGATATGCGCTTCGAGGTCGACCAGAACCGGCGCGTGGCCGATGTGATGACCAAGGCGCCGCTGATCACCGCCCGGGAAGGCGTCACCGCGGAGGCCGCCCTCGGGTTGCTGCGCCGCCACAAGGTGGAAAAACTCCCCATCGTCGATGGTGAGGGCCGGCTGCGCGGGCTGATCACCGTCAAGGACTTCGTGAAAACCGATCAGTTCCCCGACGCCACCAAGGACCGCGACGGCCGGCTGCTGGTCGGCGCCGCGGTCGGGGTCGGCGACGATGCCTGGTCGCGCGCCATGACCCTGGCCGACGCCGGCGCCGACGTGCTGGTCGTCGATACCGCGCACGGGCATCAGCGCCAGGTGCTCAGCATGGTCAGCAAGGTCAAGGCCGAGGTCGGTGACCGGATCCAGGTGATCGGCGGCAATATCGCCACCCGGGCCGGCGCCGCCGCACTGGTCGAGGCCGGTGCCGACGCGGTGAAGGTCGGGGTCGGTCCCGGCTCCATCTGCACCACCCGTGTGGTCGCCGGAGTCGGCGCCCCGCAGATCACGGCGATCCTGGAAGCCGTGGCGGCCTGCGCGCCCGCGGGCGTGCCGGTGATCGCCGACGGCGGTATCCAGTTCTCCGGTGATATCGCGAAGGCCATCGCCGCCGGCGCCTCCACCGTGATGCTGGGCTCGCTGCTGGCCGGTACCGCGGAATCACCCGGCGAACTGATCCTGGTCGGCGGTAAGCAGTTCAAGAGCTACCGCGGGATGGGCTCCCTCGGCGCCATGCAGGGCCGGGGTCAGGCGAAGTCGTTCTCCAAGGACCGGTATTTCCAGGACGATGTGCTGGCCGAGGACAAGCTCGTCCCCGAGGGGATCGAGGGCCGGGTGCCGTTCCGCGGTCCGGTGAACCAGGTGATCCACCAGTTGGTGGGCGGGCTCCGCGCGGCCATGGGTTATACCGGCGCGCAGAACATCGCCGGTTTGCAGCAGGCCCAGTTCGTCCAGATCACCGCGGCGGGTCTCAAGGAAAGTCACCCCCACGACATCACCATGACGGTGGAGGCCCCGAACTACACCGGTCGGTAATCGAATCGGACGCTCGGCACCGGCGCGGGCGAACCGGTCTGCGGCCGGTGCCGCGGTAGCCGCGAACTCCGCCCGGGTGCCGAGTTCCGCCCGGCACCCGGTCGGGCCCGCACTCGTCCGTGCCCTGCGCCGCGATACGCGTCCAGCGAGGCTCCCAGGAGTGCGGCGGCCTGTCCCTACACTCGGGCCGTGGGACAACCCGACGATCCTGTGCCTTCGTCCGGCGTTCCCCGGACGCGGGCGCGGTGCCGCCGCGGGCTGCTCGGAGGGGCCGGGAGCGGTCTTGCCGGGGAGGCGGAGAAAATGGCAGCTTGCGCAATACGTGCGCAGTGAGTGCGCAGCCGTCCGGGTCGCGTTACGCGACGGTGTGTAAGGTTTAGTCGCAATACGCGAGTTCACCAGGTGAAACGCAGAGACGTCGGTGCCGAGCCCGACGAGGTCCGCAGTGGGCCGCGCCGCGGCGTATCGACATCGGGTCCACACCGCGGGTGCAGGCCCGGGATCGACGGACGACGTCGCGGGCCGCAGCCCCGCGCCGCAGGTGGCGGCGCCAAAATACAGGAGTTTTCGTGCGCGATATGGTCGAGATCGGTATGGGTAGGACGGCTCGCCGGACCTACGAGCTGGACGATGTCGATATCGTTCCCTCGCGCCGGACCCGCTCGGCGAGTCAGGTATCGCTGGCCTGGCAGCTCGACGCCTACCGGTTCGATATCCCGTTCCTGACCCATCCGACCGATGCCCTGGTTTCCCCGGAATTCGCTATCGAGATGGGCCGGCGCGGTGGTCTCGGCGTGATCAACGGTGAAGGTCTGTGGGCGCGGCACGCCGATGTCGGGGCCAAGATCGACCAGTTGCTCGAACTCGCCGACAAGGGCAGTTATCAGCGGGCGGTCGCGTTCCTGCAGGAGCTGCACGCGGCGCCCATGCAGCCCGACCTGCTGGCGGCGGCGGTTGCCCAGGTGCGGGCCGGCGGGGTCACCGTCGCGGTGCGGGTGAGCCCGCAGAACGCGCAGGCACTCACTCCGGGGCTGTTGCAGGCCGGGATCGACCTGCTCGTGGTGCAGGGGACCATCATCTCGGCCGAACACGTGGGTGCCGGTGAACCGCTGAACCTCAAAACCTTCATCGCCGAACTCGATGTCCCGGTCGTCGCGGGCGGGGTCAGCGATCATCGCACCGCGCTGCATCTGATGCGTACGGGCGCCGCGGGGGTGATCGTGGGCTACGGTTCGCAGCCCGGCGCCACCACCACCGGTGAAGTACTCGGTATCGGGGTGCCGATGGCCACCGCCATCGCCGACGCCGCCGCGGCCCGCCGCGACTACCTCGACGAAACCGGCGGCCGCTACGTGCACGTGATCGCCGACGGCGATATCAACACCTCCGGCCACCTGGCCAAGGCCATCGCCTGCGGTGCGGACGCGGCGATGCTCGGCGCGCCGCTGGCCATCGCCGCGGAAGCGCCCGGCCGCGGCTGGTACTGGCCCTCGGCGGCCGCGCATCCCTCGGTGCCGCGCGGTTCGCTGCTGTCGCTGGACGAGCCGTGGGATCTCGCCGACGAACTGCTGCTCGGCCAAGCACGGCCGGCGCCGGTGCGGCCCAGCCTGGAACAGCTGCTGACCGGTCCCTCCGACGATCCGTTCGGATCGCTGAACCTGGTGGGCGGTCTGCGCCGCTCGATGGCCAAGGCCGGCTACTCCGACCTCAAGGAATTCCAGAAGGTCGGCCTCAGCGTGCGTGCCTGAGCTCAGGGGTATGGGTGTGCGACGCGCTGGGCGGGGCTCATTAGACTCGTGCGGGTGACACGTTCCCAGAGACCCGTTCTTGTTGTCGACTTCGGTGCGCAGTACGCGCAGCTCATTGCCCGCCGGGTCCGGGAGGCCAGTGTCTACTCGGAGGTGGTGCCGCATACCGCGACCGTTGCCGAGATCGCCGAGAAGCGGCCGCAGGCGGTGATCCTGTCCGGGGGCCCGGCCAGTGTGTACGCCGAGGGGGCGCCCGCGCTCGATCCGCGGCTGTTCGACCTGGAGGTACCGGTTTTCGGTATCTGCTACGGCTTCCAGGCCATGGCGCAGGCGCTGGGCGGCACCGTGACGAATACGGGAACCCGCGAATACGGCCGCACCGAACTGGATATCGACGGCGGCGTGCTGCACGACGGGCTGCCCCGGCTGCAGCCGGTGTGGATGAGCCACGGCGACGCGGTGACCGACGCGCCGGAGGGATTCGAGGTCACCGGGACCACGGTGGGGGCGCCGGTCGCGGCGTTCGAGAACCGTGCCCGGCGGCTGGCCGGTGTGCAGTACCACCCGGAGGTGCTGCATTCGCCGCACGGCCAGCAGGTGCTGAGCCGGTTCCTGCACGAGATGGCGGGTATCGCGCCCGACTGGACCCCGGCCAATATTGCCGAGGCGATGGTCGACAAGGTGCGCGCGCAGATCGGCGACGGGCATGCGATCTGCGCCCTGTCCGGCGGGGTGGACAGCGCGGTGGCGGGCGCGCTGGTACAGCGCGCCATCGGTGACAGGCTGACCTGCGTTTTCGTCGACCACGGACTGTTGCGCGCGGGTGAACGCGAACAGGTGCAGCGGGATTTCGTGGCCGCCACCGGGGCCCGGCTGGTCACCGTGGACGCGGTCGGGAAGTTCCTGGGCGAGCTGAAGGGTGTCACCGACCCCGAGGAGAAGCGCAAGATCATCGGCCGCGAGTTCATCCGGTCGTTCGAGGACGCCGTCGGCGAGGTCGTCGGTGAGCAGACCGCGGGGGAGGCGGCGCCGGCGGTCGAATATCTGGTGCAGGGAACCCTCTATCCGGACGTGGTCGAATCCGGTGGCGGCAGTGGAACCGCGAACATCAAATCCCATCACAATGTGGGCGGACTACCCGACGATCTCGAGTTCGAGCTGGTCGAGCCGCTGCGGTTGCTGTTCAAGGACGAGGTCCGGGCGGTCGGCCGGGAGCTCGGCCTGCCGGAGGAGATCGTGGCCCGGCAGCCGTTCCCCGGGCCGGGGCTGGCGATCCGGATCATCGGTGAGGTCACCGAGGACCGGCTGCGCACGCTGCGGCAGGCCGATGCCATCGCCCGGGAGGAACTCACCGCGGCCGGCCTGGACGGGCAGATCTGGCAGTGCCCGGTGGTGCTACTCGCCGATGTGCGCAGCGTCGGAGTGCAAGGCGACGGCCGCACCTACGGGCATCCGATCGTGCTGCGGCCGGTGTCGAGTGAGGACGCGATGACCGCGGACTGGACCCGGCTGCCGTACGAGGTGCTGGAGCGGATCTCGACCCGGATCACCAACGAGGTGAGCGAGGTCAACCGGGTGGTCCTGGACGTGACGAGTAAGCCGCCGGGCACCATCGAATGGGAATGAGCCGGAAACGGGCCCCGGGCCCGCGGGCGGGGGGGGGGGGGGGGGGGGGGGGGGGGGGGGGGGGGGGGGTTGGGGAGGTGGGGGTGCCCCCCGGGGGCGGGGGGGG
>NZ_JARWPM010000222.1 GCF_029869215.1 Nocardia carnea
TTTGTGTTGGGGCGGGGTTCGAATCGGTGGGATGCGGCGTTGTCGGGGTTGTCGTCGTTTCTGGGTTATCCGTTGGTGGCTGCTCCGCGGTATGCGGATGCCGGGCCGGATCTGTACAACGATGCGGACGAAACCGACGGGTACTCGCGGGCCGTCGAGTGGTTGGGGAGCCAACCGGACCATTTCCGGGCCGGATCGCGGCCGGAACACTACGCGGCCCTGCACGCCTGGGTGGCCATGCTCGGGCCGGGGTCGGCCGCGTTGGCTATCCGCGCGGTCCCCGAGCTGGATCCCGGGACCGGGACGCCGGTCCGGGTGAACGGCCGGGTCGTGGTCTCCCACCACGAACCCGTGGCCGTGGTCGTCTACCCGGCCAGGGTCTCCAGAGACAACCCGGTGCCCGCCCCCGGTCCGGTGTGGTGGGATCCGGTCACCGATGACACCTGGGAGCAGCCGCCGGCCGAGCTCAGTGCGGTTACCGGAGATCTGAGCTTCATCGCGATACCCCCGGGCCGGATCATCGATCCCGATCTGGAGTCGGTCGAGGAGGAGACCTCCGACGACGAGCCGGACGAGTTCTCGTCGGACGACGACGAGCTCTACGATGATGATTCCGACGGTGAGTCGGTCCAGCCGATCGAATACGGGGCGGACCCGTACCGCCCCGATACCGCGGCCGAGCAGTCCTCGCTCCTGCTGTCGCCGATGCCCGTTGCGCCGGAGCGAACCATCCCGTGGTTCAGCGCCGAGGAACGTGCCGTGATCCCCAGCCTGTTCCGGGACCAGGATCGCGAGGTCTGGGGCGGGGTCGGGCAGCGACATCAGGATGCGCTGGAAGACGCGGTGCGGGTCGGCGACCTGTTCGCGTTGTTCCAGAACCCGGCGACCTTTACCGCGGTGGCCGGCGGCGAACCGTACGGGTTGCTGATCGCTGCCGCCGGCCGCCGGCACCTCGAGGACGCCTGCCAGGATATTTCGCTGTCGCTGATCTCCACCTTCTTCGGGAAACCCCAGGCCGCCGCCCCGAGGATCGGTCCCAGCAAACGGGATTCACATACCTCCGGTATGTCTCAGGCCACGCGCTTCCTCGGCCATCGCGGGCTCTCCCTCGACCTGGACGGCCGGTCGATCGAGCAGCAATTCGACGAGGCGCACCGGCTCTTCACCGGCCTGGGGCCGGGGACCGCGGTTTATGTCAACCTCGTGTGGCACAAGAAAGAGGACGGGCGAAAGCTGTATCACCCGGACGGTTCGCCGCAATGGGACGGTGGACACGCCATGGTGGTGGTGTATCCCGACTACGGAGCGGACCCGAGCGCGGACCAGGGGCCGGTCTGGTTCGACGCGCAGATGCGGACGACAACCTACGGTGGTCCGCCGGAACATGTCGTGGCGAACACGGCGCGAGTCGATTTCGTCATCGGTACCCCCGAATCCGTCATCGCCGCGGCGCGGCACCGCAGGGCGCTGCGGCGCGCGATGAGTGACGGCCGTGGCGGATTCGCCAGGTACCGGCCGCCTTCGTATACCGCGGTGCCGGGTGGCCGGCCCTACGGTGAGCTGATCACCTTCGATTCCGGGCGCCCGGGCCGGTTCAGTTTCTTCGAGTCCGCGCTCGCCGGTGCGGCATGTTTCGTCGGCCTGCCGGTCTTCGCCACCCCCAGCCTGGACTCGTACAACGCAGCGGGGCGGCCGACTCCGGACGAGCGCCTGAACGGGGGCGGTCGCGACCTGGTCCGCCAGTGGTTCGGCAAACGGCTGAAGTCACTGGCCCGGGATAATCGGACGGTCGCCGAACAGTTCGCCGAGGCGTACTTCCAGGTGGCCGCCCTGGGCTCGGGGTCGCTGGGATTGGCGATCGTGTCCGGCGGGCCGCAGGGTGCCGATATGGCGGCGTTTCTGCTGGTTCATCCGCGGTCGGCGGACGGCGGGGGGATGAACCCGGTGTGGTGGGACCCTATGACGGGCAAACAGTATTCGCAGCGCGAGGCGCTGGCCACCCTCGCGCGGACCCCCGAGTTCGACGAGGTCTCGTTCGTTACCACCACCGGACGCGGCCTGCGCGACTTTCTCGCGGAACCACCGTCCGGCCGGGCCGGCGCCGGGGCACCGGCCCGTGCGACCGGCCCGGTACGGGAAGTCGCCGGGGATCCGGCGGCGGACATGTCCGACGAGGGCGCGTCCGATATCGGTGCCGATGATGCGCCTCGGCCGGCCGCGGGCATTCGCGACGAGACCGGCCCGGTGCCCCGGCGCGGTCCTATCGAGCAGGCCGGCGCGGGCCACGGTGAGGTGACCGGTTCGCCGTTCCACTTGAGGGATCGGTTGCGTCGTCTACTGCGTCGCGGCCCGTCACGGCTCACACCGGAAACTCCGGTCGCGGCAGCAGGTGTTGTTCCGCGGCTGACCGATGAGGAGTTGGCGCTTGTTCCGGATCCGGCCGAGCGGCGGGCCGGCAACGGGTACAGTGCCGTCGATCCAGCCGATCAGGCCGCCTTGGATGCGGCGTTGCGTGACCCGGTGACGGGCAGGGCTGCGCAGTACCCGAATCTGGTCGCCTTTTCGGCGGTCGGTGGGACACCGGCCGGGAATTTGATCAACGGGCGGGGTTCGCAGGAAGCCGGCCGGTGGCGGAACTGTGCCGATATCACGCTGTCGGCGATAGTCTCGTTCTTCGGTGTACCGCAGGTCGCGGCTCCACGGACCGGCACGGTTCTCCGGGATTATTTCAATTTCGGGGATATGCAGGCATTTCAGATGCTCGGCAACCGGCATATGTCCTTCGCCGGTCCGGTCGCGAGGTCGGTTGCTCAGCAATTTGCGACAGCGCACCGTGTCATCGAGGAGCTGGGTCCGGGCACGGTGGCCATGGTCGCCACGCAATACCAAGGGTTCGACCGGGACGGCAACAAGGAGACCAACGCGGACGGCTCCCCGAAAATCATCGGCGGGCACGGAACGATCGCTTACTTCCCGGATGACGGCACGCACAACGGGCCCATCTGGTTCGACCCGATGAGCCGGCGATGGGACACCGAGCCGGACGAGGGCGTCGTGCTGGCGGCGGGGAAAGTGCAGTTCGTGGTGGGCCGGCCGGATCTGTATGTGGCCGCGCTGAAACACCGCAGGGCGCTGCGGAACGCGATGGACGACGGCAAGGGCGGTTTCGTCAAGTATCGGGATCCGTTCCTGCCGGTGCGTGGTGACCGTGCGTACGCCGAGTTCGTCACCTTCGGTGCGGGAGACCCCGGGGGCCGGATCAGCTTCCACGAGTCGGCCCTAGCGGGGGTCTCGTGTTTCCTGGGGCGGCCCAATTTTTCGGTGCCGAGCTGGAATCGTTTGAATCCGGGTGGCCGGCCGGCGTCGGACGAGGTGCTGTGGGAGGGCGCCCGGGATCGAGTGAAGGAGTACTTCGGCGGACCGTTGCAGTCTTTGTCGTCCCCCGATTCGCCGACGCCGCGGCAGCAGGCGGACACCGCCTACGACCAGGTTTCGCAGCGGGGTCCCGGGTCGGTGGGAGTGGCGTTCGTCTCGTCGCCGGAGACAGTTTCCGCGGCCGGCCGGATTGTTCCGGGTAAAGACGTAGCTGTGTTCGTGCTGGTCTATCCGAAGGCGGGGGACGGTGCGGAACAGCCGGTACCCACGTGGTGGGACACGACGACGAATACACGGTATTCGCGTTCGGAGATGGCGGATCTGCTGACCGCGAACCCGCAGTTCGGGGCGCTGTCGTTTGTTTCGGCCACGGGCGACGACCTGGTGCGTCACCTTTCCGAGCCGTATACGCGTACTACCGTCTACAACCCGGTACGGGAAGTGGGGCAGGACCCGAAGGGGGCACCGGGTACACCACCGAGCCAAGGGCCGCCGCCGGTCGATGTGGCCGGGCCGGTCGCCCGCGGCGTGACCGCGGTCGACGCGGACGAGGACGGTGGAGCGGACCGGCCGGCTCCGGTTCCTGCCGCGCCTGCTCCGGGAACGGACGAAGGGCCGGCCGAGACGCGGAAGCGGACGTTGTCCGATTCCGACGCGGCACCGGAAAAACGGCGCCGGCTGGCCGATCCGGATGTGGCGCCGGAGAACGAGGAGCCGGCCGCGCCGCCGCGGCCGGAGCCCGTCCCGGTGTTCGACCGGCCGGCACCGCCGATGCGTTTGCCGGACCCGTCTCGGAGCCGTCGCTTCGGGGCGGGGCAGCTGGCTGCCCTCGAGCACCCTTTCCTGCAACAGGTACTGGAGAACAGGCTCCGTGGTCGCGAGGGAAACTATGTGGCCGGGGCCGATCCACGAACCTATCCGACCGCGGACCATGCGTACGGAAAGCTGATCAACGCGGAAGGATTCTTCCCGCTCGGGCGCCGTACCAATACGTGGGATGCCCTGCTGTCGGGGCTGTCGTCCTTCCTGGGACACCCCTTGGTGGCGGCACCCCGGTACCCGGCGGGCCCCGACCGATACGACAACGGTGACGAGGGAGCCGGCGGATACGCCAGGGTCGTTCAGTGGTTGCAGGGTCAGCCCGACCGCTTCGGGACCGGCACCCTGCCGGAACAGTACGCAGCGCTGCACAATCGTGTGGTCGAGCTGGGGCCCGGGGCGGCCGTGGTGATGATCAACGCGATCCCGGTGGTGGATCCCGCGACCGGCGAGCCGGTGCGCGATCGGACCGGCAGGCCGGCCGCCCGGCTCGAACCGGTGGCGATCGTCTATCCGCGGGTCACCTCGCGGGACAACCCCGGCCCGCCGCCCGGCCCGGTGTGGTGGGTTCCCGTGACCAACGAACATTGGACCCGGCCGCCGGCCCATCCGATCGCCGGCAGCAGCTCGTTCGGTTTCTTCGAGATTCCGCCCGGCCGGACCATCGATTCGCCGAATCAGGACGAGGCGGATACGCCGCGGCCGGACCGTGCGATACGGCCGGCGCTCAATCGACCGGCGGCGCTGCGGTTGCCGGATCCGTCGCGGTCGCGTCCGTTCGGTCCCGGTCTGCTGGCTCCCGTCGAACATCCCGGTCTGCAACGAGCGGTGGCGGATGCGTTGCGAGCGGGCAACGACAGCTTTGTCGCCGGGGCCGATCCCCGGAACTACCCCACCCCGGAGAACCCGTTCGGCCGGCTGGTCAACGGCGGGGAGAGCCGGCCTGTCCTGCGTGGACGGGACAACAACCACTGGGACGCCGTACTGTCGGGACTGTCGTCGTTCCTCGGGCACCCTGTGGTTGCCGCACCCCGGGACGTCGATTCGGGTCCCGGTGGCCGGGGCAGTGTCGAGGATGCCGGCTGGATCCGCTGGGCCGGGGCATGGCTGGGCACTCGGCCCGACACCTTCCGCGGCCCCCTTCCGGTGGCGCAGCAGTACGCCGCACTGCACATGTGGACTGCCATTCACGGACCGGGCACGGCTGCGGTCGCTCTGCGGATCATGCCCAAGACGGACCCGGCGACCCGGCGGCCGATGGTTGCGGACGGCAAATACGTTTTCTCCCACTATGCCCCGCTGCTGGTCGTCTTTCCGCGGATCACCTCCGTCGATGATCGGGAGCCGCCACCCGGGCCGATATGGTGGAACCCGGTGACCGGGCAGACCTGGGTCCAGCCATCGGCCGCACTGATGGCCGGCAGCGTGGGACTCGCGTTCATTCCGGTCCGGCCGGGTACCACCGTCGACCCCGCTCTCGGCAATCCGACGAATACGCCCGCGCTTCCCGCGCCGGAAGACCTCGGCGCGGCGTCGGCCGGCAATGCCACGGAAATCAACAGTATCGCCGATGACGACGATGCGGCCGATATCTACAGTGCATCCGGCGAAGCCGAAAACGCCCGTGGTGCGCAAACAGGCGCGTCGCCGGCTACCGAACCGGCCGAGGCATCGGGAAGCGATGCGGATGCCGCTCCTGGGCAGGACACGCACGACAGCCGACCCGATCCCGCCGCGCCGGCACCGGCGCACCGGCCGATCCGGCGCCCGATGCCCGAGCCGCCGATGCGGTTGATCGCACCGGCGCAGACCCGGGCCTACGGTCCCGGGTTCCTCGCCCCGGTGGAGAATCCCGCACTGCAGCAGGACTTGGAGAACGCGCTGCGCGGCGCGGACGGGACATTCCTCCAATACGCCGATCCGAGCAAGTACCCGGCCGCCGGTGAACCGTACGGTAAGCGGATCAACCCCGGCTTCGGTGTCGTGCCGGGCCGGGCCGGCAACTGCGTCGATTGTGTGTTGTCCGCGCTGGCGACTTTCCTCGGCCTACCGACGGTCAGCGCGCCGGTCTTCCCTCGCCAGGTCGACGGTGCGGTGAAATGGGACCTCCCCGAGGAAGGCCACCCCAGGCGGTCCAAGGCGGTCTTCCGGATCCCCGTGCAATCCTTCAAAGACGGAAACCGTTCCATACCAGAACAGTTCGCCGCTATCCATGATCTTGTGGCTACGCTCGGGCCCGGATCGGCCGCCACCGTCAGCACCGTCTGGAAGGCGGACGATCCTGAGGGCGATGCCGGCCATGCCCTGCTGGTCGTGTATCCCGTACCGGATCCGGCGCACCGCGACGAAACGGGAAACATCATCGATGAAGGCCCGCTGTGGTGGGATCCGCAGTCCGGCGCAATGGCTCGTCGGCCGTTCGAATGGTTGATACGGAACTCCGCCCGGGTCGTGTACCGGCCGATTCCGCCGGGGCGCAGCATTGCCGAGATCGGCGCGGCCGGAGACCCGCCGACTCAGCGGCCGCCGGCGGCCTCGATACGACCGCCGGCGCCGGTGACCGCACCGGTACACAATCACCCGGCCCCGGCGCGACTGCCGGACCCGGTGCAGAGCCGCGGTACCGGTCCGGGTGGGCTGATTACCTGGGATCATCCGGGTCTGCGCAACGTCCTGGAGACCGCGCTGCGCAAGAGTGACGGCACGTTCGTGGCCGGCGCCGATCCCCGCACCTACCCGACACCGGACAGTTCGTACGGATGGCTGGTCGGTGAAGGTGGGAAGGCGCCGCGAAAGCTCGTCCCGGACGAATGGGACGCGGCGGTGTCGGGCCTCTCGACGTTCCTCGGCCATCCCGTGAGCAGTGCTTTCCGGAAGCAGCAGGACGGCCCCGGCGGCCGTGGGGCCCACGTCGAAGGGTTCGACAGGGCGCGCGTGTGGTTGCGGAGCCGGCCCGATAATTTCGGTTTCGCCCGCCCGGTGAGGGAGCAGTACACGGCGCTGCACAATTGGGTGGCCGCCCTCGGTCCGGGGTCGGCCGCCCTGGTGGGCCGCGCGATCCCGGCCACCGACGCCGAAACCGGCAAGGTCTCGATCTCTCACTTCGAGCCGGTGGTGGTTGTTTTTCCGGTGATCGCCGACGCCGCGGCCGAACTCGCGCCGCCGACCGAGCCGTTGTGGTGGCGTCCGGCGACGAACGAAACCTGGGAACAACCGCCCGACGCCCTGATCGATACCAGTGCGGCGCTGGTCTTCGTCGCGCTACCGGCGGGAACGGCTGTCGACTCTTCCGGTCGTCATCGACCGAACCCGTCACCGCTACCGGCGCTTCCTGCCCCGGACCGACCGGCACCGGAGATAACACAGAATGCCGATCAGCCGGTGTTCGATGATGGTTTGATACCGGTCCAGCCGCCGGCCGTCGCGGCCGAACGCGCGCCGGAGGAGCCCGGGCCGCAGCCGCAACACTCCGAGTCCGCGGATCCGCGGACTCGGCCGGAACAGAGTTCCAGGTTGCCCGGGGACGCTGCGCGGTACGAATTGCCCGGCGACGAGCCGCGGTACGAACTCTCTGGAGACGACGCGCGGTACGAACTTTCCGGCGACGCTGCCCGGTACGAATTGCCCGGCGACGAGCCGCGGTACGAACTTTCCGGGGACGCTGCGCGGCACGAATTGCCCGGGGACGAGCCGCGGTACGAACTTTCCGGGGACGCTGCGCGGCACGAATCGGCCGGGGACGACGCACTGTATGAACTCCCCGGGGACGAACCGGTGCGCGATTCGCCGGTCGACGGCTCCGACAGACCGGGTCCTGCAGGCACACCGGGACCGACTGCGACAGACACGGATTCCGGCGAGAATCCGGACAGTACCGATCGTGCCGAAGGAGCGAGAAATGAACTCACCGCTGGAGACGGAGGGGCAGGTGCGGGAGTACCTCCTCGATCTGCTGCCGGGCGATCGGAGGTATCTGATCGGGCGGATGCCGGTCGGAGCGTGGCTGGTCCAGCCCACGACGACCGAGGAGGACCGGGAGACGGGCCGGGCGATCGGGCTGTCGAGCCTGGTGGTGAACGCCGAAACCGGAGTGGTTCTGCAGTATCCGAGTTGGTCGGCGGGGATGATCATCGAGGATTACACGGAAGCGGTAACGGCCGGCCGCGCCCCGATGGCCCGGCAGATCTACCCGCGTCAGACCCGGATCGAGCTGCTACGGATCCAGGAGACGCCGGACCGGATCGACTATCGGATCAACGTCCGATCGGAAGTGAACCCTCCGCAACACTTCGCGATGGTGATCGACAAACACACCCGGCTACCGCAGCCGACGAGCACCGACGCGATGGTGGCCGCCGCCTGGGCGAGCTGGCATCAGGAGCGGGACGGAACCTGGCCGGAGGTGGGGACCACGGAGTACTGACGCCGGAGCTCGCGCCACCGGATCCGGTACTCCGGCGCCGGGCGCCGCAGCCACCGGCACAACTGGCCGACCCGGCGAGCACCCGCGTGTTCGGCCCCGGGTTGCTTGCTCCGGTGGAGTCGGCGGCGCTGCAGCGCACCCTCGAGCGGACGCTCCGGGGTACCGACGGGAAATACGCCGCATACGCGGATCCGAGCACCTATCCGCCCGGTGGGACACCGTACGGGACGTTGATCAACCCGGGTTGTGGAGTCGTGCCGGGCCGCTCGACCAACGGACTCGAATGCGTGCTGTCCGGGCTGGCGACTTTCCTCGGCAAGCCGCTGGTCGCCGCGCCGCGTTATCCCGACACCGTGCACGGCAGCACCGGCCCGATGGGTCCCGAGCACAACGGCGGATACCGCATGTACGCCGTACTGCAGACTCCCGTCGACCATTTCGACGACGGAACCCGTTCCATAGCCGAGCAATTCGCCGCCCTCCACAGCCATATGCGCGCGCTCGGCCCGGGCTCGGCCGCCGTTGTCCACCATGATCTGTACGCGCAAGACCCCGCCACCGGCGCGCCACTGATCGACCGAGCCGGCAATCCCGTGCTCGGCACCTCGCACGACACGTTGATCGTCTACCCCGTCCCGGATCCGGCGAATCGGGACGAGGCGGGCAAGGTCATCGACGCGGGCCCGGTGTGGTGGGATCCGCAGTCCGGGGCGATGACCCGCCAACCGCCCGCGCGGCTCATCCGGGACTCGGCGAAAATGGGTTTCCGCGCGATCCCGCCGGGCCGCACGACTATCGGCTCATCCGCTGCCGGACGGCGACCGGCGCCGGCGCCCGCACCGCGGCCGGCGCTACCCCGCGTTCCGGTGATCACACCGGTGCACGATCGCCCGGTGCCGCCGGTGCGGCTGGCGGACCCGTCGGGTGGTCGCCGTTTCGGTCACGGCCGGCTGGCTCGGCTCGAACATCCCGCGTTGCAGGTACTCGTCGAGGACGCGTTGCGCGGTCCCGACGGCGCCTTCGTGGCCGGTGCCGATCCGGCGACCTACCCGACGCCGGAGAATCCGTACGGGTGGCTGGTCAACCTGGGCGGGCCGCCCGGCACCGGTCGCGCAAGCAACAAATGGGATGCGGCATTGGCGGGAGTGGCGACGATCCTGGGCCACCCCATGGCCGCCGTTCCCCGGCATCCGGACCCGGGCCCCGGTAGATACGACAGCAACGACGAGACAGACGGTGTGGCCCGAGCCTGCCAGTGGCTACGCAGCCGCCCCAACAACTTCGCTTCCGATCTCTCGCTGCCGGAACAGTACGCGGCCTTGCACGCCTGGATTGCCTTGCTCGGGCCGGGTTCGGTAGCGCTGGTTTTCCGTGCGGTCCCCAAGACCGACCCCGAAACCGGCGAGCGGATGACCGATCCGCGCGGCAAAGTTGTCGTCTCCCATTTCGAGCCCCTCGTGCTCACCTTTCCCGCCGGCGAATCGAGGGACAATCCGCACCCACCATCGGGGCCGCGGTGGTGGGATCCGGCGGCCGGCGATACCTGGACCCAGCCGCCGGAGGCGTTGATCGCCGAGAGTGTGGAGCTCGGCTTCATCGTGATACCACCCGGCCGGGTCATCGATGCTCCCCACCAAGGGGGCGCGGCCGGGCGGATAACGGAACTACCGGACGACGACCCCCGGGAGCCGGACCTGGTGAGCAGTACTCCGGCGGCGGGAAACCAGCCGGCGGAGGCGGGTACGCGACAGGAGTCGGAACGCTCGCCGGCGCCGGTGCCGATGCGCATCGAGCGGATACGGGAGGTGCCGGAGGACGGACCGCCACGGCTGGACCCACCGCCGGTGGCAATGGTTTCACCGGCGCGGCCGGGGGGGCGCCTCGACGAGGTGGCAGCCGGTACGCCGGTCGGTCTGCGCCGGCGAATCCGGCGGCTGCTGGGAGCGGACACCTTGCCGCCGACGCAGCAGGTCGCGCGGTCGGCCGCGGTTCCGTGGTTCACCGCCGGCGACCTGGCGGTGATTCCGCAGCTCTCCGCCGATCGGGACGGCCGTATCTGGGGCGTGCCGGAGAAGCGTTCGTATCAGGCGGATCTGGACGACGCACTGCGAAGCGTAGACGGCTCGGGTTACGCGCTGTTCCAGGATCCGCGGACCTTCACGGCGGTGCCCGGTGGACGGCCCTACGGGGAAATCGTCAACGGGCCGGGCACGCGGAGCCTGGGCCGCAACGACAACTGCCAGGACACCTCGCTCTCATTGATCGCCTCGTTCCTGGGCAAACCACAGGTCGCGGCACCGCGGATCGGGCGGGCACCGAACCGCTTGTTCGACGGGAAGGCGCAGGCGGCGCGGTTCGTCGGTAACCGGGCGATCTCCTTCGCCGACGGATCGCGGTCGATCCGCGAGCAGTATCGGGCGGCGCATGAGCATATCGCCGCATTGGGGAAAGGAACGGTCGCCTACGTCTCCATCGAATGGCATGAGACGGACAGCGACGGCGACAAGCTATACCACCCGGACGGTTCGCCGAGGATCGATCGCGGTCACGACATCGTGGTGGTCTATCCGGCCTATTCCGACGAGGAACGGGACAAAGGCCCGGTCTGGTTCGACGCGCAAACCGGGAAAGGCTACAAGGGTCCGCCCGCGGACTTTGTCGAGAAGACGGCGTCGGTGACCTTCGTGATCGGCACCCACGAGTTCGTGGTGCCCGCGGCGAAGCATCGTGCGGCGCTCGAGGGTGCGCTGCGGGACGGCGAACACGGGTTCGCGGCGCATCGGGACCCGAGTTCGTACACCGCGGTACCCGGCGGTACGCCCTACGGTGAGCTCGTCAATTTCGGTGGCGGATTCCCTGCGGGGGGCAGGATCAGTTTTTACGAATCGGCGATCGCGGGATTGTCGTGTTTCAGCGGCCGTCCGGTATTCGCTGTGCCGAGCTGGGACCGTTTGAACCCGGATGGGCGGCCCACAGCGGATGACGTTCTGCATCAGGGCGGCCGTCGAATGATCGAGGACATGTTCGGTGCCGCGCTTGCCTCGCGTGCGGGCGCTTCTTCCCCGCCCCGGCAACTGACCCGGGTCTACGACGAAGTCGTCGAACTGGGTCCCGGATCGGCGGCTTTCGTCGAAGTGTCGTGGGATGCCGAAGGGGCGAAAGGGCCGGCCGCGGCGGGCATCCTGCTGATCTATCCGGTCACATCGGAGGACGGTGGGGAGCCGGCGCCGGTGTGGTGGGATCCGATGACGAACACCCGGTACTCACACGACGAGGCGCTGGCCCTGGTGGCCCGGTACCACCGGATCTCCTACGTCACGGCCGGTAGGGAGACGTTGACCAGCTTCTGCCGCAACGTGGAGTGGCCCCACAACTGGAGTCCGCGACCGATCGCGCGCGCCGTGCCGGTACCCGACGAGGTCGATTCGATCGATTCCGGGACAGCGGGTGCAGGAAGCGACGGCCTGTCCAGCGCGCGGGCCGGCGCCACCGGGCAGCGCCGGGAGATCTGGTACAAGGGCCACGGTCGCCCGCAGCGCCGCCGCCCCAAGGAGTGGTCGTTGCCCAGCGATTTCCGGGCGCCGGCGCCGGCCGATGTCCAATGGCTTCCGGAGGGTGCGGTGCCGGCCGACGGCGCTCCGGACCCGGAAACCACCGAGCCGGAGGGTGCGGAAACGCTCGGCACCGGCGATCCGGGCTCGCCACCCGGCGGGGACGAAACACAGCGTGATGAACCGGAAGTGGATGTTCCGTTCACGTTGACCTGATCCGATAGCGGCCGGACCGCAACCGTCCGGCACCGAATTCGAGGAGTGATATGCCCGACCTGCTGGAAACCGTGGAGGACGTGCAGCAGTACCTGGCGGAGGCATTCGGCCCGGAAGCTGTATTCGCGGTGTATCCGTGTGAATTCGGCTGGGTGTGCCGGGAGGAACTGCCGGCGGAGGACAGCGAAGCGGGTTTCGGTATGGGCAACTACGTGATCAACCGGCGAAGCGGGGTGATCACCGCGCACGGGAGTCTGCACCCACTGATGATCGGCGAGATGTACGACGAGGATATCCGCTCCGCCCGGCCGGTCCAGGGCTACCAGGTGTATCCGCCGACCTGGGAGATGCAGGTCGAGCGGGTGCGCGACACCCCGGAGGAAGTGGAATACCGGGTCCGTGCCCGTTCGCTGAAAGTTCCGCCCGCGGAACCGCCGACGGACCATCTGCTGACCATCGACAAGGAAACCTTCCGCTACCACACCGACACCGAAGATATCCATGTGACATGCACCCACACTGTCACCTGGGCCGAATCACGGTGGCGCCGCGACGGCAGCTGGCCGGCGGGCGCAAAACTACGCGCCTGACCGGGACGGTTCTCCCCGAGCCGCCGGACGTGCGGCGTACCGGTCGGCGGGATATGGCGGCGAATTCGCCCGCAGGCCACCGGAAATTCAGGGACGAGCGGCACACTCGATACGGCCAACACGACCCTGGTCCGCGATCCCGAACCGTCGGAGCTGTGCCGCTATGAGTCTGTACCTGCCTCCGGAACTACGCTGGCTGGGCTGGATAGCGGGCGCGCAGTGGCCGGATGGCGACGAGGACAAGGCCTGGGCGGTCGCCGAGGTCTGGCAAGGGGGAAGCCAGGATCTGTACGCGCTGCTCGCGAAGATCGATCAGGCCAAACAGGCCACCATGGCGGCCTACCCCGTGGGCGACGCCCGCAACGAAATGGGGGCCCGCTACGACCTGCTGCGGACGGGGGATCAGTCACTCGAACAGCTCGCCAAATCCATGGAGGCGCAATACGGTTCGACCTTCGATATGGGTACCGAACTCCAGGCCACCAAACTCACCATCATCGTGACGCTGTGCTGGCTGGCGATCGAAATCGCCTGGGCCTGGCTGTTCCCACCGACAGCCCCCGCGGTGGAGGCGGCGGCCATCGCCTCGACGCGCTCGTACCTCAAGGTCATCCAGGATTTCGTCCAGAAGACGATCGCGAATATCGCTACCCGGGCAGGCGCTCCCGTGGCGAAACGTCATTTCTGGAAAGAGCTCGCCAAAGGCAAACTGGTCGCGCCGACGGCCAAGGGCTGGGGCGTGTACGGTGCCCGGGCCGCGGAAGGCGCGATTGTCCCCATGGCGATCAACGGGAGTATCCAGACCGGACAGATAGCCGACGGCAAACGGCGTTCGTTCAACGGTTCGGAGTTCGGTCTGTCGGCGCTCGGCGGTGCCGCCGGCGCGATACCGGCCCGTGAGTTCGGCCGGTACCTGGGCGAAGGCATCGAACACGTCGCCGGCAAGTACCTCAACAACGTCGCGGGCCGTACCGCGAACGGCGTGGTCGTCGGCGCTTTGTCGGATGGATTCGGGGCGGTCTTCGGAAACCTGGCCACCGCGCTGGCCTCCGGTGGTGACTTCTCGGCATTCACCAACGGTCCGGGGTGGGTCGGGAACTTCGCGCAAGGTGGTCTGGTGGGCGGCGCCCGCGGTGCCTCGGCCTTCAACAGCTATGTGCCGACAACCACCGACGGGTTCACCAACATGTCGGCCTTCCGGAAAGACCATTGGTTACGCGGCAACGCGTGGCGCTTCCCCAAGTACGAGGGCCCGGGGGCGTTCGCTGTCGGACCCGACAGCAGATTCGTGATCAGAACCGAAGGAAATGCTTCGGTGACCACTGCCGGTGGTCATGCCGGTGGAGGCGATGGGGGGCACGGTGGCACCGGTGGCGGGACCGGGGGCGGCGATGGTGGTACCGGTGGCAATGGTGGCACCGGTGGCGGGACCGGGGGTACCGGCGGTGGCAATGGCGGGACCGGTGGGGCGAACGGTGGGAGCGCAGGCGGAGGGCCGAACGCCGGTGGCGTCGGCCAGCATTTCGATGGTGGAGCTCAGTTCGGTCCGGCAGCTCTGGGGGCGGGGGGTCCGCAACCCGCGGTGAACTGGTCGAACACCATGCCGCAGAGTGCGTGGTTCACCTCGGCCGGCGAGTCGTCGAACTTCGGCGGAAACAATGTCGGAGGCCCTGCCGGAAACGACTTCGGAGGCGGTGGGAACTGGCCGCCCGGTCAGTCCGGAGGGCACGGACCCGCGGCGCCGCAGTACGGGGGCTACGACCCGGCGTTCGGCAACGACCCGGCATCCGGCGGCTCGCGGTGGTCGGAGTCGGATTCGAGCACGGGAGGTGGTTTCGAGGGTCCGGTGTCCCGGTGGTCGGAGTCGGATTCGGATGCGGGCAGTTTTATCGAGCGTCCGGTGTCGCCGTTGTCGGATGCTGGTGGTTTCGAGGGTTCGGTGTCGCGGTGGTCGGAGTCGGATTCGGATGCCGGTAGTTTTATCGAGCGTCCGGTGTCGCCGTTGTCGGAGTCGGATTGGGATGCGGGTAGTTTTGTCGAGCGTCCGGTGTCGCCGTTGTCCGATGCGGGGAATGTCCCGGCCAACGGCGGTATTTCGGGGCATCCGGGGGTCGGGGGAGTCAACAACGGATCCGTTCCGAGTTCGCAGCCGGCCGTGGCGCCCCAGCAGACACCGGGGCAGCAAAGTTCGGCGCCCCAGCAACAGGCACCTCTTCCGGGATCAACGCAACAGCCCGCCGCGCAACACACTTCGTCGCCGACGCAGCAGCAACAGCCGCCGCCGGCGCAGCAGCAACAACCGCTCGTGAATCCTGCACAGCCTGCGTCCCGCGCCGGCATGGGGCCGGTGGGCTCCGCGCTCACGGGTGACAGGTCGATCTCCGCATCGCACCAGGCGCCGCCGCTCGCCCAGCAGACGCCGCAGTCCCACCAGCAAGCGCCACAGACCCCGGCGGCCCAGCAGCAACCGGCCCCGAACTTCTCCAGACCGCTGCCGTCACAGACCCCGGCGGTCCAGCAGCCATCGGCCCCGAACTTCTCCAGACCGCTGCCGCCACCGGGCCCGCCCCCGCTGTCCGAGCGTTCACCGCTGCGTCCGCCCCCCGCTCCGTCAGCGGACGGCGGTCCGGTGGTGAATCGTGGGCCGGATGATCCGGCGTGGTTGACGCCGTCGCGTCCGGCTCCTGCTCCGCCGGTGGGGCAGGGTCCGGTGGTGAATCGTGGGCCGGATGATCCGGCGTGGTTGACGCCCTCGCGTCCGGCGCCCGCTCCGCCGGTACCCGTTCGGGAGTGGTGGGAAGTCCAAGGCTTGGAGCGCAACTCGCGTGCGCATTACGAGGCGGCGCGTGATCGGTTCGCCGCCGACCCGAACAACCACCACTTCCTCGGTGAGGGCAAGGATGTGCGTGGTAAGCCGCGACCACAGCGCTGGCCGATGCGAATTCCCTATCCGATCGACGAGTTCAAGCCGCCGGATGTTCCCGGAGACGGCTGGCTGCCGAAGGACGCCGTGCCACCGGAGGGCGACCCGGACGATCAGCCCCCGGACGATCAGCCGGCCGGGCCGCCGGTCATCCATCCCAACGCGGTGGTCGACCCCGGCGCCACGGTCGGCCCGGGGGCCCAGGTGCACGCGGGTGCGGTGGTGGGGAAGGACGTCTCGATCGGCGCCGGCGCCGTGGTGAACGCGGGCGCGGAGGTGAAGGCGGGTGCCACCGTCGGCGACGGAGCGGTCATCGGCCCGGGCGTGGTGGTGCACGAGGGTGCCGTGGTGGGTACAGGCGCGATTGTGCACGAGGGCGCGGTGATCCTGCCCGGCGCGGTGGTGCCGGAGGGCGCCGTGGTGGAAGCAGGGCAAGTGGTAGGCGGTGGCGCGGATTCGGGGAACAGTTCCTCGGTCGATGTGCCGTTCACGATGACATGATCCGGCACCGGCCGGAAGTGAGGAGAAGACCATGGCAGACCGCGTAGAGGTCGATCCGGACAAGCTGGAGACGGCTGCGAATCTCACCCAGGACCTCGCCGATGAGGTGCACGGTATCGGCCGCCGGCTACGGGAGCGGCTCGACGGCCTCGAGGACGAATCGACCAAACAACCGTGGGGCAACGATTCCATGGGTGAAAAGTTCATCAACGGCAAGAACAACGACGGGTACGGCACCTCGAAACCGAACCTGCTGGCCGGTGTGGACGGGATCGGCGGCACCTTCGAATCCTTCGCCGTCGGCCAGCGCGACGCCGTCAACCAGTTGCGCACGATGGACAGCCAGTTCTGAGCAACCGGGCGGTGGTCATCGCGCCGAATTTGCGTGCGCGCCATCGCGAATTCAATATCTTGCGCTGTAATCCCGGGGGTGGTCTTCGCGGAGGCCACCCCCGGACCGAAGGGACTGAGGTAGCACCGTGGTGAACGAACGCCTGCAGGAAGATATGGCGACCATGCTGTCCGGCTTGAGCCATCAGATGCGCAGTATCGCGGAAGTGCAGAAGAAACGTTCCCTGCTCACCGCCACGGTCCTCGCCGAGGAGAAGCGGATCGAGGTGACGGTGAATGCCGACGGTCTGCTCATCGACACCAAATTCGCCGACGATATTCTCGACCTGACGATGGACGAGATCGCCGCGGCAATCACCAAAGCTGTACAGGATGCCGCGGCGCAGGTGCAGAAGAAGGCGCGGGAACTCATGGATCCGCTGCTGGAACACCGGAATTCGCTGCCGAAGCTGTCCGAGATGATCGAGGGTGCACCGGATCTGGCCGGATTGATCCCCCAGCCGCTGGAAACACCGACCGTATCGCCGGATTCACCGGACTGGCCGGGAAACAAACCGGAGGAGCCCGAGGATTCGGGGCCGGCCTCCGTTGTTGCGGATCGGGACTGACAAGACGCGATCACGACGAGCCCGGTCGGGGGACCGCGGCAGTCTCCGGTCGACGGTTACCACGGAAGGTGAACTCTCATGGCATTGGACCCGAACACACTGTCCAATCTCACGACGCAGGTGAACTCGGGTCATCTGGAGTTCACCACGAAGGATGCGATCACCGCCGCCCGGGCCGCCGCCGATCTGGTCGATGATCTGCGAGGTATGGCCAACGCCATCACCGAGCACAAGCTGGATATGCTCGATCCGGCGATGTTCGGCGCGCTGGGATCCGGAAACCAGCTGGCCGGGGTTTACAGCAAGAAGGCCGGCCGCCTGTACGAGATCCTGCGTGAACATGCCACGCTGCTCGACGGTCTGAGCAAGCTGTTCATTGCCGCCGGTAAGGCCTACGACGCTGCCGATCAAGCGTCGAAGGACACGCTGGATGCGATCAAACCGGGCGAGGGCGGAGCGGACTACAACCCCGCGACGGTGGCCGACCCGATGAAACCTCCGGATCCGGTGCTTGTGTTCAGGTCCCAGAGTCCCGAGATTCCGTCCGGTGTGAAGAACTACGGCGGTAACAAGGACCCGGGCGATGCCATCAAGGTCGAGGCCCAGGACGCGGTGTCCTGGCAGGAAATGTACGACCACGGGCAATACATCGACGCGCAGGCCGTGATGAACCGCTCGGCGACCTGGGGTTCGCTGGCCTCGGATTTGAGTAACAAGCTGAACGGCTTGGTGGATACCATCTTCCCGCTGTCGGACTCCTGGAAGGGCGAAGGTTCGGCGGCGGCGCAGGACGCCGTGCGCAATTACCGCAACGGCGTCCAGCCGTTGATCGACTCCATCGAGCAGGTGCGCGACAACATGGCCTGGACGGCCACCTTCTTGTCGTACACGAAACCGCAGATGCCGGGCATCCCCACGGAGCCGGGCGGGTGTCACGAGCCCGACCTGGGGGACTATCGCTGGCGGCTCAACGAGTACTACCTCGAGCCGCTGAAAGAAGCGGTGAAGGTGATGCCCGTACTGGATGGGCCCATCGCGAAGCCGGGAGGCGACGGTTCCGGTAGTGGTAGCGGTTCCGGTACTGGCAGCGGTTCCGGTAGTGGCAGTGGCTCCGGCAGTGGTAGCGGTTCCGGTAGTGGCAGCGGTTCCGGTTCCGGGAGTGGTTCCGGTTTCGGGAGCGGTAGTGGTAGCGGTTCCGGTTCCGGTAGTGACAGCAGCTACCAGTCCGGTTTCGAGGACGGCTACGAAAAGGGATTTGCAGACGGTCAGAACAGCAACGGCGGTAGGGGTTCGGGCAGCGGCCAAGGCTCCGATTACACTGGTGGCGGAAGCTACGGTTCGGGCGGCGGGCCCGGTGCCGGCAGCGGTGGCGGTCTGGGCAGCGGCTCGTCCGGAAACAGTTCGCCCATAACCGCCGGCTCGACCGGTAGGGGCGGCGGATCGGGCGGCGGTAGCTCGCCGGCCGGTAGTATGCCGACCGATACGACGGGCGGCGGCCCCTCGATGCCATCGATGCCGGAACTGGGCTCCTCGAGCGGCGGCGGCCCGTCCATGCCGAGCATGCCCGAAACGGCATCCTCGGGCGGCGGTACCGGGTCCGGCAGTGGCGGTTCGGGCCAGAAGGGCGGTGGCGGCAGCAGCCCGGCCTACACCGGCCAACAGGGGACGACCCCGAAGATGCCGGAGATGCCTTCGGCCGAGGACCTGCTGGGCGGCGGTTCCCCGGGCGAAGAGGTTTCCAGCGGCGGCGGCAGCGGACCCGGCTCCAGCGGTGGTAGCGGTTCCGGCTCGGAGGGCGGACCCGGCTCGGATTCCCCCGGTGGTGGCAGCGAGATGCCGGAGAACCCCACGGCCGCCGATATCCTCAGCAAACTCACCGGTATCCCGGTGTCCGAGCTGCCGGAGGCCTTGAAGAATCGGAAGATCACGGCTTCGGACGGTTCGGGCGAGCCGAGCCTCGCGGACGCACTCTCGCAGCTCACCGGGGTACCGCTGGAGGATATGCCGGAGGAGTTGAAGAACACCCCGCTCTCCTCGCTGTACGACGAGAACTCGCCCTACGGCTCGGCGGATACGCTGTTCGGCGACGACTCGGGTTCGGGCAGCGGGAGTGGAAACGGCCGCGACAGCGCGGGGAACGCTGTGACCGGTCTCCTCGGCGACAGCTCCGGCGGCAGCGGGAGCGGCGGCAGCAGTCAGGACCCGTTGGGAATTCTGTCCAATCTGCTCACGCAGGGTATTCAGGCCTTCACTCAGCTCGGCAGCGGACTTCCCGGGATGGACGAGCTGGCCCGGATGCTGGACCCCAGTCAGATCCAGCAGCATCTGCAGGGCATGCTGGATCCGGCCCGCGAACAGCTCGACCAACTGGCCGGCGCGCTCGGCGGCGCGGGTGGCGGGGGCGCGGGACTGCCCGGCGAGGTCCGGCCGGAGCAGGCGCTCGCGCCGTATCCCGAACCGCAGTCGTCGCAGTCGCAACTGTTCCCCCGCGCCGCGCTCGCGGGACCGGGAATGGATCCCGCCGGGAACTACCAATCCCCACACGGTTCCGCACAACCGATGGGCGGAGCGCCGATGGGTGGTGCACCGGGCGCCGCCAATGCCGCCGGGCAGAACAACGATTACAAGCCGTCGAAGTATCTGCAGGGACGGGAGAATCTGGATGAGGTGTGGGACGTTCCTGATCGGGTGAAACCGGTGATCGAACCGTGAGGAGCTGGGAACTCACCGATCTGGAGTTCCGGGCACTGTGCGAAGACCACACCGAGGGCCGCCTGCCGCGGCCGCTGGTCTTCACCAGTTCCCTTCGCTGGGAGGACGAATACGAATGGGAGCTCGCGCAGACGCGCCGGGCGCTGCGGGCGCGCTACAACGGTGAATTGGACGCTCTCGGCGCCGGGCTCGCCCGGCCCGACGTGTTCGTCAGCCTGCAGGCATTCGGCGGCGACCAGGATTTCGACAACCCTGAGGTGCGGACGCGCGTCCACGCTTTCCGGCAACGGGCCCGGGGGTTCGTGATCACCCAGCGGCCCGGCGAAACCGTCCATCACGCCGCCGGTTTCGATATCGTCGAATGCGATCCGCACGCGCTGGCCGATATCGTGTTGTCGCGGGTGCCGTTCGCGCACGCCGGACGGCTGCCCGATACCGCGATTCCCGACACCACACGTGACCCCCGATTCCAGCCCGGTTACACCACGTCCGGCTCGATGATCTCCGACAACGACGAGGACGAGGACGCGGGCAACGATTACGATCGCGCCCTGGTCTTCCTCCGTATGCCGGCAGTTCGCAGCGGTTCCATCCGGGTGGTGCAGGGGCGTTCGAAATACGGTCCCCGCGGGCGTATCGAAATGGGAATGCTGTGGCGCGACGTACCGGAGGACGGCCGGTACGCGATCCCGCTGCATCACCCCGCACCGACCGCAACGGGGATGGGGACCGCGGAACTGACCGAGTGGCTCGACGAGCAGATCGGCTCGGTGGTGACTCGGCTCGATCGGAACATGGAAATCGAGGAATGACCACGCGTGGCTGAACCGATCGTGTACCGCTGGGAGCTGACCGACCTGCAGTTCAAGGTTTTGTGCGAGGACCGCCGGATCGGTGGGTTGCCGCGTCCGTTCACCTTCACGAGCACCATCAAGTTCGCCGATGATCTGGCCGTCGCGAAGGAGGAGGCGCGCGCCGGACTGGAGCGGCTGCCGGACCCGGAATTCGACGCGATGGTCCGAGCGCTCACCAAACCCGACATCATGGTTACCGCGAATCTGTGGCACGAGCGGGAGTACACGGATCCGCGGCGCTGTATCCGGGTGCATGCCGTGCGTCGCGACGAACGGGCCTATGTGATCACGCAACGGCCCGGGGAGACCGTGGCCCACTCGGGCGGGTTCGATATCGCCGAATGCACACCCGCGACCCTCGCGCGTACGGTGCTCGGCCTGCTGCCCGATATGCCCGCGGGCAGCGATCCCGATGCGCTACCGGAGCGGGGGGGGGGGGGGGCCCCGCGCGCAGGCGGGCCCCACACCACCGGCACCGCCCGGGCGAGTTCGGTGAGCAGGTGCGGGAACGCCGAAGGGCGGGGCCCCCCCCGCCCGAATACGCCCCCCCAAAAGAATGTAGCACCAAAACATAACCCAAAACCTCAACAAAAAATTAAACAAATAAAATGCACCACACCAATAAGAGCGCACCCCCCGCCAAGACCCCCATCCCCACAACGCAATAAAA
>NZ_JARWPM010000223.1 GCF_029869215.1 Nocardia carnea
GTCTTACGAGGCCCTGAGAGGGTTTGGCCCGTCCCAGCAGTGAGCGCGCGGTTCGACGCCGCGCCGCCGCGCGGGTCGCGCGCGGGCAGCCCGGGCCCAGGGGGGCCAACCCCCCCCCCCCCCCCGCGGGGCCCCGGCCCCCCAAAAAAAAACCCCCCCCCCCCACCCCCCGCGCCCCCCCCCCCCCCCCAAAAAACTACAGCACCTCGGCTCTGTTGTCCCGGACAGTAATCGCCCCGTGCTGGAAGTTCTGTTGTACTCCGCCAGGGATGGCGAATTCGTCGCTGATCGGGAAACCCAGCCGGCCGTTCTCGAATCCGGCGTCACGCCAGGCGTCCATGATCGGACCGTTGCGGACCGCCCAGGCCCCCGAGAGCGGGCTCCAGTAGATGTTGCCGCCTTCGAACGCACTGAACCGGCCGAAATCCTTCAGCGGCAGTTCCGGGCCCACCGGGAAGCCGAGCACGCTGTTCTCGAAACCGAGTTCCGCGTATTTGCCGAGGACGAGGCCTTCCACTCGGTGTGCTCCGGTGGCGGGGCTGAAATAGAACGGGCCGCCTTCGAAGGCTTGGACCGCACCGTCGCGGTTCGGCGTTTTCGTCTCCGGCCCCACCGGATATCTGGCCGGGCCGCCTTCATAACCCTGCCGGCCCCATTCCGCCAGAATCGCCCCGCGCACCACCTGCGCGCCCGTTTCCGGTGTCCAGTACAGCGACCCGTGCTGGAACGCCTGATAGCGGCCCCGTCCGTCCGGCAGCGGGAGCTCACCGCCGACCGGCATCCCGAGCGCGCCGTCCGGTCCGCCCGCAGCCTGATATCCGCCACCGATCCGGCCGGCCACCGGATGCGCGCCGCCTTCGGGTGTGTAGAAAACGCGGCCGTGCCGGAAATCCTGGGCGATTCCGCCGGGCACCCGGTATTCGCCGGTGAGGCAGTCGCCGAGCCAGCCGTTGCCGGTGGCCACGGCCGCGATGGCACCGCCGGGGGCGCAGGGCGGTTTCGTGGCGGAGACGCCGAGCGCGGTGGCGGCCTGCGGCCACGACTGGCGCATTTCGAAATCCCAGTACGGCCAGGTGTGCGTACCGGCGGAACGGTACTTGACGGTGGCGGGGATCTGCAGTTCGTCGAGTTTGCGGATGAAATTCTGGGAGGTGATCAGGGCCAGCGTTTCCAGACCCATCCCGAACATGTTGGTGCTCACGCCCGGTATCTCCGAGCCTTCGTCGTGCTTACCCGAGGCGCCGGTACCGCTCGAAATATAGAGGGATTTACCTTTCAGGCGGTCGGCCAGATACAGCGGATCGTGTTCTTCCCACTGCGGACTACCGGGCGGGCCCCACATCGCCGCGGCGTCGAAACCGCCGGCGTCGGCCATCGCGAGGCGGATCGCTTGCGGCATACCTGTACTCGTGGTGGTCAGGAAACCGGAATAGGAGGCCGCGAATTTCGCGAAATCGCTGTTGCGGGCCGACAGGAACATCGCGGCGGTACCGCCCATCGACAGTCCCGCGATACCGCGGGTGCCGGTGGCCCGCCATTGGCTTTCCAGCAGTGGCGGAAGCTCCTTGGTGAGGAAGGTTTCCCACTTGTAGTTCTTGCCGTTGTTGGGTTCCAGCCAGTCCGAGTAGAAACTCGCCTGACCGCCTACCGGCAGCACCGCGGTCACATTCTTGTCGGCGAAGAAATCGACGGCGCCGGTCTCTTTGATCCAGCCGCTGTCGTCGTCGGTGGCGCGGAGCCCGTCGAGCATGTACAGCACCGGGAATTTCGCATCCGGCTGGGTGTTCCAGTCGCGCGCCAGCAGCAGCCGCACCTGGATCGGAGCGCCCATGGCGGGCGAGTTCACCCATACCGCGACGTGCCGGTCGGAATGCCAGACGATATTGCGGATCGTCGCCGGCGCGGCGGCCGCGGTGGGCTGGGCCGGTGCCGGGGCCTGGGCGGCGGCGAACGGCAGCACCAGGGCGGCCGCCAAGACGGCGAGTCCGCGCCGGGCGCGGCTACCGGGCCGGCCGGTTGTCCCCCCTGCTGCGCGTTTCTTCGCTGCCACACACTGTTTGTACCGCCGCCGGGGCCGGATACTCGGTAGACGCGCTGAGGAGCAAACCGGTTGATCCCGCTGCGGACCCGGGAATGCGAACGGCGCCACCTGCTTCGATAAGAAGCAAGTGGCGCCGTTGCGCGTGCTATCGGTTCAGCGGCAACCGAACAGCTATGGTTCGATCACCAGCCGTTGGTGGAATCCAGGAACATCTTGCGGGAGGCGAAGAGCTGGCCCTCCCAGTACTTCCAGGAATGGGTGCCGACACTCGGGAAATCGAAGTGGGCGGGGATCCCCAGCGTCTTCAGCCGCGCCTGGAAGGCCCGGGTGTTCACCAGCGACAGCGCTTCCAGCGCCATGGCGTTACCGGTGTTGAACGCGCCGATCGCACCGGCCGGCTTGTCGTACGGACCGGGCAGGCCGCTGGCCGCCGAGATGTACATCGGCAGGCCACGCAGCTGCGGCGCGAAGACGAACGGGTCCATCCGCAGCCACTGCGGGCTCCACGGAGCGGCCATCGAGTCCACGTTGAACTTACCCGCATCGAGCATGGCGATACGGATGGCCTCACGCATACCCGGCGCGGAGATGTTCAGGTAACCCGAGTAGGCGGCCGCCGACTTGAACTGGTCGCGGTGGTAGGCAGCCAGCGCCAGGGCGGCGCTGCCACCCATCGACAGGCCCGCGATCGCGTTGTTGGTACGCGAGACGCCGTGGCCCTCGAGGAAGGCGGGGAGTTCCTTGGTCAGGAACGTTTCCCACTTGTAGGTGAACTTCTGGCCGTTGGTGTTGCTGGGGGCGTACCAGTCGGTGTAGAAGCTCGACTGCCCGCCGACCGGCATGATCAGCGAGATGTTGTCGTTCGCGAACTGCTCGAGCGCATTGGTCTCGAACGACCAGGCGTTACGGTCGTCGCGGGCGCGCAGACCGTCGAGCAGGTAGAGGCCGGCGTTGCCGCCGCGCGCCGCCCACTGAACCTGAACCTTGATCGGGCCCATGCTGGAGGGAACCATCAGTTCCTCCAGCCCGGCGCGATGCACCGGGGACGCCGCCGGCGAGGCCACGGCGGTCGGCGCCGCGATACCCGCGGCGACCGGTAGTGCGAGCGCAGCCGCACCGATAGCCAGAATCCGGTTACGCCAACCGCGAGGTGCCCGTGACCGCCCCGTCTCTCTCTTCGGGCCGGCTGCCCTGCCGAAACGCATGAATTCTGCTCTCTTTCTGCTGTTGTGGTGTGCTCCGCCACCGCTGCGCGGACCACACCCCGTTTCTCCTCGGCGGCGCCGGCGGCCGGTCCCGACCAACCCTTTGGCCGACAGCGCTACAACGATCTGGTCACAGATGTGCTCGCTGGACCTTATTCGACCCGATCGGGCTCGAGCAAGGCCGTGCTGATCGGATGACCGAAATGCGCCGCGAGAACGTCTGTGATCGCCCCGTGACGATACCTTGCCGCGGCGTTGATGTCTCGGCGGGCCGGGATATTCGCTCGTTATCGAAATCGGCCGCTGACCGGGCTTGCGTAACGGAATACCAACCGTTGGCGAATTCCTATCGACAGCAGTGTTGGGGCCCCCCCCCCCCCCCGGGGGGGGGGGGCCGCGCGGGTTTGGGGGGGGCGGCGCCCGCGGGCCCCCCCCCCCCCCGCGGGGGAGGTATTTGAGACCAA
>NZ_JARWPM010000224.1 GCF_029869215.1 Nocardia carnea
GCCCCGGGCAGACCCGCACCGACCGCGACATCCACCGCGCTCGGTGCGCCGCCACCGGCGCCCGCACCGCCGCCACCCGGCGCCGGGAGCGCCAGTGGCGGCCCGACCGGTGCCGGCGGCACCGGCGGCACGGGCAGGAGAAGAAGCAGGAGCGGTGCGGCCGAACCCACGCCGGCGGAGCCCAGCGCGGCCGAACCGGTCGCGGCGGAACCCGCGGCGGCCGAGCCTGTGCCCGCGGAACCGACGGCGGCCGAACCGAGGGCCGCCGAACCGGTGCCGAGTACCCCGACCCCGGCCGAACCCAGCGCAGCCGAGCCCGTACCCAGTACACCAGCCCCCGCCGATCCCACCGCTGCCGAACCCGTGCCCAGCGCGGCGGATCCGGTGCCGAGGGCAGCCGAACCGGTCACCCCGACGCCCACACCGGCGGAACCGACCGCTGCCGAACCCGTACCCAGCGCGGCCGACCCGGTACCCGCTGCCGCGGAACCGGTGACGGCCAGCGGTGCGATCGCGGCCGAACCGACGGCTGCGGAACCGGTGGCGAGAATCGTGCCCAGCGCGGTGCCCAGACCGAAAGGTTCGGCGATCGGAGCGGGGTCGGGCGACGGTGCCGTAACTGTTTGCGGTTCCGCTTGTTCCGCGGTTTCGGCCGCGGTACCACGGCCGGGAATGTTCAGGGGCTGCCACTCCGCCACACCACCGGTCTCCGGGCCGCTGCTCCCGGTTGCGGCGCCCGGCGCCCCGGGGATACCGGCGGTTGGCTCGGGCGCGGCGGCCGGCGGAACGGCAGGCTCGCCCGCGGACCCCGGACGATCCTCCGCCGGTGCCGGCGAGCCCGCACTGCCGGTGCCCAGGCCGGGTGCTATCCCGGGATCGGGCGCCTGCGGCCCGTCGGCGCCGGCGGCAGGGCCGGGGTTGCCCGGAATCACGAGCGGTCCGTGGTTACCGGAATCCGGCCCGTTGTGGGCGGGCGGCTTCGGCTGCGGGCCCCCCTCGCCGCTGCCTGTCGGGCCCTGCTCCACCACGGGAGCCCGTCCCGGTTCGGCGGTGGCGTATCCCGGCCCCCCGAGTAGCGCCAGGCAACCTGCTGCCCCGGCTACTGCGAGTAATCGCTTGCTGCGACCAACGGCCATGCGCCAGCCATCCCCTCGATCGGTATTGCGGATCCCCCGGTGGTGACGCCTTCCGGGCAGAACGAACAGATGGTTGCCCATGGTAAACCAGCGCTCTGACCGGCGCATAACAAAGCCGGGAGAGCGCGGTGGCCCCCACCTGAACCGCAGGTAGAGCGGCCTGATCCCATGCCGGCAGACCGGTCGGGAATGGGATTTGTCACAGCTGCCGGAACCGGCAACCGGTAGCTGGGGCCGATCGGATGCAGCCTCGCACCGGCTCGGCGAACACCGGCCGACGACCGCCGATCATCAGTGGCGAACGCGAACGGCTCGCACACCGCCGTCCCGGCGCCGGAGCCGGTGCCCGGCCCCACAGACGCAAGGCCGGGCACCGGTAAGAAGTGATTACGCGCCGTAGACGGGTTCCGGTTGGGCGCCTTTCGCGATCAGTTCGGCGACGACCGGGCCGAGTTCGGCCGGATCCCAGCGGTTCCCGCGGTCCACCGGGACACCGTGCCGCCACCCTTCGGCCAGGGCGATCCGGCCACCTTCGACCTCGAACATCCGTCCGGTGACCCCGGCAGATTCCGGACTGCCCAGCCACACCACGATGGGCGAGATGTTCTCCGGTGCCATGGCATCGAAACCCTCGTCCGGTTTGGCCATCATGTCGGCGAATACGGTTTCCGTCATCCGGGTGCGCGCCGAGGGCGCGATGGCGTTCACCGTGACCCCATACCGCGCGAATTCGGCTGCCGCGGTGAGCGTGAGCCCGGCGATACCCGCCTTGGCGGCGCCGTAGTTGCCCTGGCCGACGCTACCCTGCAAACCGGCCCCGGAACTGGTGTTGATGATGCGGGCATCGACCGTGCGCCCCGCCTTCGATTCCGCCCGCCAGTACGCGGCGGCATGCCGCATGGTTGCGAAATGGCCCTTCAGATGGACCCGCACCACGGCATCCCATTCGTCTTCGCCCAGGTTGACCAGCATGCGGTCCCGCACGAAACCGGCGTTGTTTACCAGTACGTCGAGCCCGCCGAAGGTGTCCACGGCCTGCTGGATCAATCGCTGCGAACCATCCCAGCTCGCCACATCGTCGCCGTTGGCCACGGCTTCGCCGCCGGCCGCGCGAATTTCGCTCACCACTTGTTCGGCCGGGGTCTCCGCCGTCGACTCACCGCTGAGGCTGGTGCCGATATCGTTGACCACCACCTTCGCGCCCGCGGCCGCGAACGCCAGCGCGTGCGCCCGGCCGATACCCCGGCCGGCCCCGGTGATGATGACGGTCCGTCCGGCGCAGATGCCCTCGGTTGCCATATCCGTTCCTATCGTCGATGGTCGTAACTACGTAGTGGAATGGGCGGCGTTGGCAGCCGAGAGGAATGCCGGCGGTTCGCCGCCACCGTGGATCTGCAGGGTGGCGCCGCTGATGTATCCGGCGAGCGGGGAGAGCAGGAAGGCCACCCCGTTGCCGACGTCCTCGGGGCGCGCCAGCCGGCCCATCGGGATGGTTTTCCCGACCGCGGCCACACCGTCGGCATCGCCGTAGTGCAGTTCGCTGAGTTCGGTTTCCACCGCGCCGACGACCAGCGAGTTGATCCGGACACGCGGCGCCCATTCGGCGGCGAGGGAAACGGTGAGCGCGTCGACACCGGCCTTGGCCGCGCCGTAGGCCGCGGTACCGGGTGAGGGCCGGTGGCCGCTGAGGCTGGAGATATTGACGATCGACCCGCCGTTTTCCTGCCGGTCGATCACCGCGTGCGCCGCCTGCGCGACGTGCAGGGCGGCCAGCAGGTTCAGTTCGATGATCTTGGTGTGGAATTTCGGGCTGGCCTCGGCCGCCAGCGCGTAGGGCGCTCCACCGGCGTTGTTGACCGCGTCGTCGAGGCGGCCGTACCGGCGCACGATCTCGTCGATCATTGCCCGCACCGCCTCCGCGTCGCGCACATCGCAGGACAGGAAGTCGATCGCGCGCCCGTCCACCTCGACCGGTGTCTCCGCGGGCCGGCGCGCGCAGGCCACCACCGTCGCACCGGCGGACAGCAGGACCCGGCTGATACCGGCACCGACACCGCGGACGCCCCCGGTTACCAGAACGACGCGATCGGACAGGTCGATTTCGAGTGCCACCGTGTTAACCTACCAAGCAATTGCTTGCTTAGCCAAGACGCTCGAGATGCGAGATGGGATACGCGATGGGGATCACCCGCCATACGGAATCCGCCGGTATCGCCGTGGTCACGGTCGACTATCCGCCGGTCAACGCCATACCTTCGGACGGCTGGTTCGCCCTCGCCGACGAGATCCGCGCCGCCGGGCGGGACCCGCAGACCCGGGTGGTGGTGCTGCGCGCGGAGAACCGGGGCTTCAACGCCGGCGTCGACATCAAGGAAATGCAGCGCACCCCGGGGCATCAAGCGCTGATCGCCGCCAACCACGGCTGTTTCGAAGCCTTCGCCGCGGTATACGACTGCCCCGTCCCGGTGATCACCGCGGTACAGGGCTTCTGCCTCGGCGGCGGGATCGGCCTGGTCGGTAACTCCGACATCATCATCGCCTCCGACGACGCGACCTTCGGGCTCCCCGAGGTCGACCGGGGGGCGCTCGGCGCCGCCACCCACCTCGCCCGGCTGGTTCCGCAGCATCTGATGCGCGCGCTGTTCTTCACCGCGAGCACGGCCACCGCACAGCAACTGCACCATTACGGGTCGGTGCTGAAGGTGGTCCCGCGGGCCGAACTCGACGCCGCCGCGCTCGACGTCGCCAAGGACATCGCGGCCAAGGACGGCCGCGTGATCCGGGCTGCCAAACGCGCCCTCAACGGTATCGACCTGCAGGACGTGCACCGCAGTTACCGCTTCGAACAGGGCTTCACCTTCGAACTGAACCTCTCCGGAGCCTCGGACGAAATCCGCGACCGCTTCGACGCGGACCTGGCGGCACAGAAGGACAAGAACTGATACCGATCCGGAGGATCGTCGAAAGTGGTGGAACGGAAGAACATGCGAGACAAGCGGAAATCACTGGACGAGATCGTCGGTGAACTGCGTAGCGGAATGACCATCGGGATCGGCGGCTGGGGTTCACGGCGTAAGCCGATGGCCCTGGTGCGGGCGCTGCTGCGAACGGATGTCACCGATCTGACGGTGGTCACCTACGGCGGTCCCGATCTCGGCCTGCTGCTCTCGGCCGGCAAGGTGCGCAAGGCCTACTACGGATTCGTCTCCCTCGATTCGGCGCCGTTCTACGACCCCTGGTTCGCCAAAGCGCGCACCTCGGGGCAGATCGTCGCCCGGGAAATGGACGAGGGCATGCTCAAATGCGGGCTCGAGGCGGCCGCGGCCCGACTGCCGTTCCTGCCGATCCGCGCGGGTCTCGGTTCGGATGTACCGAATTTCTGGGACGGTGAACTGCAGACCGTCACCTCGCCGTATCCGGGCCCCGACGGCCGGGCGGAAACCCTGATCGCCATGCCGGCGCTGAACCTCGACGCGGCGCTGGTGCACCTGAACCTCGGTGACGCGCACGGCAATGCCGCGTACCAAGGCGTGGACCCCTATATGGACGACCTGTTCTGCATGGCCGCCGAGAAGCGCTATCTCTCGGTCGAGCGGATCGTGGACACCGAGGAACTGGTGAAAACGGTTCCCCCGCAATCCTTGCTGCTCAACCGCATGATGGTCGACGCGGTGGCCGAAGCCCCGAACGGCGCGCATTTCACCCTCGGCGGCGAAAGCTACGGCCGAGACGAGAAATTCCAGCGCCACTATGTCGAAGCCGCCGGGTCGCCGGAAACCTGGCAGACCTTCGTCGACACCTACCTCAGCGGCTCGGAGGACGACTACCAGGCCGCCGTCGCGCGATTCAAGGAGGAGCGGTGACCAGCACCGAAACCAGCACCCGGGCCGAGGTGTGCGCGATCGCCTGCGCCGAGATCTTCCGCGGCGCGGGCGAGATCTTCGCCAGCCCCATGTCGCCGATGGCGCAACTGGGCGCGCGGCTGGCCAAACTCACCTTCGAACCCGATCTGCTGATCTCCGACGGGGAGGCGTTCTTCCTCGCCGAAACCCCGCCGATCGGCGGTAAGGCACCGATCGAGGGCTGGATCCCGTTCCGCAAGGTCTTCGATGTGCTCGCCTCCGGCCGCCGCCATGTGGTGATGGGCGCCAACCAGATCGACCGATTCGGCAACCAGAACCTGTCCGCTTTCGGTCCGTTGCAGCACCCGACGCGGCAGATGTTCGGTGTCCGCGGCGCCCCGGGTAACACCATCAACCATCCGACCAGCTACTGGGTCGGGCGGCACAGCAAACGGGTATTCGGCGAGAAGGTGGATATCGTCGCCGGTGTCGGCTACGACAAGGTCGACCCGGAAAACCCCGCCTTCCGCTTCCACCATATCCACCGGGTGGTCAGCAACCTGGGCGTTTTCGATTTCAACGGCCCGGACCACACCATGCGGGCGCTGAGCCTGCATCCCGGTGTGACGGCCGAGGAGGTCGCGGAGAACACCTCGTTCGAGATCGCGGAGCTGGACACCGCCGGGGAAACCCGGCTGCCGACCGACGAAGAGCTGCGCATCATCCGCGAGGTCCTGGACCCGAAGAACATTCGCGACCGGGAGATCCCGCAGTGACTCCCCGGCTGCGGACCCCGCTGACCGAACTCGTCGGGATCGAACATCCCGTCGTGCAGACGGGTATGGGCTGGGTGGCGGGCCCGAGCCTGGTCTCGGCCACCTCCAACGCAGGTGGATTGGGCATTCTGGCCTCGGCCACCATGACCTACGACGAGCTCGAAACGGCCATCGCCAAAACCAAGGCGCAGACCGATAAACCGTTCGGCGTGAACATCCGGGCCGACGCCTCCGATGCACCAGAGCGGATCGACCTGCTGATCCGCGAGAACGTCAAGGTCGCCTCGTTCGCGCTGGCGCCGAAGAAGGATCTCATCGCCAAGCTGAAAGACGCCGGCGTGGTGGTGATCCCGTCGATCGGCGCCGCCAAGCACGCGGTGAAGGTCGCGTCCTGGGGCGCCGACGCGGTCGTCGTCCAGGGCGGTGAAGGCGGCGGCCACACCGGCCCGGTCGCCACGACCCTGCTGCTGCCGTCGGTCCTGGACGCGGTCGATATCCCGGTGGTCGCGGCCGGCGGTTTCTTCGACGGCCGCGGCCTGGCGGCCGCCCTCGCCTACGGCGCCGCGGGCGTCGCCATGGGGACCCGCTTCCTGCTCACCCAGGAGAGCAGCGTCCCGGATTCGGTGAAACAGGAGTACCTGCGCCGGCAACTCGGCGAGACCGTGGTGTCGACAAAGGTCGACGGTATGCCACACCGCGTGCTGAATACCGAACTCGTCCAGAAACTGGAGAATTCGGGCCGCATCCGCGGACTCACCGCGGCAGTCGGCAACGCGACCAAGTTCAAGAGTATGACCGGCATGAAATGGTCGACCATCGTCCGCGACGGCCTCGCCATGCGCAAAGCCAAGGATCTCACCTGGTCGCAGGTGATCATGGCGGCCAACACCCCGATGCTGCTGCGGGCAGGACTGGTCGAGGGAAACACCGAAGCCGGTGTGCTGGCATCCGGCCAGGTCAGCGGCATCTTGAATGACCTGCCGACCTGCCAGGAACTCATCGACCGCATCGTCGCCGACGCGGTGTCCCGGATCGGCACCCTCGCCGCGCTCCCCCAAAGCACCGAATCGGCGAGCTGACCGAAGTCGCTCGAGGTCTGCCCGATCGTGCGGCGGACCTCGGGTGACCACGCCGACTCCTTGTCGGTACCGAACGCTACTTTGCGGGTCATGCCCTCGACCCCGCATGAAGTGGTGATCCCCGTGGCGGCGACACCGTGCTGGCGGTGGTGGTGGAAATCCAGCTACGCCGCGACCCGGACAAGCTGTGGTCATGGCCGGTGTACACCGCGTCACTGCGGGCGCGAATGAGGTGCCCGGTGCTGTTGTTGACCGTTTGCCCGGACCCGCGGACTGCGAAGTGGGCGGCGCAGCCTTTGGAATTCGGGTACGGCAACCCATCCACCACATTGGCACCACTGGTCCTGGATCCTTCAGCAGTCCCGGTGGTCACCGACCCGGAGGTGGCGACCGAGCTCCCGGAACTGGCGGTACTGTCCGCAGTGGCCCATCCGCAGCACCCTGACCACGCCCAGATTTGGCGGGCATTGGCGGTGGGCCTCCGAACTCTCGGAGACGACCCCGCCCTGCGATACCATGACTTCATCCTGACGATGCTGCCGCGCGCTGTTCGTCCTGCTTGGGAGGCAATTATGTCCACCGGTCTGCGTGACTACAACTTCACCAGCGACTTCGCTCGCAGGTACGTCGCCGAAGGCCGAGCCGAAGGGCGAGCGCAAGGCGAAGCCGAATCGATCCTGACCGTCCTCGACGCCCGCGGAATCGATGTAACGGACCGGGTGCGGAAAACGGTCACCTCCTGCGAGGACCTGGACCAGCTGCAGAAATGGCTGCGGCGAGCCCTGGAGATCAATCACGCCGAAGAACTACTCGACTGACGTACAGCCAACCGGTTACCGGGCGGAGTCTCAGAACCACCGGGTCAAGAGTTCGGCGAGACCGTCCTCGGAAACCGATCGGCAGACTTCGTCGGCTGCGGCCCGAACGGTTTCGGGCGCATGGCCCATGGCTACCCCGTGAGCCGCCCAGGCCAGCATTTCCAGATCATTGACACCGTCACCCACCGCGAGGGTCCGGTCGGCGGGAACATCGAGGCTGATACGAAGTTTCTCCAGTGCGGAGGCCTTGGTTACTCCCGGCGCGGTGGCGACCAGCCACGGTCCGTCCAGGCTGATCACGCACTGTAACCAGGGCATCGGTGTCGATGCGAGAGCAGCGGCGAGGTCGGCGCCGGTTCGTCCGGGCCAGTGCACGGTCAAGCGGGTGGTAGGCGTTGCGACCAGCTCACCGAAGTCGACCACGCGCTCGGTGCTGCTGACCTCCGGGCGTTCAGCGGTGCGCCCGGTCGACCGGTCGCCGATACCGGGCTCCTCGGCAGTGAAGACCGCACCCGGTAGCAGTTCACGCAGCACCGCGACCGGTTCGGCCGGGTCGAACATGGTGTGATGGACGATCTCACCAGTGGCGGCGTCGATCCAGACCGCACCGTTCGAGCAGATCGCGATACCGGCCGGCAGCTCGAGTTCGCCCAGGAAGGGCAACACCGACAACACCGGCCGCCCGGTACACAGCACGGTGTGGACACCCGAACTCAACATCGCCGTGAGCGCCGCGCGCACCCGAGGGGTGATCGTCGTGTGCGAAAGAAGTGGATCCCCGCCCTCCGCACAGATCGTTCCGTCGATATCCAGGGCAACCA
This sequence comes from Nocardia carnea, assembly GCF_029869215.1. GTDB lineage: Bacteria > Actinomycetota > Actinomycetes > Mycobacteriales > Mycobacteriaceae > Nocardia > Nocardia carnea_B. The sequence goes on from NZ_JARWPM010000224.1 coordinate 8,473, forward strand.
GTTCCGGCCGCCAACCCGCAGGGGGAGCCATAGCTCAGCGACGCGGCCAAGGACGCACCTCGCCCCAGCCCCACGGGGGTGTGGGTTCGGCTGCCGACTCGGGGGCATCCGGGCCGGAGAAGAGCAGCGCCATCCGGGTACCCCATTCCAGGTACGCGACAAAGGCCGAACGGAATTCGGCATCGGCGGGCAGCCCCACCTCATCGGCCGTATCGATCAGCAGGTTCATCCAACGGCGGCGCTGCTGTTCGGTCAGCGCCCGGCCACGGTGGCGCGCGATCATGTGCTGATGCCCGCCGTGGCGATCGGAGTACACGGCGGGGCCGCCGAAAACCTCGCCGAGCCAGGCGGCCACATGCTTCGGATGATCGGGATGCATACCCGCGAATACCGGTGCGAGCACGGCATCCTCGGCGACATGGGCATAGAACGTTGTGAACAGTTGCTCGAATGCCTGGCTGCCGCCGGCCCATTCGTAGAGTGAAGGGACGAGCGCGACCGGTTCGTAGTGCCGCATCTCCTCGATCCCGGAGACATAGGCCTTGATCTCGGCGAAGAAATCCCGGAACTGCGGGCTGTTCCGGAACTTCTCCAGATGATCGCCGGCAGATGTCCAGGTCAAGCGGAGGATGTACACATCCGGATCGTCCACGCACCGCGCCAGATCGTAAGTCCGGCAATAGGGCGAGGACTGCAACGCCACGGCCGCGCGCCGGTAGGCGGACTCGAACGCCTCGGGATCGGTGATCCGATACCGGATGTACTCGATGATCATGGGTCCAGTCGACCCCCTTGGACAGCGGAACACAAGAACGTACTTTGTGGTGCGTGAGTGTGCAGCGGACCGAATACTCCTGTCCGGTCGAGTTGGCGGTGGATACGATCGGCGGCAAATGGGCGGTCGTGCTCCTGGGCCATCTGAAAGAACAACCGTTGCGCTACAGCGAGTTACGCCGGCGCGTACCGAGTATCACCGAGAAGATGCTCACCCAGCGGCTGCGCGAACTGGAATCCGCCGGGCTGGTCGAGCGCACGGTGCACGACGGAGTGCCCAGTACCGTGACCTACCGGTTGCTCGACTCCGACCTACGGCCGGTGCTGCAAGCGCTGTACGACTGGGGCGAAACCCTGGCGGCCCGCCGCAATATCCCAATCGTCGGTGCCGGCTGAAATCGAGGAACGTCGGCGAACGATCCACCGATGTCGGCCATTGCCGTGCCGACGTTCGCCTCCGCCCTCCCCGTGGAGGACCGTGACCTGCCTGAGCCGGGCAGCTCGCGTAGTCCTTGTGGTGGACGCCGCGAACCCGGCGGCGTGCACGAGAACGAATGCCGGGTTTGCAGACCGGTGGAGTGCCACGGCTATCCGGGGCGCAGGCAGTGCGGGCAAGTCAGGCTTTCGGCACCGGGGTGTTGTGGCGCGCGGCCACCCACCAGCGGCTACCTTCCTTGACCAGAACATAGAGGGCGACCATCGCGGGGTCGTGGTCGATGAGTTCGCCTTCGGCGGTGGTCGCGCGGGCGACTTTGTGAGCGACCGCGACGTCTGGACGCAGGAAAACGATATCGCTCACGTCGTAATGCGCGTACTCGTTCTGCAGGAATCCCGCGAGACCGCGTTCGGCAGCCGCGAGCAGAGAGCCGTACCCGGTGATCACCGTGCCCACAGCATTACCCGCCGACGCATTCGCCGTGAAGCCGCTGACCATCAGTTCGGCATCGTTGGTGTTGTAGCCGGTCTCTACATCGGCTATCAACTGTTGGATCGCGGCGATATCGGCAGCGTGATCGGTTGTGGTGTCTTCGACGACCGGTCGTCCGGATGCTGTTGCGGTCATGACCGAAAGCCTGCTACCTGAACCATACTCGAGGTCAAGTTCCGGATTCCGCCGAATACGACCGGATCGGTCCGCACGGCGGCTTCCGAGACGGCCTGGTAGCCGAGCGCTCCGGTGGCGAAGACCTGCATAGCCGTCAGGCGTCCTGCAGCCGACCCGACATCCGGAGCACCCACTTGAAGGCGGTCTCGTTGTCCAGCCCCTCGAATGGAGCCGACAACCGTGATTGCACCGCGTTCAATACCCGCAACGTGATATCCGCGGGCGGTTGATAGGGAAGGCCGAGCACTTGCGCAATGTCCCAGGTGTGGACAACGGCGCTGCTGATCTGCTGCTCGTAGAGTGTTGCGATATCAACCTCCGCGCCGTCGATCCGGCGCAGCGTATCGCCGGTGAGCACAGCGGCGAATGCGGCTTCCATGTGCCGTGCGGTACGCCGGTAATCGCCTTCGAGGCCGCCGCCGTACAGATTCAAGGAGTTCGCGAGAGTCCCGCGATCCGGCGCCACGGCCTGCCGCGCGGGAGGTTCTCCCGCTACGACTTCGGCGATTCGGAGGTTGTTCTCGATCAGGTGCAGGTACAGGTCACCGATGTCCCAGGAGGCGTGCGAGGTGGGATGCCCGAGATCTCCCTGGGTCACCTCGGACAGGTGCGCGGCGAGATCTTCGGTCACGGCGTGCAAGGCGGATACGTCCACGAGATGTCCTCGCTTCTAGGATTGCCAGGCGCAACCTCTGCTGGATCCGACTGAGAGCGGGAGATAGCGGAACCGGCGGGTTGCCCACTGGATGTGCAGGTAGGAGCAAATCGTCTACCACGGTAGAGGATCTAGGTGAGGTTGTCCATGACTGGTGCAGGTGACCCATCGCATGACGAGCCGGACCTGGCGGCGTTGCTGGCTCGCGTGGTTCCGCATCTGATGGCTTTGGAGGAGCCGATCCTGCGTGAAGCGGGTTTGTCGATGTGGGAATACGCCATCGTCTCCGAAGTGGCATCCAGTGCAGCAATGTCTCAGGTGGAGTTGTGGGGCCCGCCGCCGCCCGGCCCCCCGCGACACGGCCGACACCGGGTAGATATGGCCTCCCGGGGGAACCTCACCCGACCCACCGGCGGCGCACAACGACCAAACCACACCC
>NZ_JARWPM010000225.1 GCF_029869215.1 Nocardia carnea
CCCCGCCCCCCCCCCCCCCCCCCCCCCCCCCCCCCCCCCCCCCCCCCCCCCCCCCCCGGGGGGGCGTCTCCCCCCCCCCCCCCCCCCCCCGCGGGGGGGGGGGGGGCGCGCCCCCCCCCCCCCCCCCCCCCCCCCCCCCCCCGGCCCGGGGCGTGTGCGACCCGGGCGAGCGGCGACCGGCGGCTATGTTCGACAACACGCCGAACAATCAGGAGGAGCCGTATGCCGGACCCGGTCAGCACCACCGCCACCGACGCGATCGCCGGCCTCGGTAACGAAGAACGCGCCCGGCTGGGCAGTGGGCGCGACTTCTGGACCACCGAACCGATCGGCGACATCCCCTCGGTCACGATGTCGGACGGACCGCACGGCCTGCGGCATCAAGATCCCGCGCACGCCGGGGACGCGCTGGGTGTCGGACCGTCCATCCCGGCGACCTGTTTTCCCCCGGCGGTCGGATTGAGCCAGAGCTGGGATCCCGGACTGGCCGAGCAGGTGGGTGCGGCGATCGGCCGGGAGGCGCAGGCGGCGGGGGTGCAGATCGTGCTGGGCCCGGGAATCAATATCAAACGGGACCCGCGGTGCGGCCGTAATTTCGAGTACTACTCCGAGGATCCGCATCTCACCGCCGCACTGGCCACCGGCTGGGTGCGCGGTCTGCAGCAGCAGGGCGTGGGCGCCTCGCTGAAACATTTCGCGGCCAACAACGCCGAATTCGACCGGATGCGCTCGAGTTCGGATATCGATCCGCGGCCGCTGCGAGAGATCTATCTGCGTGCGTTCCAGCGGGTGGTCACCGCGGCGGCGCCGTGGACGGTGATGTGTTCCTACAACAAGATCAACGGGGTGTATGCCGCCCAGAACCACTGGCTGCTCACCGAGGTGCTCCGCGGCGAATGGGGTTTCGCGGGCGCCGTGGTCAGCGACTGGGGCGCGGTCGACGACCGGGTCGCGGCCGTGGCCGCCGGACTGGATCTGGCGATGCCCGGGGCGGACGAGGTCGGCGACCGGCGGGTCGCCGAAGCCGTACAGGACGGATCTCTGCCGGACAGCACCCTGGCGACCACGGCGCGCCGGATGGCGGCGCTGGCGCTCGGGGCCGCCGGGAACGCCCGCCCCCATACGCGCTGGGATATCGACGAACAGCACGCCCTGGCCCGGACGGTGGCCGCCCGCTGCGCGGTGCTGCTGAAGAACGAGAACGCCGTGCTACCGCTCGAACCCCGCGGGCATATCGCGGTGATCGGGGAATTCGCCACCGAACCGCGCTACCAAGGCGGCGGTTCCTCCCATGTGAACGCCACCCGGGTGGATATCGCGCTCGACGAGATCCGCGCCCTCGCCGGGGATGCCACCATCGGCCACGCCCGGGGATTCGATACCGCGAACGCGGCGGCGGCCGCGGACCTGCGCGCCGAGGCCGTCGCGGCGGCAGCCGAGGCCGATATCGCCGTCCTGTTCCTCGGCCTGGCGGCGGCACAGGAGTCCGAGGGCTTCGACCGCGAACATCTCGAATTACCGGCCGACCAGCTGGAGTTGCTCGCCGCAGTGCGGGCGGTGCAGTCGCGGATCGTCGTGGTACTCGCCCACGGTGGCGTTCTCCGCCTGGCGCCGATCGTCGATTCTGCCGACGCCATCCTCGATACCGCGCTGCTCGGGCAGGCGGGTGGCGGCGCGATCGCCGATCTGCTGTTCGGGGTCGCCGACCCCGGCGGGCGGCTCACCGAAACGGTGCCGGTCCGGCTCGCCGATGTTCCCGCCTACGACAATTTCCCGGGCGAGAACGGGCACGTCCGTTACGGGGAGGGTATTTTCGTCGGCTACCGCTGGTACGACCGTCGTGAACTCGAGGTGACCTACCCGTTCGGTCACGGACTGTCCTACACGACGTTCGAGTACGGCGATATCCAGGCGACCGCCGGCGACGAGAACGTCACGGTAACGCTCCGCATCACGAACACGGGCAGTCGCCCGGGCCGCGAAATCGTGCAGATCTACCGGGGGCGCGAATCGTCCGCGGTACTGCGCGCACCCCGCGAGCTGTGCGGATTCGCCGCCGTGACAGTGGAACCCGGTGCCGCGCACGACGTCACCGTGGTGATCCCGCGAGACGAATTCGCCTACTGGAACGAGCCGGCCGGCCGGTGGGTGGTCGAGGGCGGGGAGTACACGCTGTTCGCCGCCGCCTCCAGCCGGGACCTGCGGGCACGTACCACCGTCACGCTCACCGGTGATCAGGTCATGGTGCCGCTCACCCGGGAGTCGAGCCTCGCCGAGGTGATGGCGCATCCGGTGGCCGGCCCGGAACTCGGGGAACGCCTGCGACCACTGCTGGGCGATTCGGGATCCGCCGGCGCCGATCTGGGCATCGATATGGTGCAGATGGTCGGCTCCATCCCGATCGGACGCCTCGCCTTGACCTTCGGCGGCCTGATGACCGCGGCTCAGCTCGACGATTTCCTCGACCGGGCGAATAACGGTTCGCGGGCGGATAGCGACGCCGGACCGTAGCGACGACCACGGCGTGGACACTGCCCTTCTCGGGGTGCGCGCCCGTCTCGCCGGTTCGGACGCGACCCCCGGGTGCGCGGCGGGCTTCGCCTGCTCCGGCGTCAGCTCAGCGCGGCAACCCGGGCGCGGGCCAGATGGTATTCCTCGGCCAGGCGATCGACCACGGCGGCGGTGGGGCGTATCTCGTCCACGGCGCCGATACCGTGACCGGCGCCCCAGATATCACGCCACGCCTTGGGCTCGGCGGAACTCAGGAATTCGAGGGAACCCGATTCGCCGGGAACACCCAGTGCGTCCGGGTTCAGGCCGGCCGCGGTGATACTCGGCCGCAGATAGTTGCCCTTCACTCCGGTGAAGTGATCGGTGTAGACGATATCGGCGGCACCGCCCGCCACGATCATCTTCTTGTACTCGGGTACGGCGTCGGCTTCGTCGGTGGCGATGAACATCGAACCGATATAGGCGAAATCGGCGCCCGCGGCGAGGGCGGCCAGCACGCTGTCGCCATGAGCGATCGCACCGGAGAGCGCCAGCGGACCGTCGAACCATTCGCGGATCTCGCGGATCAGCGCGAACGGTGACACCGCGCCGCCGTGACCGCCGGCGCCCGCCGCCACGGCGATCAGCCCGTCGGCGCCCTTGTCGATCGCCTTGCGGGCGTGCACGGTGTTGACGACATCGTGCAGGACCACACCCCCATAGGCGTGGATCCGCTCGTTGATCTCGGGCCGTGCGCCCAGTGAGGTGATCACGATCGGGACCCGGAATTCCTCGAGGATCGCGAGATCGTCGAGGAGCCGCCCGTTGCTGTTGTGCGCGATCATGTTCACGGCGTACGGGGCGGCACCGGGAGTCGCCCCGAGTTCGGTGGTGATCCGGGTGAGCCACTCACGCAACTGATCGGTGGTCCGCGCGTTCAACGCCGGGAAGGACGCGATGATACCGGCTTTCGCCTGCGCCAGTACCAGTTCGGGGCCGGACACGATGAACATCGGGGCGGCGATCACGGGGAGCCGCAGGTTGGTGCGCAGGATCGCGGGGAGTCGCTCGGTCACGGACGTGACACTAACAGAAGGCACACGCCATCAGTCTTGGATCACCTGGTGCGATACCACACACACCGTCCTCCGCAAGCTACTTCCGCGGCAACCCGAGGACCAGCGTGGCGATGGTGTTGAGCTGAATCTCCAGCGTTCCGCCACCGATCACCCAGGTCGGGATGTCCAGCTCGTGATGCACCGGTTCCGATACCGCCTCGCCGAGCGCGGCGGCCGGGCCGATCAGATTCAGCGCCGCGGCCGCGGCATCGGTATGCAACATCGACGCGGCGGCCTTCGCGATACTGGTCGCCGGACCGACCCCGTGCCCGTCCAGCCGGCGGATCGTTTCCCGCAGATTCAGCGCGGAGATTGCGGCGCCCCGCGCACTGATCCGGCCCAGCGTGCGCACCGCGTCGTCCCGGGTACCGGCGAACTCACCACGCTCGATGATGCCGCGGATCCGCGCGTTGTGCCCGGGGTCGCGGACACCACCGATGAACAACCGCTCCTGGGCCAGCGTTTCCAGGGTCAGCGTCCAGCCCTGGCCGGGTTCGCCGAGCACCATCTCGTCCGGGACGAACGCGTCGTCGAAGAAAACCTCGTTGAATTCGGCATCACCACTGGCCTGCACGATCGGGCGCACCCGGACACCGTCGGCGTGCATATCGACCAGGAACATCGTCAGACCCCGGTGCCGTCCCGCGTCGGGGTCGGTCCGCGCCAAGAGCAGTCCCCAGTCGGCGCGATGGGCGAGAGTGGTCCAGATCTTCTGTCCCTGCAGTCGCCAGCCACCCTCGACCCGAGTGGCGCGCAGGCTCAGCGACGCCACATCGGAGCCGGCTTCCGGCTCACTGAACAACTGGCACCAGATCTCCTCGCCGCGCAATGCCGGCCCGGCCAGCCGCGCCAGTTGCGCGGGGGTGCCGCGGTGCAGCACGATCGGCACCACCCACTGCCCGATCCCCATGGAGGGTTGCGCGAGGGCGTGCCGGTCGTATTCGTCCTGCAGGATGAGCTGTTCCAGCGGGCCCGCGTCGATCCCGTAGGGCTGGGCCATCGGCGGCGAGACGAGGCCACTGTCGGCGAGCAGGGTCCGGCGTGCGCCGGTGTTCACCGCGTCGTGGTCGCCGATCTTCGACGGATTCGGATTGTCCAGGTCGGCAGCGCGGTCGAGAATCTCCGAAACCCAGGCGCGGAAAGCGGGATCCGTTTCCGGAAGTGGTACCGCGAAGTTCCGCGGCCCCTGCAGCGCGGCATCGCCGAGCCGCAGTTCCCACGACTCCACCGGCCCCGCGAGTCCGGCCAGTGCCATGGCGCGCCGCCAGTACAGATGGAGATCGTGTTCCCAGGTGAAACCGATGGCACCGTGCAGCGCAAGGCATTCCACCGCCGCGTGTACCGCGTTCCCGAGGGTGGTACAGGCCGCGCCCGCCACCGCATGCGTCCGCTGGCCGGTTTCGTCATCGAGACCGCGGACCGCGTCCCAGGCCGCGGCGGTGGCGAGTTCGCTGGTGATCAGCAGTTGGGCGGTGCGATGCTGAACCGCCTGGAAGGCACCGATGGGCCGGCCGAACTGGACCCGGGATTTGACGTATTCGGTGGCGGTGTCGCTGCACCAGCGAATCACCCCGGCCGCCTCCACTGCCCACAGCGCGATCGCCACCGCTTCGGCGCGGCCGGTATCGATATCGAGCGGCGCGGCGGCCACCCGCTCGAACCGCACCACGCCGATATCCCGGCCCAGATCCACCCCGTCGCGTACCTCGACCTCGACACCGGTGGCGGCGCGTTCGATCAGGAACCAGCGGGTCCGGCCGCCCACCGGCGCCGCGACCACGAAGAGCTCGGCCGACGCCGCCCCGAGAACGAGACCGGTCGGCCCGGACAGGCTCACCCCGGCACCGCCCTCCCCCGCCTCGGTGGTCAGTTCGCCCGCCTGACCGGCGCCGATCACCGCACCGGTCGCCCCCGCCGCGAAACGCCGCAGCGCCTCCCGCGCGGCGGGCTCGCCGGCCGGGGCGAGCACGGTGCTCGCGACCACCGTCGGCAGCAACGGGCCGGGCAGCAGCGCGCGGCCCGATTCGGCGATCACCACGGCCAGATCGTCGAGCGTTCCACCCTGCCCACCCACCGACTCCGGCAGATGCACCCCGGCCAGTCCCAGCGCGACCAGATCCGGCCAGAAGACCGGCCGGCTGCCCTGTTTCAGCTCTTCGGTGTGCTTGCGGGTGTATTCGCGACCGGCGTGCCGGGCGGCGAATCCGGTGACGGTTTCGGCCAGCGCCGTATGGTCGGCGGTCAGGGCAACGGGCACGGCTATCACTCCGGTCGACGGTATCGGGCAATGATCCCGCCGCGGGGGCGGGACACCCAGAGTAGAACACGTTCTACTCTGGGTGCGGAAAACCCCTGAGGATCACCACTGCTCGCCGTCAGATGGCGGTACCCACATCCTGCGCGACGAGGTTGTCCATGGCCCGTTCGGCCACCGCGGCAATGGTCATCGAAGGGTTGCAGGCCGCGGCATTACCGGGTAGCAGCGCCCCGTCGAGAACGTAGAGTCCGCGCTGGCCGAGTACGCGGCCGTCGAGATCGCAGACCGAACCCATACACGCCCCACCCAGCGGGTGCCAGGTCGACGGGAAGGCCCGGTTGGTATCGCCGATCAGCGCGGCCGTGCCGGCCACCTTGCGCACGGTCTTCTCGATCTGCCCGTACTGGACGGCCGCGTCACCGTCCGCGGGCCAGGACAGCCGGGCGGTATCGGCGGCGGAATCGTAGACGAACCGGCCGCGCGCGTCGCTCACGCCGTAGCCGACCAGCATGGTGGTGCGGGCGTCCATCCCCAGCGGCGGCAGCGACGCCTGGATCACGGTATGCGCGGTGCCGGGATCGTCCCAGTTCAAGCTGCCGTAGACGACCGGCCCGCCCTGTTCGGGCCCGAAATCCTCGGCCAGATTCGTCCAGGTGTAGATCCGGTCGGCGTTGGTGCCCCAGCCCGCGCCGAGACCGTCGGGCAGATCGCGGACCAGGTCCTTACCGGCCGCCCGCATGAGCAGGTCGGTGGTGTTCAGACTGCCGGCGGCCAGGACGAGCGCCGTGGTGGTGAGCACCTTTCGCGCCAGCACCCGCGCGTTTTCGTCGGTCTCTTCCACATGCACCAGCCAGCGGCCGTCCGTGGCGCGTTCGATATCGGTGACGTTGTGCAGCACCCGCACCTCGACCAGGCCGGTGGCCTCGGCCGCCGCGATATAGGTGACGTCGACCGAATGCTTCCCGCCGTTGTTCACACCGAACGCCCCGGCCCCGTTGATGTAGGAGGCCTTCATCGCGCCGCGGGTCTCGGCGAGCGCGTAATTCCAGTCGATGGGCATCGGGATCTTCGATACCGGCAGGCCGGCGGCCGCGGCATTGCGCGCGAATACCCGCGCCGCCTTGTAGTTCGGGTGTGCGATCAGCTCGTCCGGGGCGACCGCGAGTCGCAGCATGGCCGCGACCCGCGGATAGTGCACGCGGTCCATCAGCTTCCAGTCGAGTTCCGCGGGGAAGTGGGTGTTGAACACCGCCTCCGCCGGTTGCAGCGACATCCCCTGGTAGAGCAGCGATCCGCCGCCGAGGCCGGCGGCGCACAACGCGGTCATGTTCTCGCCGGCCACGGCGTCGAGCAGACCGGCGTAAGGGCCGAACGCCACCGGTTTGCCGAACAGCTGGGGGTCGGAGCCGTGCCAGAGCAGGCGTTTGTCGGGATCGAGCGGATTGCCGAAGGTATCGGCGTTCGGCCCGGTGGCCCAGCGTTTCCCGCGTTCGAGCAGGAGCACCGGCACCCCGGCCTCGGCCAGGCGCAGCGCCGCGATCCCGCCGCCGAAACCGGAACCGATCACGACCACCCGGTGCTCCTCACGCACCAGCGGGGTCCGCCGGCGTGGCGCCCGCAGAGTGCTGTCCGCCCTACCCACTGCCGAACCCGTGGCCACGACACCCGCCGCGGCCGCGGCACCCCCGAGAAACACGCGCCGAGAAATTGCGGACAAACCGACCTCCGAACCAGCTGTGCACCGCTCCGCGTGACAGCGGGCCGCCGCGGCACCGCCGGCGCGCGCAGCGGCCGGGGTAGCCGACAAGCGGAGTGCCCGTGGGCGATTCCGCGGGCGGGATCGAAAGTAGATACATGTCACATGGAGTGTCAAGAACCTATCGGTCGATTGCCCAAGAGAGGCTCACTGATCTCGATGCGACATATCACACCTGCTCAGAAGCGATTCCGGCGACCCTGGAAAGTGATCCGGACACCAGTCCAGCGCAGGTGGCGGCGTTGGCGGTGCCTCAGCGAGCGGCTTCCAGTTCCGCCTTCAGCCGCTGCAGGGTGCGCCGGATATTGCCCTTCTGGAATTCGGCGAACCCGCGCTGCCCGGTGGCCATACGGTCGAACCACAGGGCGGGCGTATCCGGCCAGCGGGTGCGATCGTCGTACCAGATCTCGGTGACCAGCGTGCCCTCCTCGACCGGTTCGAACCGGTACTCCCAGGTCGCCACCGACACCGGCAGTACCGGTTTCCACAATCCGAACCGGCGCACCTCGAACACGAACCGGGCCGGGCGCTCGGCGACCGTGACGGTGCATTCGGTACGCCATCGCATCGGACCCCGGCGGTTCGACCCCACGAAGGTCATACCCGGATACGCCGGCCGGCCCGGTTCGGCGACCACCGCGCCGGTGTTCTCCGGGCTCCAGCGGCCCATCTGCGTCACATCGCTCACCGCGTCGTAGGCGGTGGCGGGGTTGGTGCCGATCACGATGCTGTCGGACACCTCGATGGTCCGGGTTATCTTCACCACGGCGGTAACTCCTTGTCAGGGCCTTGTTGCCGTCGATCCTAGGGATCCCGCAGCCCCGCCGTGAGTCACCGCGGCCCCGCCGCTACGCGCCGGACCGCCGCCCGGCTCCGGCGGGGCGTGCCGGGGCCGGGCCGGCGACCGGCCCGATGCCGTACTTCATCAGCGGCACGACGGCTGCCCGGATGAAGGTTCGCGCCGCCTGTTCGTCGTCGAAATCCACACCCCCGGTGGGCGTCAGCATCAGCGAATGCGCCATCCGGGCGATCAGCTCCGCGACCGGCCGCGGGTCGTACCGGGCCAGCACACCCTGTTCCTGCCCGGCCGCCAGCACCCCGGCGATGTATTCGATTCCCCGGGAGACCATTTCCTCGCCACGGACCGTGTAGAAACCGAGCGCTTCCTCCGGCGCCACCGCCAGCAATTGGGTGACCAGCGGATGGGTCCGGGTCTGCCGCAGGACGAAAAGGACCGTTTCCTCGATCTGCGCGTCGGTCCCCTCGGTCGCCGTCGCGATCGCCGTCGCCTCCGCGAGCACTCGCTCGATCTCGCGCGACAGCGCCGCCTCGATCAAGGCGTCCTTCCCGGAGAACCGGCGATAGATGGTCACCCGGTTGATGCCGCAGCGGCGCGCGATATCGTCCAGACTGCTCCGCCGGACGCCGACCTGCAGAATACGAGCGAGTGTCTCGTCGAGAATCCGTTCGTCGACTTCGTCATAGCTGCGGAACATGTAGCGAAATTATAGACCGCGTTTCATTGTGTCAGCGCTGGTCACCGGCCGGGGTATACGCCAGCAGCGCCCGGACCGCGCGTTCGGCGCTCTGCGCGGCGCTCTCCATGGTCGCCGACCAGTCGGTCCGGGTCCAATCCCCGGCCAGCATCAGATTGGGTACCGAGGTGCGCTGCCCGGGACGTAGCCCGGCGGTGCCCAGTACCTGCGAAAAGGTCGCCTTGGGCATTTTCACCACCTGCGCGTGGACCACCTTCGCCGCGGCCGCTTCCGGATAGTAGCGGCGGATCAGCGCGAGCTGCTCGGCGACGATCTCGTCGTTGCTCTTGTGGATCTGCTTGTAGGCGCCGCTGGTGGTGAGGCAGTACAGCCAGGCACCGTCGGGGGTCCGGTGATGCATCCGCTGCCGGTCGAAGACCTCGTCGATCACCCCGGTGCCGCCGATGAGGGCTTCCATGGCCGATTTCGTTCCCAGCGGTCGGTCGAGGTACAGGTTGGTGCTGACAATCGGGGTGACACCGAGCTTGTCGGCGGCGGCATAGATTTCGGCATGTTCGGGCAGATCGTCGAGCAGGCCGTGAATACGGGAATTGGGGACCGCGCAGATCACGGCGTCGGCCGGGATCTCGGTACCGTCGACCAACCGCACACCGGTCACCAGGCCGTCGGTGATGACGATCCTGCTGCTCGGTGGTGAGATCGGCGAGATCGGCGGGCTGGAACAGGGCCTCGCGGCCCAGGCGGGCGGTCGCTCGCAGGGCCCGGAGCCGGTCTCGCAGGCCGGCGTCGGGGTGGGCGCCGAGCAGGGTGCGGACGGCCCGGAAACCCGTGGTGTGCAACAGCACCGCGCGTCCACCGGGCCAGCGCAGACTGCCACGTTCCGGGAACTCCAGATGCTCCCGGGTACCCACGCTCTCCAAGTACCGGAACAGGCTGCGATACCCGCTGGCCACCACATGCTGTCCGTTGTCCGGGGTGTCGCCGACCTCCGCGACCTGCATCGCCTGGGTGCGACCGCCGAGGCGCGCGCGGCGTTCGAGGAGTGTCACCTGCTTACCGGCCTCGGCCAGCCAGACCGCGGCGGCGAGCCCGGCCAGGCCACCCCCGATCACGACATAGCGGCGGGAATCGTCCATGCTGCGCTCCAAGCGTAGACCTCGTTATTGACACAATGTAACGCGATCAATACATTCGTTTCATGGGTTCCGCAAATACGGATGCCGGGATTCCCACCCGCCACCCGGCCGCCCCGGTCGCCGTTCCCGGGTTGACGCCTTTCGCCAAGATCATGGGTATCGGTGCGCCGGATGCCGCGACATGGACGGCCATGGGCGAATCCCTGCTCATCGGCGACGAACCGATGGATTCGCTGGTCGACTGGATGCTGCGCACCGGAATGGGGAGCACCCGGCCGCTCTTCGAACAGGCCGTGTCCGCGGGCATCGCCACCGTTGCCGACGCCCCACAGCCCCTGCGCGATTTCTTCACGGCGGTCGAGACTCCGCCGGCCTGGCTGGACGAACAGCGGGTGCGCCGGGGCGAGCAGGTGTTGCGCCGCGGCGGCTACGACGGGCTGTACCTGGCCCGGGACGTCTCGTTCCTCGGTGGCTATCTGGCCTCCGGATTCAACAAGACCCTGTTGCGCACCGGCGCCCTCGAGAAGGGCCCGGCCCAGCGGTTCGCCGAGACCATGCAGTGGGCGCTCGACGTCCAGAACGGAATGGGCAAGTTCGAGCCCGGCTACCGCTCCACCCTGCACGTCCGGTTCGTGCATGCGCTGGTCCGCCGCCACGTCGCCGCCATGCCCGACTGGGACGAGCGGGCCTGGGGTGTGCCGATCAACCAGACCGATATGGCCGCCACCCTGGTCGGCGCGCTCATCGCGCCGTTCATCGGCGGCCTGGCAATGGGAATCGTGCCCTCACGCGACGATCGCGAGGCGGCCGCCCATCTGGCGCGCTACGTCGGCCATCTGATGGGTGTGGCCGACGAATGGCTGCCCACCGGATATCGCGACAGCGTGCGCATCCTCTATCACACGATGACGGCCATCACCAACCCCGACGACACCACCCGCCAGCTCGCCCTGCCCATGGCGAACGACCCACTGACCTGGAACTATCCGAATCTCCCATGGTTGCGCGGGCAGCTCGCGCGGGCGCAGCACCTGTCGATCTCGAGCATGTATCTCGGCCCGGCCGCCATGCGCGAGCTGGGCCTGTGGCCGTATATGCCGCCGTGGTACCCACTGCTGCGCCTCCCGGTCAACCTGGCCCGCAGCGTGGCCACCCGGATCAGCCCGGCCGCCCGGCGGCACGCGGAGGAACGCGGGCTGCGCGAACAGGCCGCGTTCAAACGGCTACTCGTCGGCACGGGCCCCGCCGAGGTGGGTATGTCCGCGCACCATCTGCAGGCCACGGCTTAGCCGCCCGGCGCCTGTTCCTCCCTACCCCTGATGTCGCCCGCCCTCACATGGCAGACTCGCCGGTGCACGAGGAGGTGTACTGATGGCAGACCGACCCATCCGCCTGGCGAATTTCTCCGGTTACCACGGCGACCGGTTCACCGCGGTGGACGAGGTGCTCGCCGGTGATCCGGTCGATGTCCTGGTGGGCGACTACCTGGCGGAGATCACCCTCGCCGCGCTCGCGGCGCGCTACCTGGCCGATCCGGGTCGCGGGTACGTCGAGTACTTCGTGGATCAGCTGCGGCCGCATCTGCGCACGATCGCCGAGCGGGGCATCAAGGTGGTCACCAATGCGGGCGGGTTCAATCCCGCGGGACTGGCCGCCGTCCTGCGCGGCGAACTCGCGGCGGCCGGGGTGTCGTTGCGGGTGGCCCATATCGAGGGCGACAACGTCGCGTCCCGCCTGCCACAGTTGCAGGCCGACGGTCACCGGCTGGCGAATCTCGATACCGGCGAACCGCTCTCGGCGTGGCCGGTGGTCCCCATCGCCGCCAACGCCTACCTCGGCGGATGGGGTATCACGCGGGCACTCGGCGAAGGAGCCGATATCGTCGTCTGCGGCCGGGTCACCGACGCTTCGCTCAGCTCCGGTCCCGCGGCCTGGTGGCACGGCTGGTCCACCGAGGACCACGACGAACTGGCCGGGGCGGTGCTCGCGGGCCACATCATCGAATGCGGCCCGCAGGCGGTGGGCGGCAACTTCTCCGGCTTCGCCGCGATCGAGCAGCCGGTGACGCCCGGTTTCCCCATCGCGGAGATCGCCGCCGACGGCAGCTGCGTGATCACCAAACACCGCGGTCACGCCGGCGCGGTGACCGTCGATACGGTCACCGCGCAGTTGGTGTACGAAATCCAGGGGCCTCGCTATCTCAATCCGGACGTCACGGTCCACCTCGACGCGGTCCGGCTCACCGCGCTCGCCCCCGACCGGGTCCGGGTCGCCGGTGCCACCGGTTCCCCGCCACCACCGACGACCAAGGTCGCCGTCTTCGGCCGGATCGGCTATCAGCTGGTCAACACCGTCTATCTCACGGCGCCCGATATTCCGCGGAAGCTCGACCTGCTGCGCTGCCAGCTCGACAGTGTCCGGCCCGCCGGGGTCGAGCTGTATCTGACGCCGATCGGTACCGCCGCGACCGACCCCTCGTCGCAGTGGGAAGCCACGGTCGCCGTCCGGATTCTGGCCACGGCAGCCGACCGGGAAGACCTTGCGCGCCTCGGACTCCCCCGCCTGCTGGGCAGCCTGTACCTGCAGAGCTATCCGGGCTACTTCCAGGATGTCGCCGCCGTACCCCAATCGGCACCCACGCCGCGCATCGAATACTGGCCGGCGCTGCTCGATACGCACGCGATCGACCATCGGCTCGTCCTCGACGAACGCAGCGTCGCGATACCACCCGCGCAGGCCGGTCCGGTCCTCCCGCAACCGGTCCACCCGGAACCCACCGGGCAGCCGGACGCGGAGCCCGCGCGACCGGAACGACTCGCCGCGCTCAGCTACGCACGCAGCGGAGACAAAGGCGGCAACTGCAACGTGGGTATCTGGACGCCCTATCCAGAAGCATGGCCGTGGCTGCGCGAGTTCCTGTCCACCGGCACACTGCGTGAGCTCCTGCCCGAGGTGAAGGACCTCGATATCGTGCGCCACGAATTCCCCGAATTGCGCGCGGTGCATTTCGTGCTGCGCGGCCTGCTCGGCACCGGCGGTTCGGCGAATACCCGGGTCGACCAGGTGGGTAAAGCCGTCGGCGAATACCTGCGCGCCGCCGTCGTTCCCATTCCGCAGGCCCTGCTCGACTCCCTGGAACGCCTCGATGACTCCTACTGAACCGGCCCTCACCACTCGGCTCCGCGCGGCCGTATCCTCTCCCGCCACCGACGACACCTTCGACCCGCACGGCGCACTCGGTGAACTGCTCGCCGGTTTCGGGATGACCGCCGCGGAAACCGGAGGCACGATCACCTTCCACGGTGCCGACCCGGTGGTGCCCAGCACGCTGCGGCTGGGCGGCGCCGCCGCGATCACGCTGGCCGCGTATTCGGCCACGGTGGCCCGGATGTGGCGGCTGCGCGGGGGAACCGGTCAGGACATCACGGTCGATCTGCGCCGCGCTCCGCACCGGCTGTGCCCGTTCTACGACCGGAAATGGGAGCTACTGAACGGGTACCCGCCGGGGACTCCGGCGAATGCCGGGAATGCCTTGGGTTTCCGGTTCTACCGGACCGCCGACGAGCGCTGGGTGATGCCGCTCAATCCCTACCCGAAGATCAAACTGGCGGCACAGCGGCTGCTGGGCGTCCCCGAGGACAGCCGGGCGGTCGCCGCCGCGGTCGCGGAGTGGAAGGGCCGCGAATTGGAGGATGCCGCGGCCGCGGCCGGGGGGGGGGGGGGGGGGGGGGGGGGGGCCGCCCCGCGGCGGGGGGGGGGGTGGGTCGGGCCCGTTATTGGCTGGCGCCCGGGCCCGCGGCCGGGGTGGTGCTGCCGATGCTGCGCAGCACCACCGAGTTGCTGGACGAACCGCAGTACCGCGATGTGCTGGCCGAACTACCGCTGGTGGAGATCACCCGCATCGCCGACAGCGCTCCCGAACCGCTGCCCGGCGGCGCCGAGCAGCCGCTGTCCGGTATCCGGGCCCTCGGCATGGGTCATGTGATCGCCGGCGCGGGGGCGGGCCGGGCACTGGCCCTGCACGGCGCCGATGTGCTGAATCTGTGGCGGCCCGACGAACTCGAACACGACGCCACCTACGTCAGCGCGAATGTCGGCGTCCGGTCGGCGACCCTGGACCCCTACAGTCCCGAGGCCGCGCGCCGGATCCGCGACCTGCTCGCGGCGGCGGATGTGTTCTACGCCAATCGCCGTCCCGGATATCTGTCCCGGATCGAGCTGTCCGCGGCGGAGGCCGCCGAACTGCGGCCCGGCCTCGTGCACGCGACGGTTTCGCTCAACGGCACGTACGGACCGTGGGCGGACCGGCTCGGTTTCGACCAGACGGCCGGCAGCCTCGTCGGCATGATGGGACTCGAGGGCGACGGGCAGCGCCCGATGCTGCCCCCGATCATGGTGGTCAACGATTACATCGTGTCGTGGCTGCTGGCGGCCGGGGTGGTGACCGCGTTGGCCCGGCGCGCCACCGAGGGTGGAAGCTACCGGGTGCACGTCTCGCTGACCCGGGCCGCGCTGTGGATTCTCGCGCTCGGCATCTTCGACCGCGACTACGCCCACGCCGTCGCCGGGCAGGGCGACCGCCACCGCTACCTCGACCCGGAAACCTTCACCGCCCAGACGCCGCTCGGCCACTACCAGGGGGTGACCGACCAGGTGACGATGTCGCGCACTCCCGGCCGGTACCGCACGATCCTGGTCCCCCGCGGCTCGGGTCGCCCCAAATGGCTGCCGCGGTGAACCCACTGTCGCCGAAGACAACGGGCTGGGAGGATCGTCGGCCGTGCGTGATAACGAAACACTCGTCGACAAGGTACGTGGCGCTCTGGTGGGCGGTGCGCTCGGGGATGCCCTGGGCTGGCCGGTCGAATTCCTCTCCCGGGACGAAATTCTGCGGCGCCACGGCACACCCGGAATCACCGGATTCCTGCCCGGGCCGGTGCCGGGGGAGCCCGCCGCTGTCACCGACGACACCCAGATGACGCTGTTCACCGCGGAAGCGCTGTTACGCTGCCCACCCGGCGGTGATGCGGTTGCGGCGGTGCGCCGGGCCTATCTGCGGTGGCTGCGGACGCAGCTCGACCCGGGCCCGGCCCCCGAACCCGATGGATGGCTGGCCGCGCAGCGCTTCCTGTATGCCGTCCGGGCGCCGGGTAACGCCTGTATGACCGGCCTGCGGCGGCAATCCACCGAGTTGCTGCGGCCGCGGCCGTTCGGCGAACCCGGTCCGGTGAACGCGCATTCCAAGGGCTGCGGGACGGTGATGCGGTCGGCGCCGTTCGGCCTCACGGCTTCGGGCCCGGCCGCCGCGTTCGACCTCGCCGCGCGCTGCGGTCAGCTGACGCACGGGCACCCCACCGGCTACCTCGCCGCGGGTGCGTTCGCGGCCCTCGTGGAGCAGTCGATCCAGGGCGTCGACCTGAGCGCGGCGGTCGGCGATGTGGTGGGCCGGCTGCGCGCGATCCCGGAGTCCGGGGAAACGGTCGAGGCCCTCGAGCATGCGGTGCGGCTGGCCGATACGGAGCCGGCGACCCCGACGGGGGTCCTCCAGGCGGGCGAGGGGTGGATCGCCGAGGAATGTCTCGCCGTGGCCGTCTACTGCGCCCTGTCCGCGCAGCGGACCGGTGATGTGCGGGGCGCGTTGCTGCTGGCGGTGAACCATTCCGGTGATTCCGATTCCACCGGCGCGGTCGCCGGGAACCTGATCGGGGCAGGGCACGGCCTCTCGGCTCTCCCCGGGGAATGGGTCGCCGCGGTGGAGGGCCGCGATGTGCTGATCCGGGTCGCCGACGATCTGGTGATCTGCTTCCACTACGGCGACCGCGCACGGATCGCGGAGCGATACCCGCTCGACGCCGAGCCGGAGAACTGAGCGGATGACCAGCACTTTCACCGACACTTCTGCGAAAATGCCGATCGGCGCCCGCCGGGCGGTTATAACGTAAGCCGGGGCCCCATCGGCGATCGATGGCCTACGCCGAAGACCGAGAAAGACAGGAAATATGGAGATTCAGGGAGCACGGGCAATCGTCGTCGGAGGCGCCTCCGGGATGGGCCGGGCCAGCGCCGAACAGCTCGCGGCGCGCGGCGCGAAGGTCGTCGTGGTCGACCGGACCGCGAGTGAGGGCAGCAAGGTCGCCGCCGACCTCGGCGGCTCCTTCTTCGAGGCCGATGTCACCGACCACGCCGGTGTCGAAACGGTGCTGGCCGAGGCAGTGGAGCAGCTGGGCGGTCTCGATATCGCGGTGAACACCGCCGGCGGCGGCATCGCCAAACGCACCCTGTCCAAGACCGGGCCGCACGATCTCGAATCGTTCACCCAGATCATCAATCTGAACCTGATCGCCACCTTCAACCTCAACCGGCTGCAGGCGTGGCATATGAGCCAGGGCGAACCCAATGCCGACGGCGAACGCGGTGTCATCATCAACACCGCCTCCATCGCGGCGTTCGAAGGACAGATCGGGCAGGTTGCCTACACCGCCGCCAAGGCCGGGATCGCCGGGATGGCCCTGACGATGGCCCGCGACCTCGGCTCGGTCGGGGTGCGCGTGCTGGCCATCGCGCCGTCGCTGTTCGATACCGGCATCCTGGCCGGGGTACCGGAGGAAATGGTGACGCCGCTGGTTTCGGGTAACGCCTTCCCGAAGCGGATGGGCCGGCCCGAGGAATACGCCAAACTGGCCTGCGCGATCGTGGACAACGCCATGCTCAACGGCCAATGCCTGCGCCTCGACGCCGGTATGCGCTTCGCCCCCAAGTGAATCGGCGATCCGCCGCGGGCGGGTGGGTCCGCCCACGGCCCGGACACCGGGGCGCCGCGCGCCGGTCCGGCGGGCACGCACCATAATGTTCTCTGCGCAGCGCCGGTCCGGGCTCCGGGCCGGCGGCGCTGCGCGCACGTCCGGAGCGAAGGCAGCCGTGCCGAGCTCGCACACTGCGGCTCATGGCCGCCTATTGCCCCACTGGAGGTGGCCATGAGCCTGGAATCCGTGCGGCCCGCGGAATCGGTGGCCGATCGCCTCACCCTCGAACGCCTCGGCGACCACCGGTTCCGGGGCCGCGTCCACGACGGCCCGGCCCGGCGTAGCTACGGCGGCGAGGTCGCGGGCCAGGCGATACTGGCGGCGGGGCATACCGCCCCCGCGGACCGGCCGATCCATTCCGCGCAAACCTATTTCCTGCTGCCCGGGGACACCACGGTGCCCACCGAGTTCGTCGTCGAACCGGTGCGCGACGGCGGTTCCTTCTCCACCCGGCGGGTGGAGGCGATCCAGAACGGCCGGGTGATCTTCACGATGCTGGCGTCGTTCCATCGGGAGGAGCAGGGACTCGAACATCAGGTCGCCACTCTCGATGCTCCGGGACCGGACGAAGTCCCCGATCTGGACGCGGTATTCGCCGGCCATCCGGACGCCCTGGAATGGACCGGCACCTTCCTCGACGCCCTGGGTATCGATGCCCGGTTCCCGGATCCGCTCGCCCGCGCGCAGGCCATGCGCGGCGAGGCCTCCTCGGCCCGGCAACGGGTGTGGTTGCGTACCCGGGCACCGTTACCCGACGCGCGGCTCGAGCAGGCGGCCTGCCTGATGTATCTCAGCGATCTGCTGCTGCTCTCGGCGACCACCGGGCCGCACGGTGCAGAACTGCGAGACCGCGAGCTCCAGGTGGCGACAGTCAATCACTCCATCTGGTTCCACGCACCCCTGCGGGTCGACGAGTGGTTCCTGCACGACCAGTACGGCCGGTGGGCGGGCGGCGGCCGTGGGCTCGCGCACGGCGAAATCCTCGACCGCTCCGGACGGCTGTGTGCGACCACCATGCAAGAAGGCCTGATCCGGCGCCGCGGAACGCCCGGGCGCTGACACCTCGCCCGGGTAGCCGCGGTCGACGCGATCACCGGCGGCGACCGCCTCCGGGCTCGGCTCGGCTCGGCTCGGCTCGGCTCGGCTCGGCTCGGCTCGGCTCGGCTCGGCTCGGCTCGGGAGAGTGTCCGGCCGCTCCGGTCCTCGGCCGGCGCTACGTACCCTCGGCGGCGGCCTGCGGAGATGCGGTCCCTCCGTCGACCCGGATACTCGCCGGTGGTTCCGACTCCGTTTTCCCGAGCGCGAATTCCACGCCGGTCAGTTCTTCGGCCACCGCCCACAGCCGCTGTCCGGTCGCCGGGTCGCAGGCCGGCGGCGCAGCGGGTACGGCGACCGGCGGCCCGACCAGTCCGAAGCGGTGCGCCGGACCGAAGAATCCGGCGCCCGGCACGGTGGGGTCGAGCGCGGCCCGCAGAATGGGCTGCGCTCCCTGTTCCGGCGTCTGGGTGACCAAGCGCGCCAAGGTCATCACCACACCGCTGTAGGCGATTCGGACCAGCAGGCTTTCGTCACGCAGAATCGTCGACCGCACTCCACCGGGGTGCGCACCGGCCGACAGTGCCGGCGATCCGGCGGCCGTGAGCCGGCGCTGCAACTCCACCATGAATGTGGTGGAGGCCATTTTCGACCGCGAATAGGTGACGAGGCGGCCGAAGCTGCGCTCGGACTGCAGATCGTCGAAATCCAGTGCTGCGCGGCGGCTGCCGTGACTGAGGCTGCCGACAGTGACCACCCGCCCGGCGGGCGCCGCGCTGACCAGATCGATCAGCTGCGCGGTGAGCGCGAAATGACCCAGGAAGTTGATCCCGAAATCGCTTTCGAATCCTTCCACGGTGAGTGTCCGGCTACCGGCCACCACTCCGGCGTTGTTGATCAGCAGATCGATGCGGGGCAGTTCGGTGTGCAGGCGGCGCGCACAGCCGGCGATCGAGGCCAGGCTGCCGAGATCGACATGAGTCGTGCGGATATCGGCATCCGGTACCGAACCCTGGATATCCTTCTTGGCCGCGGCAGCCGCGGTGTCGTTACGGCAGGCGAGAATCACCCGTGCGCCGCGGCGGGCCAGACTCCGCGCCACTTCCAGGCCGATACCGGTATTCGATCCGGTCACCACTGCGGTCCGCCCGGACTGATCGGGCGCTGCTGCCAAGGTCCACGGTGCGTTCGACGAGCTCACGGCATCTATCCAGTTCCAGCGGGTGGATGGCACCCGCCGGCCGCGATCTCGTCGCCCACCGGCGGGCAGCCGGGTCAGCCGAAGTATAATTTAATTCTCGAAACTGCGAATACCGTTACCGAACAGCCGGACGTCGGTCGGCCACCGTTGCCCGCCTTTTTTATTGCACCACCGTGAACCCCGCCTTGCGGCCCACCCCGCCCAGAATCAATCGCTCCTCGGCGCTGCCCGGCGGCCGCACCGGCCCCGATGGCCACCACTCGTCGAGCGGAACCACACCCGGCTCGATCAGATCCAGTCCCGACAAGAAGGACTCGATCTCCTCCCGGCTCCGATACCAGCCCGAGCCCAAGCCCTTCTCGACGAAACGCCGTTCCACTTCACGAGCCAGCTCGTGATCCGGCGCGTCCTCCCCCGGATCCCAGAAGTGGGTGATCGCCACATACGAGCCCGGGCTCAGCGCCTCCACCACCCGGGCCGTGATGCCCGCCGGATCGGCGGCATCCGGGATATGGTGCAGTACAGCGCCCAGGATCACCGCGACCGGGCGGTCCCGGTCCAGATATCGCCAGACCGCCGAATCCCGGTCGAGGACACCCGGATCGGTGAGATCGCCGTGAAGGTAAACGGTGTCCTCGTTGGTTTCCAGCAGTACCCGCCCGTGGGCGCTGACCATCGGATCGTTGTCCAGGTACACGACCCGCGCCCACGGATTCACCAACTGAGCGATCTCGTGGGTGTTGCCCACAGTGGGCAAACCGGCGCCGGCATCGAGGAATTGCTCCACTCCGACGACTCCGGCCAGATAGCGCACCACCCGGCGCAGCCACGCCCGATTGCGGCGAGCGACCGTACGCATACCGGGCGCTACCTCCAGAATCGCGTCCAGTGCCTGACGATCGGCATCGACATTGTCCTTCCCCCCGAGAGCGGCATCGTAGACCCGGGCGATACTCGCCCGGGAGGTATCGACCCCGGCCGGGGGCAGCCCGGGAGCCGATGAGCGGAACGGTGAATCTGGCATCGATTTCTCTCTATCCGGTTGTGGTGGCGCGGAAAACAACAGACAGGGCTCGACAGTCCTGACGGCGGCGGCGCGGCGAATTCATCGCGCCGCGGCGAGATTCGTCCGGAGTTTTTTCCGGCGCCGGTGTTCGTGCTGTTCGGGCGGGCGAAATTCGCTGGAAGCGGGGCGTCCGGGTGATCATGATGAGTGCTTGGACGCCACACGCTCGGGTGGTGTGCGGAGCGGGAACAGGGAGGGCCCACGGATGGACGGCAGGCGCGATGTCCTACTCGAGGGGGTCGTCGGCTCGACGGCGTACGGTTTGGCCGGTCCGGGCAGCGATATCGATTACGCCGGAATCTATGTCGAACCCACTCGCAATCTACTGGGCCTGCGCCCGCCGCAGCGGCTCACCCGGCAAGGCGGCGACGGCGCGGACGCCACCTACCACGAGATCGGCAAGGCCATGCGGCTCATGCTGTCGTGCAACAGTTTCGACACCGCGGTGAGCGTCCTGCCGCCCACGCCGGACGAGGCGCCGCTGGACGACCTGCTGCAGCGGATCCGCCGGGCGCATCTGGATTCCCCGGAAGCCCACGCCCGCAGCGTAACGGCGCTCTAGAGTATTTCCTACGACTCGCGCGGCCAGAGCCCGTTCCCGCGCGCATCCAGAATCACCGAGCTCGGAGTCGCTCATGAGCCCTCTCGACAGCGCGCCCGCCGCCTCGCGCCGCTACCACCGGCTCGATATCTCACACCCCGATTTCTGGGCCCGGGATTTCGATGCGCGCGACGAGGTGTTCGCCGAATTGCGCGCCGAACCCGGCCTCACCTGGCATGCGCCCCCGCCGGCGGTGTTCCCACATTCCGAGCCCGGGTACTGGGCGGTGACACGGCACCACGATATCGCCTTCCTCAGCCGTCATCCCGAACTGTTCACCTCCACCTCGGGAATCAGCCTGGACCCGATGCCGATCGAGGTGCAGCGTCCCACCACGTTCTTCCTCACCATGGACCCACCACAGCACACCCGCTACCGGCGCCTGATCAGTTCGGCGTTCACGCCGAAACAGGTGCGGCGCATCGAATCCCAGATCCAGGCCAATGCCACCGAGATCGTCGGCGAATTCCTCGTGCGGTTGCGCTCCGGCGACACGGTCGATTTCGTCGACAGCCTCGCCCGCAAACTGCCCATGCGCACCATTTCGGACATGATCGGTATCGAGCCCGGCGACCGGGACGCGGTCGCGTACGCGGCCGAGGCGATGTTCGGTGCCAGCGACGACGAATACACCACGCTCGAGGAACGTGCCACGTTCTTCATGACGCAATTCGGCATCCTGCACCGCGCCGGCACCGAACTGGCGCAGCGGCGGCGGGCCCGGCCGCGCGACGATCTGATGTCGGCCATCGTGGCCGCCGAGGTGGACGGTCACCGGCTCACCGACGAAGAGATCGGCGCGTTCATGGTGCTGCTCGCCTCCGCGGGAAACGACACCACCAAACAGACCACCTCCCATGCGTTCAAGGCGCTCGTGGAACATCCCGCACAGCGGGAATGGCTGCTCGAGAATTTCGATGCCCGGATCGGGGGCGCGGTCGAGGAATTCGTGCGCTGGGCTACACCGGTCCTGCATTTCGCCCGGCACGCGGTCACCGATGCCGAGGTCGCCGGCACCCGGATACGGGCCGGGGAAAAGCTCGTCATGTTCTACTGTTCGGCCAACCGCGACGAATCCGCCCTCGACGATCCGCAGATCTTCGATATCACCCGCACCCAGAATCCGCATTCGGGATTCGGTGGCGGCGGTGCCCATTTCTGCCTGGGCGCCTGGCTGGCCCGGATGCAGTTGCGGCTGCTGTTCGCGGAACTGCTCACCCGGACCCCGGAGGTGGTGCTCGGCGCACCCGAGTACGTGCACAGCGATTTCGTGCACGGTATCAAGCGGATGCCGGTGCGGCGGGCCTGATCGGCGGGCGGCGCACCGGCCCGGCTACTACGCTGATCGGCGTTGTCTCCCCTTGACGAAAGGACAGCCCGAGATGAAGACCCAGCTGAACTGCCCCTGCGGCGAACACCTGACCGGCGCGAACGAGGACGAGCTCGTCGATGTCGTGCGTAAGCATCTGGCCGAGAACCACCCGGGCCACGACTACACCCGCGACCAGATTCTCTTCATGGCCTACTGACCGGGCCCGCCGCGCCCGTACCGGCCGCCGGCCCCGGCCGGGTACGGGTCGCCCCCGCGCGCGGCGAGTCCGCCGGGGGGACCGTGTTATATGGATCCGGGGCGGCGCAGCCCGCCAGGAAGGATCCCCATGGACGACCACACTCTCGCTGCGGCTCTGGCCGCGGAAGCCGGTGAACTTCTGCTGTCGATCCGCGAACTCGGCGGCCGGGTCGGTGACGAGCGCTCCAACCGCCTGCTGCTCGACCGATTGGCCCGGGAACGGCCCGCCGATCTCGTGCTCTCCGAGGAATCCCCCGACGACCCGGCCCGGACCGAGCGTTCCCGCGTGTGGATCGTCGACCCGCTCGACGGTACCCGGGAATTCGGTGAACCGGGGCGCACGGATTGGGCGGTGCACGTGGCACTCGCGATCGACGGGGATCCCGCAGTCGGCGCCGTCGCACTACCGGCCACAGGGACGGTCCTGCACACCGGTCAGCCTCCGGTACTCACCGATCCGCCGCCGCCCGGCACCGTGCGGGTCGCGCTGTCGCGCAGCCGCCCCTCCTTCGACGTCCTGCGGATGGTGTCCCGGCTGTCGGCGATCGAGGTGCCGATGGGATCGGCCGGGGCGAAGGCGATGGCGGTCGTGCGCGGGCAGGCCGATATCTACGCGCATTCCGGTGGGCAGTACGAATGGGACTCGTGTGCCCCGGTGGCGGTCGCGCGGGCGGCCGGGCTGCATGTCTCCCGGCTCGACGGCTCCCCGCTGCGCTACAACCGCCCCGATCCGTATCTCCCGGATCTGCTGATCTGCCGGCCCGAACTCGCCGAACAGGCGCTGAAGGCGCTGTCGGAGTAGCTCACGTCTCCTGCCTCCGCACACGGCGTGACCGGCACCGATCCAGCCGGTCACCGGCGGTCCGTGCGTGCGGAACACCGTTTCGCACACAATGGTCGGACGTTTCCCGCAACGACAGGAGTTGAACAAGTGAGCGGTCGACTAGCCGGCAAGGTAGCTTTCGTCACCGGGGCAGCCCGCGGTCAGGGGCGCGCGCATGCGGTGCGGCTCGCGGCGGAGGGCGCCGAGATCATCGCGGTCGACCTGTGCGGGCCGCTGCCGCCGGAGGTGCCCTACGATTCCGCGACCCCTGACGATCTCGACGAAACCGTCCGGCTGGTGGAAGGTGCCGGTGGCAAAATCTTCGCCACCGCCGCCGATACTCGTGACCTCGCCGCACTACGGGCCACCGTGGACGAGGGCGTCGCCCGGTTCGGCCGCCTGGATGTGATCGTGGCCAACGCCGGGATCTGCATCCCGCAGCCGTGGGACGAGATCACCCCGGAATCGTTCCGGTCGGTCCTGGACACCAATGTCACCGGAACCTGGAATACGGTGATGGCCGGTGCGCACCACATCGTCGAGGGCGGACGTGGCGGTTCGATCATCCTGATCAGTTCGGCGTCGGGGGTGGCCATGCAGCCGTTCATGGTGCACTACACCGCCAGTAAGCACGCGGTGACCGGGATGGCGCGGGCGTTCGCCGCCGAACTCGGGAAACATTCGATCCGGGTCAACAGCGTCGCGCCCGGGCCCGTGGCCACGCCGATGGGGTCCGGCGATATGGTCGGCGCCCTCACCCGCGCCGGCGAGACCAACGAGTTGCTGGCCCGGATGAACACCCCGCTGCTGCCGGAGGGGATCGCCATGCCCGAGGACATCGCGGACGCGGTGTGCTGGCTGGCGAGCGAGGAGTCGCGGTTCGTCACCGCGAGCAGTATTTGGGTGGTTCTGGGGTCGGCGCAGTACTGACCGCTGCGCCCTCGGGGGGGGGGCCCCCCCCCGCCGCGGCGGCGCCGGGGGGGGGGGGGGGCGGCGGGGGGAGGGGGGGTGAGAATGGAAAATCAAAGGAGGCAGCGCGCTCATAGGGGCCGCGCGGAGGCGCGGGG
>NZ_JARWPM010000226.1 GCF_029869215.1 Nocardia carnea
CCGCCCGCCCGGGGCCGGCGGCGATCCGCGGCCGGCGGCCACCGCCGTAGGCACCCACCCGTGCCACCACACCGCCGACGGTGGGCCCGGCCGGGGGCCCCCCACCGCGGCCGCGGAGCCGGCGCCCCGGTGGATCCGCCGGGCCGCGGTGGCGGCGGGTGTGCTCCTGGTGGCCGTGGCACTGGCAGTGGTGCTGGTCGTCGTATCGACACGGGATACCCCGGGTACCGGTGTCGCGGCATCGTCGGCGACACCGTCCGCCACCACCGCGACCTCCGCCCCGCCGGTGGCCGGCTGGGGCAGCCACACCTATGTGGTGAACGCCTTCCCCGGACTGCTGCCGCCGGCACCGGAGGAATCCGGTTACGGCGGGATCCGCTGTTTCGCGGTCGACAGCAACAATCGCCCGGCGGACCTGAGCCGCCCGGCGACCGGGGAGAGCAAACTCTCGTGCAACGGTGACAAGAACCCGTTGCACGTGCTCATGGTGCGGTGCAACGCGGATCGCAACGCGGTGACCGACCCTGTCTTGACCGACGATGTGACGGCGACCGGCCGGCAGCGCTGGGAGCGCGCCTCCGGTACCGGGCAGATCGCCTATGGCGACCTGCCCGCACCCGACGGCACCCCCTCCGGTGGCTTCGTCGCGATCTTCGACGACGGTATTCGCGCCCCCTGTCTGGTGCGCGGATACGGCGGGAACTCCGGCCGCGACCTGGTGGACCGGTGGTGGAATTCCGCGCCGATCTGATCTCCACCCACCAACGGCCGGCGGACAGCCGTCCAGCCCGCTCGACACGCCCGGGAATGTGAAACGCCGTGTGACGAACGTTGCGATGCGAACATCCCCGCCGGTGGATGTATCCTGCACAGGAATGCGTTGGCATTCACAGACTATTGATCCGGATGAGCGGCGCGCTCCAGCGCGCGGCGGCGACCGAGAAGGAGGTGGTGTTGCCATGCGCAGCGAACCTCCCAGTCGAAGGCCGCGCGGCGCCGTCCGTCCGCGTTTCCGCTAGCAGTTCCTGCCGGCGGAGCGGCCCGGCTCGGCGCCTCGCGGTGTGACTTCACTCGAATCACTCGCAAATCAACGCTGTGCCGAGGACCTCTCATGTCGCAGATCGAACTCATCGAAGCGCCGACGACGCTGTCGGAATCCCTCCAGGACGTGGTCGAAAGCCACCGCGTGGACGCCGCGCTGCACTGGCTGGACAATCATCCGCCGCACGTCATCGCCGACGAGCTCGCGCGCATGGGCGCGGTCGAGGCCGGGGTGGCGTTCCGGCTCCTGGACAAAGACCTGGCCCTGGCGGTGTTCGAGGAACTCGAACCCGTCGACCAGCAGCAGATCCTGCAGGGCCTGCGCGATCAGAGCTTCCGCGAACTCGTCGAGGGGATGGCCCCCGACGATCGCGCCCGCATGTTGCGCGAAGCGCCCGCCAAGGTCGCGAAGAAGGCGCTGGCCGGGCTGAGCCCGCGCGAGCGCCGGATGACCGCGGCACTGCTCGGCTACCCGGAGGGGTCGGTCGGGCGGTACATGTCGCCCGAGGTCGTCGCGATCCCGGGCACCCTCACTGTCGCCGACGCCCTGCGCACCGTGCGGGCCAAGGGCGAGAACGCCGAAACCGTGTACACCCTGCCCGTGGTCGATACGGGCCGCCGGTTGCAGGGCATCGTCGAACTGCGGGAGCTGGTGCTCAGCGGTCCGGACACGATGGTCGCGGAGCTGGTGGTCACCGAACCGGCGTTCGTCCGTGCCACCGATTCGGCGGAGAAGGCCGCGCGCCTGATGCGCGAGACCAACGACATCAACCTGCCGGTGGTCGACAGCGAGGACCGGCTGGTGGGCCTGCTCACCATCGACGACGCCGTCGAGGTGATCGAAGCGGCCGACAGCGAGGACGTCGCGAAGCAGGCGGGTTCGGCGCCCTGGGAAGGCCACTACATGGCCGCGGGCGTTTTCCAGCTCGCCCGCTATCGCGCCCTCTGGCTGATGCTGCTGCTGGTCGCGGCGACCCTCACGGTGAGCGTCACCGGTTTCTTCGAGGCCACCCTCGAGCAGGCCGCCCAGCTGGCGCTGTTCATCCCGCTGCTGATCGGTGCCGGCGGGAATGCGGGCGCCCAGGCCGCCACCGCCTGTGTGCGCGCGGTCGCGGTGGGCGAGGTGCGCGGGGGCGACCTGTTCAAGGTGATTTGGCGGGAATGCCGGGTGGGCCTGGTGCTGGGGTCGATGCTGGCCGTGGTCGGTCTGGGAATCGGGGCCTTGTTCGTCGGGCCGCGGGTGGCGGTGGTCGTCGGGGTCACGCTCGTGCTGATCTGCGCGTGGGCCGCGACCATCGGCGGCACCATGCCGCTGCTGGCCAAGCGGCTGCGGATCGACCCCGCGGTGGTGTCGGCCCCGATGGTCACCACCCTGGTGGACGCTACCGGCCTGATCATCTACTTCACCACCGCCAAACTGGTCCTCGGCATCTGAACTGCGCCGGGGGGGGGGGGGGGGGGGGGGGAGCGCGGCGGGGGGGGGGTGGGGGGGGGGG
>NZ_JARWPM010000227.1 GCF_029869215.1 Nocardia carnea
TCGGGCTGGTCCCGCAGGACCCGGCGGTATCGCTGAACCCGGTACTGCGGATCGGTGACCAGGTCGCCTAAACACTGCGGATCCACGGGCGGGCCGATCGGCGCACGGCGTGGGCCGCAAACTGCCGCCCGTCCTGTCGGGCCTGCGCCGCGGGTGCCCCCGCACCGGGGCGACGGTAACCACCATAAGTGTATCGCCCCGCGGCCCGGGGGGGGCCTCGCCGAGGAAGCGGCCCACCTCCTGCGCCGGGACACGCCGGGCCCGCGATCGTCCGCGCTCCCGGCACCCCCGGCCGACTCGCCGATCTCGAGGCCCCGCCGATACGGCGATTCCTCCCGGCCCGCGCGGCCTGACCGGGCCGTGCGGGTGGCGGTCCATAGAGTCCCAGATGGCTTGTGCGCAGCGCGTATTCGGTTCTGGAGTACCTTCATGGGCATGGAGGTATTGCTGCACCAGATCGACGCGTTCGCCGACGCACCGTTCTCCGGTAATCCGGCCGCCGTCATGCCATTGCCGGCCTGGTTACCCGATAGCGTGCTGCAACAACTGGCCGAGGAGAACAACCTCGCCGAGACCGCGTTCTACACCGCGCAGTTACCTCCGGAGGCCGGTGCGCCGCCCGCGGGCGGACCCGCCTATCACCTGCGCTGGTTCACTCCGGCGGTCGAGGTCGCGATGTGCGGGCACGCCACTCTGGCCAGTGCCGCGCAGATCCTCACCGATATCGAGCCCGGGCAGGACGCGGTCAGTTTCTATACGCGCAGCGGCTGGTTGCGGGTGGACCGCACCGATGACGATCTCTACATCCTCGATCTGCCGGCCGTCGCGTCGGAACCGGCCGAACCCGATCCCGCGCTGGTGGCCGCGCTCGGTATCCATCCGGTGCGGGCGTTCACCGGAACCGATGTGGTGCTGGTGGTCGACACGGAACGACAGGTGCGGGATGTGGTGCCCGCGCTGAGCTCTTTTCCGCCGGTGCCGCGCGGCGTGATCGTGACCGCGCCGGGCGACGAGGTGGATTTCGTCTCGCGATTCTTCGCGCCCGGGGTCGGTGTCCCGGAAGATCCCGTGACCGGTTCCGCGCACGCTCAGCTCGCGCCGCTGTGGGGCGCCGAACTGGGGCGGCAGCGCTTCGTCGCACGCCAGCTGTCCCGGCGGGGCGGAACGCTGGGGGTCGAGCTGGCCGGTGACCGGGTGCTGCTGAGCGGCCGGTGCCGCCGATACCTCGACGGTGTGGTGAGCCTGGACTTCTGAATCACCCGGGCGGCACGGGGCCGTCGTCGGGTGGCGGCATGACCGGATCCGCGCTGTCGGGTAACAGCGGCGCGAGGGCGAACCGTTCCGCGACGGCGTCGGCCGGCAGGGCCTGAACCGCGCGGATATCAGGGCGGGCCGCGAGTTCCCGCAGCCGCGACAACGGCGCCCGCACCAGTGCCCCGGGCGCGCACGCGCAGCCGGCCCGCAGCCGGGCGATCGAGGTGTCCAGGATCCGGGCACCTCGACTGCCGTCGGCGGCGAACCGGCGGCGGTCGGCCAGGCGCCAGGCGGCATCGTCACCGGAGCGGGCGAGCGCCGCCGGGCTGTCCGGAACCGGTACGGCCGCCAACGGTGTCGCGACCCGGGGCAACGGCACCTGGTAGAGCGCCTGGCTCACCCGTACGCCGGTGAGGTGCCCGGCGAGGGCGGCGGCCGGCCGATACTCGGTGAAGGACACCAGCGCCCAGCGGTCACCGTCGTCGGGGCCTGTCAGCGAATCCCGGGCACGGTCCAGGTATCCGGTGATCGATTCGGCCGTATCGGGCCCGAGGCGATCGGTCGAAATACCGTCGCCGGCCGGTGGGTACCGGATGCCGAGCACGACCACGAGCACCACACAGAACGCGGCCGCCGCGCCGAAACCCAGCCCACGGATCCGGCTGCGCGCTCCGGTGGACGGCCGCGCGGCGGGTTCCGGGCCGCCGGTCACGCCGTCAGGCCTCACGCAGGATGCGCAGCGCCCCGGCGAGATCGTCGGGGTATTCGCTGGTGATCTCCAGGTAGCGGCCGTCGGCGGGATGCTGGAAGCCGAGCGAGCGGGCGTGCAGCCATTGCCGTTGCAGGCCGAGCCGTTCGGCCAGTCGCGGGTCGGCGCCGTAGGTGAGATCACCACAGCAGGGGTGGCGGATCGCGGAGAAATGCACCCGGATCTGATGGGTGCGGCCGGTTTCCAGATGGATATCGAGCAGGCTGGCCGCCTGGAACGCCTCCACCGTGTCGTAATGGGTCACACTGGGCCGGCCGTCGGAGGTCACCGCGAATTTCCAGTCGTTACCGCGGGCCCGGCCGATGGGGGCGTCGATGGTGCCGCTGCTCGGATCGGGATGGCCCTGAACCAGCGCGTGATAGCGCTTGTCCACGGTGCGTTGTTTGAACGCCCGCTTGAGCACGGTGTAGGCATGCTCGGACTGCGCGACCACCATCACGCCGGAGGTGCCGACATCGAGCCGGTGCACGATGCCCTGCCGTTCGTGGGCGCCGGAGGTGGAGATCCGGTAGCCGGCCGCGGCCAGTCCGCCCACCACGGTGGGCCCGCTCCACCCGACCCCGGTGTGCGCGGCGACGCCGACCGGTTTGTCGACCGCGACGATATCGTCGTCGGCGTAGAGGATCTTCATCCCTTCCACCGGTTCGGCCTCGATGGTCAGTTCGCGCCGTGGTTCGGGGAACACGACCTCGAGCCAGGCGCCGGCGGTGAGCCGATCGGACTTGCCGGCGGGGATGCCGTCGAGCTGGACCGATCCGTCTTCGGTGAGCGCCGCGACCGCGGTCCGGGACAGGCCGAGCAGCCGCGCCAGCCCGGCGTCGACCCGCATTCCGTCGAGCCCGTCGGGGACGGGCATGGTCCTGGTTTCCCTCATGCGGCTGTATCCTCGCCGGTCCGCGCGGCCGGAGCGGCGGTGGCTCCCGGGGTACCGGAGTCCGGGTCGCGGGGCGAGTCGGTGGCCGGGGTGCCTTCCGGATCGGTGGTTTCCGCGGTGGCGGCGGGCGTCTCGGCGCCGGGCCGCTCGGCGCCGTCGGCCGCCTCGGCGGTGGGCGTATCGCGGCGGTAGCGGGTGCCGTCGGGTTCGAACCCGAACACCGTGAGCACCACCAGCAGGATCGCGCCGCAGACGATCGAGGAGTCGGCCACATTGAACACCGGGAAGGAGCCGACGGAGAAGAAGTCGACCACATGCCCTTGCATCGGCCCCGGCGCCCGGAACAACCGGTCCATCAGATTGCCGAACGCGCCGCCGAGCACACCGCCGAGTCCGATCGCCCACAGCGGCGAGCGCAGGGTGCGGCCGATTCGCAGTACTCCGATCACGACCGCCGCCGCGATGAGCGTCAGCAGCCAGGTCATCCCGGTGGCCATGGAGAACGCGGCGCCCGGGTTGCGTACCAGGACGAGCTCGACGAAATCACCGATCAGCGAAATCTGTTCACCGGGCTGGATCTGCGCCACGACCACGACCTTGGTGACCAGATCCAGAGTGAACAGAGTCACCGCGACCGCCAGCAGCAGCGGCAGCCGCTGGCGGGGCTGTTCTCCGTCCTCGTCGCGCCGGTCGGGGTCCTGCTCGCGCGTACGCCGGTCCTCACTCACGCCGACCATCATCTCTCGAGGCGGACCGGCCCGGCACGTGGGCACCCGTGGGTGGTACTTCCCGTGTTCATGTGAATGTCCCAGCCCATCCTCAGGTAGGCCTCGTAGGCTGTGCGGCGTGACGGTGTTGTGTTCGCTTCCTTCGGCCCGCCAGGCGCGGTCCAGAGTGCTGATGCTGGTTCTCGCGCTGGGACTGACCACTTTCGGGGCCGGGTGCAGCGATACCGGGGACACCGCGGCCGAAGGCGAGGGCACCGAACCGCTCGGAATCGGTAAGGAAGTCACGGTCCCGATCGCCGCCGCGCAGGTGAGCGTGGTGGATCCCGGGAGCGAACCCCGGTCGACCCTGCGGCCCTCGTACTACGAGGGCACGATCCAGGCGGTCACCCTGCGCACCGATCACCACATCCAGCAGCAGATCGATGCGCAGCAGGTCCAGGATTTCTCCAGCCCCGCGCTCACCATCCCCATGACCGCCACCGCCGGTGCCGACGGGGTGGAACTGACCCTCGGCGAGGTCACCACACCCGATCCGGCGCTGTCCGAGGCGCTCACCGCCGCCGACGGTTCCCATGCCGGGCTGGAGATGAGTGAACTCGGCGGGATCACCGCATTACGGCTCGCGCCCTCCCCGGAGACCTCGAATTCCGCGCGCGCCGCCCTCGAACAGGCTTTCTATCAGGCAGTGTACCGGTCGATCACCTTCCCGGACGAACCCGTCGGCGTCGGCGCGGTCTGGCAGGTACGCCAGTCGGTCGGCGGGGGGGTCGATCTGGACCAGGTCACCACGGCCACTCTCGTGGCCCGCGACGGCGGCCGGCTGTCCATCCGGCTGGATGTCACGCAGACCCCGACCTCCGATACCTGGGATCTGCCCAACGCGGCCGGAACCCTCGATATCGAGGACTACGTGATGCAGGGTAGTGGCGATATCACCGTCGATCTCGGGTTGCCGCTCCCGGTCGCCGGGTCGATCGCCATCGGCGGGCACCAGTACTACCGCAACCCGCGGACCGCGACGGTGTTGCGGCAGATCATCGAGACGAACGTGAGCTGGGGCGGCTGAGCCGTCGCGCTGGGCAGTTGAGCCGTCGCGGCGGCGGTGTCGATCGCCCGCGACGGGTGCGGTGCGGGCTTAAGCTCGACAGGTATCCGACAAACGATCCGAGACCGGAGGTCTTGTGATGTCTGATGTCTCCCCTGTCCCCGAGGGCTATCCCACCATTTCGCCCGGCCTGGCCATCGCGGGCGCCGCGGACGCGGTCGAGTTCTACAAGCGGGTGTTCGGTGCCACCGAGCGGATGCGCATCCCCGGACCCGACGGCACCGTCATGCACTGTGAGCTGCTGATCGGTAATTCGGTGCTGATGCTCGGCGATCCGGCCCCGGATATGGCCTTCCGGGATCCGCATTCGATCGGCGGCACCCCGGTCAACCTGTACGTCTACGTCGCGGATATGGATGCCGCCTATGCCACCGCGCTGGCGGCCGGCGCCACCGAGATCAGGGCGCCGGAGACCCAGTTCTACGGCGACCGCACCGGTTCGTTCGTCGACCCGTGGGGTCATCAGTGGACGGTCGCCACCCATGTGGAGGAGATCGATCCGGAGGAAATGCAGCGGCGGATGGACCAGCTCGGTTCCTGACGGCGGCGGTGGTCGTGTCCGGTAAACCCGGACCCGGCCCCGCGGTCCTGCGGCGATGACTACCATGGTCGGGTCGAAGTAGCGGGAAAGGTCGGGCGGATGCGGGTGCTGGCCGTGGACGATGAGCCGCCGGCACTGGACGAGCTGCTGTATCTCCTGCGCGCCGAACCCACGGTGACCGAATTGCACGGTGCCGCCGATGCGACCGGTGCGTTGCGGATATTGCGCGCGCACGGTGCCGACGCGGTGTTCCTCGATATCAATATGCCGGGCCTGGACGGGATGGAACTGGCCGGGGTGCTCGCCGAATTCGCCGACCCCCCGGCGATCGTCTTCGTCACCGCCCACGAGGACCACGCCGTGGCCGCCTTCGATCTGGGCGCGGTGGACTATCTGCTCAAACCGGTCCGGCAGGAGCGGCTGGGTGCGGCGCTGCGGCGGGTCGCGGCCCGCCGGGCCCGCGCGGGTGCGGAGCCTGCGCCGGCCGGGAAGAACGAGGTGATTCCCGTCGAGCTGGGCGGGGTGACGACGCTGGTGCACCGCTCGCAGGTGAGCTGGGTGGAGGCCGAGGGCGATTACGCGCGCCTGCACACCGACAGCGGTTCGCATCTGGTGCGGATCCCGCTGTCGGCATTACAGCAGCGCTGGCAGGACGGGTTCCTGCGGGTGCACCGGTCCTACCTGGTGGCGCTGGACCGGGTCACCGGGCTGCGCACGGTCGGTGCGGCGACCCGGGTCTGCCTGCGCGGCGCGGGACAGGTGGAGCTACCGGTGAGCCGGCGGCAGGTGCGTGAACTCAAACAGCGCCTCGTCCACGGGCCGCACGCGGACCGGCGATGATCGGGCCGCCGCCCAGGGGCCCGCGCGAGCGGGTGGTGCTGGCCGAACGCCGCGGTGCGCGCCGGGTGCGGACCCGGGTGGAGGTCGCCGAGCAGACCGAGATCGGGGCGGCGCTGATCGGCGGTCTGATCCGGGCCCAGCTGGGCCTCGCGCTGAGCTGCGCGGCGGTGATGGGGCTGCTCCTCGCGGCGCTGCCGCTGCTGTTCGGGATCACCGCGATCGCGGAGACGGTGGTGCTGGGGATCCGCCTGCCGTGGCTGGTCCTGGGCGCGGCGGCGTACCCGCTGCTGTGGCTGACCGGCCGGGTCTATGTGCGGCTGGCCGAACGCAACGAACACGATTTCCTCGAGCTGACCGGGGATTGACAACGGTGCCCCGCTGCACGCCGGCTACGGCCGCTCGGAGAACCGGGCGGGCGCGGTGAACTCCTCCGGTCTGACGGTGGCCGCCCTGCTGGCGGCCGCGCTGGCCACCGTGACACTCGGTGTGTACGGGGTGCGCTGGGCCCGTACGACCTCCGATTTCCTGGTGGCCTCGCGCAGTGTGGGTCCCCGCTGGAACGCCGCCGCAGTGTCGGGTGAATATCTCTCGGCGGCGTCGTTCCTCGGGGTGGCGGGGCTGATCGCCAAATACGGGGCCGACGCCCTCTGGTATCCGGTCGGGTTCACCGCGGGCTATCTGGCGCTGCTGCTGTTCGTGGCGGCGCCGCTGCGGCGTTCCGGCGCCTACACCGTGCCCGATTTCGCCGAGTTCCGGCTGGGTTCGCCGCGGGCGCGCCGGTTCGCCGCCCTGGTGGTGGTGCTGGTGTGCGCGGTGTACGTGATCCCGCAATTCCAGGGCGCCGGGCTCACCCTGCGGATTCTGCTGGGTGTGCCGGGCTGGGTCGGGGCGGTGGCGGTCGCGGGCATCGTGGTGGCGAATGTGGTGGGTGGCGGAATGCGGTCGATCACCCTCGTCCAGGCGTTCCAGTACTGGCTGAAACTCACCGCGGTCGCCCTGCCGGCGCTCGTTCTGCTGGTGCATTTCTTCGGCACGGGGCCGGCGGAACGGGAGATCGGGGCGGCGGCCCCGCCGACGGTCGGCGAACGCACCACCGTGGAGGTGACCACCCCGGTGCTGGTGCAGTTACCGGCACCGCAATGGGTCGCGGTGCACGGTGAACTGGACGACCGGCCGGTGGACGGTCCGGTGCTGCTGACCGCGGGCACCCACGAGCTGGCCCGCGATACCCGGCTCGTGCTCGAACCCGGGTCGGCGGTGCCCGTGGTGGCCGGCGCACCGGCCGACGGCGAGCACTGGTTGCGGCCCGGTGGCGGATTCGCCGGTCCCCATCCCCAGTACCAGGTGTATTCGCTGATGATCGCGACCTTCCTGGGCACGATGGGCCTCCCGCACGTCCTGGTCCGCTTCTATACCAACCGTGACGGCCGCGCCGCCCGCACCACCGCGCTGACGGTCATCGCGATGGTCGGGGTGTTCTATCTGTTCCCGGTGCTGCTCGGCGTGTTCGCCCGCCTCTACGTACCGCAACTGCTGATCACCGGAACCTCCGACGCCGCGGTCCTGCTGCTGCCGTCCTCGGCGCTGGCGGGTCTGCCGGGGCAGCTGCTGGCGGCGCTGGTCGCGGCCGGCGCGATGGCCGCGTTCCTGTCCACCTCGTCGGGGCTGGTGGTGAGTATCGCCGGGGTGCTGAGCACCGATGTGCTGCGCGGGCAGATCCGCGACTTCCGGGTGGCGGCACTGGCCGCGGGCGCCGTCCCGCTGGGGCTTTCGCTGTTCGTGGTGTCGCTCGACCTCTCCCGCACGGTCGGGCTGGCGTTCTCGCTCGCGGCGGCGACTCTGTGCCCGCTGCTGGTGCTGGGTATCTGGTGGCGCGGCCTCACCGCGGCCGGTGCGGTGGCGGGGCTCGTGGTCGGTGGTGTGGTGGCCGGAGGGGCGACCGTGGTCTCCGTTTTCGGCGGCGTCTCCCCGGAACTGGCCGGCGGATGGCCCGCCGCGGTACTGGGCTACCCCGCGGCGGTCGCGGTACCGCTGTCGTTCGCGACGATGGTGCTGGTGAGCCGCTGCACCGCGAAACCACCGGAGGTCGGCCGGGTTTTCGTCCGGATGCATGCCCCGGAACGGCTTGGGATGGGCGCAGACCGGGAGCCCGGTCCCCGGCCGGATCGCTGAGAAACCCGCCCCGCACGCCGACCGCTCATCGCGTCAGAGCGACCATTCACCGCACAGTCGCCCACCTTCAGCGAGTGACCGGCATCACATCTGTCGCCGCGCGGCCGGGCTCGCTAGCTTCAGTCCAGGTAACACACATCACATTGCAAGGACCGGCATGACCGAGTCAGGGCCCGAAGGTGGCAGCTTGCGTAACCACGTAGGGCCCCTCGGGCATGCAGAGAGAGACACAGCATGACCGATACGGATCTCGACGACAGCGGCGGGCAGCCCACGGCGCCCACCGATTTCGTCGCTGCGCAAGCCAGCCCGGAGTTCGCCGAACTCCGTCGTAGGTTGCGCCGCTTCATTTTCCCCATGACCGCCCTGTTCCTGCTCTGGTACCTCGGCTATGTGCTGCTCGGCGCCTACGCGCACGACTTCATGGGTACCGAGGTTTTCGGCGAGGTCAATATCGGGCTGCTGCTCGGGCTGGGCCAATTCGTCTCGACCTTCCTCATCACCGGCCTCTACGTCCGGTTCGCCAACCGGGAACTGGACCCCCGCGCCGCCGCGCTGCGCGCCGAACTGGAAGGAAGCGGGTCGTGACCACGCTGTTCGCCGCCGATACGGTCGGCAACCCCGCGGCCAATATCGGAATCTTCGCCCTGTTCGTCGTCGTCACGATGATCGTGGTGTTCTGGGCCGGCCGCAACACCCGCGGCGCCACCGACTATTTCACCGGTGGCCGCGGCTTCACCGGCCCGCAGAACGGTATCGCCATCGCCGGTGACTATCTGTCGGCCGCGAGTTTCCTGGGTATCGCCGGAGCCATCGCGGTGTACGGCTACGACGGATTCCTGTACTCGATCGGCTTCCTGGTGGCCTGGCTGGTGGCTCTGCTGCTGGTGGCCGAAATGCTGCGCAACACCGGCAAGTTCACGATGGCCGATGTGCTGAGCTTCCGGTTGCAGCAGCGCCCGGTGCGGACCGCGGCCGCGATCACCACGCTGGCCGTATCGCTGTTCTATCTGCTGGCGCAGATGGCCGGGGCCGGCGGGCTGGTCGCCCTGCTGCTCGATATCTCGAGTAAAGCGGGGCAGGCCGTGGTGATCGCCGTGGTCGGTGTGCTGATGATCGTCTATGTGCTGGTCGGCGGCATGAAGGGCACCACCTGGGTGCAGATCATCAAGGCGGTCCTGCTGATCGCCGGTGCGGCCGTGATGACCGTGATGGTGCTGGCGAAATTCGGGTTCGACCTCTCCGACATCCTGGGTGGCGCGCAGAGCGCCATCGCCGGCTCCACCGATCCGAAGGTGGCCGCCCGCGACGTACTCGCCCCCGGCGCGCAGTACGGCGGCAGCGAGATGTCGAAATTGAACTTCCTGTCGCTCGGGCTGGCGCTGGTCCTCGGTACCGCGGGCCTGCCGCATGTGCTGATGCGCTTCTACACCGTGCCGACCGCCAAGGAAGCCCGCCGCTCGGTGGTCTGGGCGATTGCCCTGATCGGCGCCTTCTACCTGTTCACCCTCGTGCTGGGTTACGGCGCGGCCGCACTGGTCGGGCCCGACAGGATTCTGGCGGCGGCCGGCGGGCAGAACTCGGCGGCACCGCTGCTGGCCTTCGAACTGGGCGGGGTGCTGCTGCTCGGCATCATCTCCGCGGTGGCCTTCGCGACCATCCTCGCGGTGGTCGCCGGCCTCACCATCACGGCCTCGGCCTCGTTCGCGCACGATATCTACGCCAACGTCATCCGCCGCGGCAAGGTGGACGACAACGCCCAGGTCCGGGTTTCCCGGATCACGGCCGTGGTGATCGGTGTCCTGGCCATCGGGCTGGGCATCCTGGCCAACGGGCAGAACATCGCCTTCCTGGTGGCGCTGGCCTTCGCCGTCGCCGCCTCGGCCAACCTGCCGACCATCCTGTACTCGCTGTTCTGGCGGCGCTTCAACACCCGCGGCGCATTGTTCAGCATGTACGGCGGGCTGATCTCCACCATCGTGCTGATCGTGTTCTCCCCGGCGGTTTCCGGTTCGCCGAGCGCCATGCTGCCGGATCTGGATTTCGACTGGTTCCCGCTGTCGAACCCGGGCATCGTCTCCATTCCGCTGGCCTTCGTGCTCGGTGTGGTGGGCACCTACCTGGGCGGTGACGAAGACCCGGCCAAGGCCGCGGAGATGGAGGTCAGGGCACTGACCGGCGTCGGCGCGGAAAAAGCCGTCGTGCACTGATACCGGGACCCCGGGGGGGGGGCCCCGCCGGCGGCCGGGGGGGGAATAAAGGGGGGGGGGGGGGGGGGGGGGGGGGGGGGGGGGGGGGGGGGGGGG
>NZ_JARWPM010000228.1 GCF_029869215.1 Nocardia carnea
GCCCCGCCGCGGGCGCGGCCCCGCCCGCGCGGGCGGGGGGGGGGGGGGGGGGGCTTTTTTTCTCCTCCGCCCCCTCCCCCCCCCCCCCCCGCGGCCCCCGCCCCCCCCCCCCCCCCCCCCCCCCCGGGGCCGGTTGGGGGGTCCGGTTCGCCGCCGGCACCGGTCGTCGCCTTATCGGATCCACCCGCGGCCGGGGTCTCGCCGGCCCCACTTGCCGGCGGAAGGCTGTCGGCATCCCCGGCTGCCGGCGCGGTGTCACCACTTGCCGGTGCGGTGGCGCCGGGCCCGGGTGCGTCGCCGGGATGCCCCGCACCGGGATCGGTACCGGACGGGCCGGTTTCGGCCGGCCGGGGTGCCCAGGGTTCGGTGTCGGTGACCGGCGGGCCCAGTTCCACCCGTTCGGTCGTATTCGGCTCGCCCTCGGCCTGCGGGCGGCGCGGCGCCTTACGCATACCCGGTTCCAGCGGCAGCGGGCTCTTACCCATTTTCTGCCCGCGGACCAACGGCAAGGTCAGCCGGAAGCTGGCGCCCACATTGGGGCGGCCCCACGCCTCCAGCTTCCCGTCGTGCAGATTCGCGTCCTCGACGCTGATCGACAGTCCGAGGCCGGTACCGCCGGAGCGGCGCATCCGCGACGGATCGGAGCGCCAGAACCTGCTGAAGACCAGCTTCTCCTCCCCCGGCCGCAACCCGACCCCCTGATCCCGCACGACCACCGCCAGCGCATTGGCCTCGGTATCCCCGCGCATCCGGATCAGCACCGGTTTGCCCTCGCTGTGGTCGATGGCATTCGCCAGCAGATTGCGCAACACCCGTTCCACCCGGCGCGGATCCACCTCGGCGACCACCGGCTCCTCCGGCAGATCGATCACCACCTCGATTCCGGCGTCGCGGGCGAGGTGGCGCACCGTGGAAATCGCCGCGCGCGCACACATCCGCACGTCCAGCGATTCCACCTGGAGTTCGGCGACACCGGCGTCGTGGCGCGAGATCTCGAGCAGATCGTTGAGCAGTCCCTCGAACCGGTCCAGTTCGGTCACCAGCAGTTCGGCGCTACGCGCCAGCGCCGGATCCAGATCGTCGCTGCTGCCGTGGATCAGGTCGGCGGCCATCCGCACAGTGGTCAGCGGCGTACGCAGTTCGTGGCTGACGTCGGAGGTGAAGCGGCGCTGCAGATTGCCGAACTCCTCGAGCTGGTTGATCTGGTTGGACAGGCTCTCGGCCATTTCGTTGAAAGCCTTGGCGAGCCGGGCGATATCGTCGTCACCGCGCACCAGCATGCGCTCCTTGAGACGGCCGTCGGCGAAACGACCGGCGATCCGCGCGGCGGACCGGATGGGCAGCACGACCTGGCGGGTCACCAGGGCGGTGATCGCGGCGAGCAGGATCAGCAGCACCGCGCCACCGACCATCATGGTGCCGCGCATCAGCGCGAGGCTGCGCTCCTCGTTGCCCAGCGGGAAGATCAGATAGATCTCCAGCGTGGGCACTTCGGCGCTGGGACTGCCCAGGATCAGTGCCCGGCCGCGATAACCGTCCGGATCGGCGACATTGGCGAATTGGTAGCTCACCTGATTGCGCTGGACGAATCGGCGCAATGAATCGGGCACTTCCTCGATGGGCCCGGCGGTGACCACCTGCTGTGGCGACCCGCCGATCATGCTCAGCGCCGAATCGAAGCTCCCCGCGGCCCCGGCCGAACGGCCCGAATCGCGCCGGTTGGACAGCGAGTCGCGGGCGTCGGACAACCGCTGTTGCTGACTGGAGACATCGTGTACCCCGGAGAGCTGTCCCTCCACGGTGTTGCGGACCCGATCCATCTCCTCGACCCCGGCATTGATCTTGGCGTCCAGCAGCCGATCGGTGATCTGGCTGGTCAGCACCACACCGAGCACGGTGATGACGATCAACGACAGCGTCAGCGTCGAAACGATGACGCGCAGTTGCAGCGAGCGCCGCCAGAGCAGACCCAGCGATTTCCCGACATGCTGAAACCATTCGTTGACCGGAGCCAGCGCCTGCCGCAGCTGCGCCGCCCGACTGCTCCCGCCCGGATCGCGATCTGCGCGGGACCCATCCTGGTCGCGCAAGTTACCGCCTCCGGGCCCGGAGCCGACGGCCACCGATCACGGCGGACCGGCCTTGTATCCCACACCGCGCACGGTCAGCACGATCTCCGGATTCTCCGGATCCTTCTCGACCTTGGCGCGCAATCGCTGCACATGGACGTTCACCAGGCGGGTGTCGGCGGCGTGCCGGTAACCCCAGACCTGCTCCAGCAGCACCTCGCGGGTGAACACCTGCCGCGGTTTGCGCGCGAGCGCCACCAGCAGGTCGAACTCCAGCGGGGTCAGCGAGATCTGCGCGCCCTCGCGGGTGACCTTGTGCGCCGGCACATCGATCACGATATCGGCGATGGTGAGCAGTTCGGCCGGCTCTTCCTCGGTACGGCGCAACCGCGCCCGCACCCGCGCCACCAGTTCCTTCGGTTTGAAGGGTTTGACGATGTAGTCGTCGGCGCCGGATTCCAGGCCGAGCACCACATCGACGGTATCGGTCTTGGCGGTGAGCATCACGATCGGCACACCGGAATCGGCCCGCAGCACCCGGCATACGTCGATACCGTTCATCCCCGGCAGCATCAGGTCCAGCAGGACCAGATCGGGCCGGATCTCCCGGACCGCCGACAGGGCCTGGGTGCCGTCGCCGACCACGTGCGGGTCGAAACCCTCGCCCCGCAGGACGATGGTGAGCATCTCCGCGAGGGCCATATCGTCGTCGACGACCAGAATCTTCGGCTTCATAGTTACTATGTTGTCATCTCCCGGGCTCGTAACGGGTCGCCACGCCATACATGGCGCGTTCCCGCCGGATATCCAACACTAATTCGCTACCAATGCGGCGAGCCGCGCGGCCAATACATTCATTTCGCCCGTGCACGAGCCGGAACCTTGTTCGCCGGGCCGGAAAACCCACCAGGTTCCATACCAATCACGCCGAGCGAGATCACGGTACACCGCAGCGGTGCGTTCCTGTAATCCGCCGTCGCGTTCGTAGGCGTCCAACTCCCGTGCCGCGTCGAGTTCGCCGCGGCGGCGGGCCCGTTCGGCCGCCACCTCGACCGGAACGTCCAGCAGCACCTGCACCTGCGGCACCGGGAGTTCGAACCGGCCGAACTCCAATTCCCCGACCCACCGCACGATTTCCCCGTCCGCGGATTGGCCG
The DNA here is from genome assembly GCF_029869215.1 of Nocardia carnea. Taxonomy (GTDB): domain Bacteria; phylum Actinomycetota; class Actinomycetes; order Mycobacteriales; family Mycobacteriaceae; genus Nocardia; species Nocardia carnea_B. The sequence goes on from NZ_JARWPM010000228.1 coordinate 3,226, forward strand.
AGCCGCGCGGCGTTGTAGGCGGCGTTGGAGGCGACGTAGCGGTCCAGGACCACCACATCGTTTCCGGCGAGCATTTTCGCCAGTTCGTCGGCCGCTCCGGCGCGATCCAGTGCGAAGAGAACGGCCATGGCGTGTACCGAGGTGGCCAGATCGCCGTGGGCGCCGCGTAGCGCCTCGGCGGCCAGATCGGCGTGCACCGACCGGCCGTAGCGGGGGAAGGCCAGGGTGTCCGCGCGTAGCCCGCGCTGTTCGAGCGCGGCCACCAGCTCGGCGATCAGCGTCCGTTTACCCGCTCCGTCGAGGCCTTCCACCGAGACCAGAACACCCATGGACAGCAGCCTACTCGGACAGCTGTTGCCCCCCGGCCGCGGGGGGGGGGGCCCCGCGCGCGCCCGGTAATGGTGGGGGGGAGTATTGGGGTTTTGGGCGGGGGTTTTGGGGGGCCGCCAAAACGGGTTGTTTTTTTTGGGGGG
>NZ_JARWPM010000229.1 GCF_029869215.1 Nocardia carnea
CCCCCCGGGGGGGGGGGGGGGGGGGCGGCCGCCGCCCCTGTCGCCCGGGGGGGGCCCCGGGGGGGGGCGCCGGCGGGGGGGGGGGCGGGGGCCCCCCCCCGCGGTGGTGCGAATCTCAGATACCGCCGGTGGACAGCAGGCCGCCGTCGACACGGATCGTCTCACCGGTGATCCATTGCGCCTGGTCCGAGGCCAGGAACGCGATCAGCCGTGCCACGTCTTCCGGCGACCCCAGCCGCTTCATCGGATAGACCGCGGCGGCCGCTTCCTCGTCGGCGGAGTAGAGGGCATCCGCGAAGCTGGTCTTCACCACACCCGGCGCGACCGCGTTGACCCGGATCTTCGGACCCAGTTGCCAGGCCAGTTCGTCGGTGAGCCGGATCAGTGCCGCCTTGGAGGCACCGTAGGCCGCGATCACCCCGGTGGACCGCAGGCCCGCGACGCTGGCCACGTTCACCACCGCGCCGCCGTGTTCGCCCATCCACGCCTTGTACGCCTCCTGGATGTAGCCGAGCGCGGCGACGACGTTCACATCGAAGATCTTGCGGACGGCATCCAGATCCGCTTCCATCAGCGCGCCGTACACCGGATTGATCCCGGTGTTGTTGATCAGGATGTCCAGCGACCCGAATTCGGTCACGGCCCGCTGCACCGCCGCCGTGCGGGCCTCGGCGTCACCGGAGTTACCGGCCAGCGCGACGACCTCGCCCTGATGGCCCAACCCGCGCAGCTCGGCGGCCGCCTTGTCCAGCGGTTCGGGTTTGCGCGCGGTGATCAGCACATTCGCGCCCCGGCTCAGCAGCTCGGCGGCCACCGCGTAGCCGATACCCCGGCTGGCCCCGGAGACCAGCGCGCTCTTACCCAACAGATCGGTGCTCATAGCCGGGCACGTTACCGTGCCCGGCGCGGGCTCCGGTCGGCCGCCCCCGGCGGGGGGGGGGGGGGGGCGGGGTTAATCTGTGGTGTCGAGTGCGGGAACGCCCGCGGATGGGGGGGGGTTAGGCCGTGCGGACCCCCCCGGCCCCACCC
>NZ_JARWPM010000230.1 GCF_029869215.1 Nocardia carnea
CCCCCCCGGCCCCCCCCCCCCCCCCCCCCCCCCCCCCCCCGGGGGGCGCCCGCCGGGGGGGGCCCCTCACCCACCCCGCCCCCCCCCCCCACCCGCGAAAATGGTTGCGCGCGTTACTGCAACGCGAGCATCGACCCGTTCAGTTCGTGCAACGGGCCGAATACGGTGAATACCACGCGCCCGTTCGGATGCGCGGACGACACCGCCGCGGCCGCGTCCAGCGCCATCCCGAAGGAGGGCGCCGACGGATGCGGAATGCCCGCGAGCGTATGCCCGAAATTCGTATTGTGCACCCACCGGGTATCCGCGGGACTGAGGTCGACCCGCACCCCACCGGGCAGCGGTGTCACCGCGACGGCACCGGCCGAACCGGCGCCCACGGTGGCGAGAACAGATGCGGCCCCGGCGATAAAAGCTCCGGCTGCCAAGGTACGTGCTACCCGCATATGCGTTGTGACCTGTCTTCGATAGGAATGAATCGGCCCGGCCGTGCGGACGACTGCCGCCGGCCGAGCCTGCCGACGCGCATACTTTATGACGCCGATCACCTTTTATGCCACCTCTGCACGAATTCTGTGTCCACGAAAATGTGAGCGCGGGCGCTTCGTGGTTACGCCGCGCCGCCTGCTTCCGCCCCGGCTTCCCGTGCCCTGCGAAAGAGTTCGCCGGTACCTCTCGACTGCTACTGTGGCGGACCGTAAGCGTTCGACGATCCCGAGTTGGAGTTCACTGACGTATGTCCACTCTCATCTACGACTACCTGCTTCCCATCCTCGGCCCGCAGCAGGCCACCGCGCTGGCGCAGATGTTTGTCATCGGTCCCTCGGCCTGAGTGGCCGCTGGATGAACATCGTCCCCCGCCCGGCGGGGGCCGGTGTCCATCTCGTGGAGTTACCATCCGGCCCGTGAAAAGACCGATCGCCCTTCTTCCCGCCGCCCTCGTCGTCCTCGCGCTCGCCGCGACCGCCTGCCAGAGCGACGGCGCGGAACCGGAGACCACCGCGCCCGCGACCCCGGCCGCGGCGACCCCCGATACCGCGAAGATCGACCAGGTGAAGGCCGGCTCGTTCGTGATCGGTTTCCGGGGCGCTTTCCCCTCGCTGGCCGCCGGACGCGACGATGCCGCGATCACCTCGCTGTTCACCGCGACCTGTGCCGATATCCGGGCCGGCGAACCCGAGGACGCGGCCACCACGGCGATCACCGAACGCCTCGGTGGGGCGACACCGCAGGAGGCCCAAGCTGTCTACCAGATGGTCGCGGCCATGTGCGGGCCGCACTAGCAACCTACTGTCACACCGGCAGATGCGGCGTGGGTCCTCGCGTCACATCCCGAGTGCCGTATGTGAACTGCGGCGCGATCAGCGCCTGCCCCGGTTGCGGCCGCGCCACCGGGGTGCGGCGGATGAGCCGGCCTGTAAGCCGGATCCTGTCCCCGGTTCGCACCGGGGGGCGGCCATCCATCTGGGCACACCGTCGCCGGGTACCTCGAGCGGTCCACCCGCAGGCTCGGGCGAGCAGCCCTCGGACACCTGCGCAACCGCACCGCGAGGTGCGATCTTCGACCTTGCTCCGGGCGGGGTTTACCGAGCCGCCCCGGTCACCCGGGGCGCTGGTGCGCTCTTACCGCACCGTTTCACCCTTACCGCGCGACCCTGCCGGGCCGCGGGCGGTCTGTTTTCTGTGGCACTGTCCCGCGGGTCACCCCGGGTTGCCGTTAGCAACCGCCCTGCTCTGTGGAGTCCGGACTTTCCTCGGCGCCCGGCGTAACACCTTCCGATGCCCGTTCCCGGCGCCGCGACCGCCCGGCCGGCTCATCCGTCGCAACAGAATACTCGCTACGGCGCCCACGGACACCGGCGCCGGTCACGAGGGCGGTGTCGCGAGCAGTTCGCGGGCCAGGGCGGCGCTCCACCAGCGCTCGACCCGGTCCGGTGCCCAGCCGCGTTCTTCGGTCAGCACGGTGAATACGTCGATATTGCACACCGCGGCGTAGATGTCCACGGCTTCCTGCGCCGGCAGTCCCGGCCGGAGCATGCCGTCGGCCCATCCGGTGAACACCGCGATCCGGGTCTCGTCGGCGCGCCGCCGGCCGGCCCGGTACTCGGCGGCCAGTTCGGGTTCGGTACGGCCGGCCTCACGCAAGAGCGCGATCACGTCACCGGCCCGTTCGAACAGCCGCCGGTCGTAACCGGCCATGGCCGCCAGTTGCGCGGCCGGGTCCGCGGCGGCCTCCAGTTCGGTGATCATCCGCGGTAGGTCGCCGGAGAGGTCCGCGGCATCGGCGAGCGCCCGCGTCAGCCCGGTCTTGTTGCCGTAGGCGGCATAGACGGTCGGCACCGAGACTCCCGCCGCGCGGGCCACCTCACGCACGGTGGTGGCCGCCCAGCCGCGCGTGACGAAGAGTTCGCGGGCACACCGGGCGATCTGCGCACTCGTTTCCTGGGCCTGCGCTGTTCTGCGCAGCGATTCGTATCGGCGCCGCTGCGGCTCCGCGGTCATGGTTCCCCTTTCGCTTTCCGATGATTATATTCAATATATGCCCAGCAAGGTTATCGACGCCGCAGCCTCCATCCGGATCGCCGGAGCGGCGGGTATCGGCTTCGCACTCCTCATCGTTTCCGCCAACCTCGTCCTCGTGCCCGCCGGGATGCCGGCGCCGGGCTCGACACCGGACGAGGCGATCGAATTCTTCCGCTCCGCGAACCAGCCCACCCGTGCGGTCTCGCTCCTCCTGCCCGCCGTCTGGGCGCTGGCGACCGTGTTCGCCGCGGGCGCGCTGGCCGCGGTACAGCGCGCCGGCGGGCAGACCGTATGGGCCTACACCGGTTTCGCCGGAGTACTTCTACAGAACGCCACCTTCACCGCGGTGGTCGCGACGCGGCTGGCCATGTCCACCGTCGACGACGTAGCGAGCGTGCGCACGCTGTGGGCGCTGCACGAGACGCTGTTCGGGTTCAACGGCACCTTCCTGGCGCTGGCACTGACCGGTCTGGGCGCGGCCGGGCTCGCCGCCGGCCTGCTCCCCCGCTGGTTGTTCGTACTCGGTGCGATTGCCGCCGTTCTCCAGTTCACCGGTGCCGTGCTGACTCCCCTGATCGTCGCCGGGCACGACGGTCTCGCGCGGCTCGGCCTCGTCGGCTGGTTGCTGTGGGCGATCTGGCTGTGCGGGTACGGGGTCTGCCTGATCCGCCACTCCCGGGCGACTCACGGCGGCACCGCGAACCGCGCGTCCGCCGGTCACCGCACCGTTGCCCACCCGGACTGACAACGCCGCCGAAACAACAACTCGGTACCGTCACTGATCATGGAGCGTGTCGAGGTCGGCTTCCCGTCGGGAGGTCAGAAGTGTGCCGGCTGGCTGTATCTACCGGCCGGTCCGCCCAAACCTCGCCCCATCGTGGTGATGGGGCACGGGCTGGGGGCGAACCGGGAAATGGGTCTGGATCGGTTCGCGCGGCGGTTCGCCGCCGCGGGAATGGGGGTATTGGTTTTCGATTACCGGCATTTCGGTAACAGCGACGGCGATCCGCGGCAGGTCGTCGATATGGCGCGGCAGCGTGAGGATTGGATCGCCGCGATCGCCTACGCCCGGACCCTGCGGGGCTTCGACGCCACCCGCATCGCGCTGTGGGGGACCTCGCTGGCCGGTGGTCATGTGCTGGCCGTGGCGCCGGACGATGCCTATATCGCGGCCGTCGTGGCCCAGGTGCCGTACGTGAGCGGGTTTTCCTCGGCATGGGCGAAAGGGCCGATCAGCCTGCTGAAGGTGACCGCCACGGCGATCACCGATGTCGTGTTCGGCACCATCTTCCGGAAACCGGTGCAGATCAGGCTGGCCGGGCGGAAACGGGCAAACGCGATGCTGACGGGGCCGGACGTCCCGGCCGGTTTCGGCCGGCTGGCCGAGGAGAGCCCGTCGTACCGGCCGAAAATCCCGGCCCGCACGGCGTTCCCGCTACTGTTCGGCCGGCCGGGCCGCCATGCCAAGGAGCTCAAGATGCCGGTGCTGTACGCACTGTGCGACCAGGATTCGATCACCCCGGTGAAGCCCGCGCTGCGGGCGGCGGCGAAAACGAAGCATGCCGTGGTGAAACGCTATCCCGCAGGGCATTTCGATATCTACTTCGACGATATCTTCGAACAGGCTGTCTACGACCAGACGGAATTCCTGACCTCGGTCCTGCGACCGTGAGCTACGCCGCGGTACCGGACAACTGCGCCGTTCCGGTACCGCGGCGGCACGGGCGGGGTGACCCCCCCCCGCGCAGTTTACGCGGGGCAGATTTTCCGGGTTCTTGTTATCCAGGGCCGTGTTGGGCGCGGGTGCCGGCATTATAGAGAAGGCG
>NZ_JARWPM010000231.1 GCF_029869215.1 Nocardia carnea
CCCCCCGCCCCCCCCCGGCCCCCCCCCGCTTCTCCGCGGGGTCTTAACCCCTGACCCCTGGGGGGCCCAACCCCCCGCGCCGACGAAGTCGGCGCCAATAAACACAGCTCAGAAGGGGTCGGCGGCGGCTCGGCGCAGGACTTCGCGGGCGAGCGGCCCGTGCAGCGCCTCGACCGGTTTACCGGGCAGTGTGTCGTCGTCGGTGAAGATCCACTCCAGGATCTCCTCGTCGGTGTATTTGGCGTCGCGCATCACCGTGATCAGGCCCGGCAGCGGTTTCACCACCGCACCCGTCTCGTCGAAGAAGATTTCCGGGATCCCCACCACACCGTCGCGGCGTACCGCGAGCAGCTGGTTGTCCCGCAGCATCTGGTGGACCCGGGTCACCACGACACCGAGGTTCTTCGCGACATCGGGCAGCGAGAGCAGTGGTACCGAGGCGGGCAGGACATCGGCACTGCAAGGAAAGGCACTCACGGGAGATAACCGTAGACGTTGTGTGCCTGGCCGCGGTGAGACACCCGCACCTGTCCGGCCGATAACATCGTGGGAGCCGCGTGGGCGGCGACCGTGTGGACGCGGTACGAGGGTGGAGAGGTTCGTGACAGCCGGAGGAGAATTGATCGGCGCCGTGCTCGACCGGCGCTACCGGATCGACGCGCCGATCGCCCGGGGCGGGATGTCGATGGTGTTCCGGGGGGTGGATACCCGGTTGGGCCGGCCGGTCGCGATCAAGGTGATGGACCCCAAGTTCGCCGGCGACCCGCAGTTCCTGAGCCGGTTCGAGTTCGAGGCGCGGGCGGTGGCCGGGCTCAAGCATCCCTCCCTGGTCGAGGTGTACGACCAGGGCGTGGACGGCGAGTACCCGTTCCTGGTGATGGAGCTCGTGCAGGGCGGGACGCTGCGCGAACTGCTGCGGGAACGCGGGCCGATGCCACCGCATGCGGTGCGCGCGGTCGCCGAACCGGTGCTGGCCGCGATCGGGGTGGCGCATGCGGCCGGATTGGTGCATCGCGATGTGAAACCGGAGAATGTGCTCATCTCCGACGGCGGGGATGTGAAGATCGCCGACTTCGGCCTGGTCCGCGCCGTCGCCGCGGCCAACACCACGTCGGCCAGCGTGATCCTCGGTACCGCCGCGTATCTCTCCCCAGAACAGGTCACCAGCGGTAGCGCCGATGCCCGCAGCGATGTGTACGCGTTCGGCATCCTGATCTTCGAGCTGCTCACCGGGAAGGTGCCGTTCACCGGGGACAACTCGTTGTCGGTGGCCTACCAGCGGGTGGAGAACGATGTGCCGAGCCCCAGCGAGTTCATCGCCGGGGTGCCGCCCGAGTTCGACCGGCTGGTCGCCCGCGCCACCGCCCGCGAACCCGCCCACCGGTTCGCGGACGCCGGTGAGATGGTGGCCGAATTGCGGGCGATCGCCGCCCGCCTGAACCTGCCCGAGTACCGGGTTCCGGCACCGCAGGATTCGGCGGAACACACCAGCGCCCGGCATCCGGTGACCCGCGCCGTACCCGAGCCGGTGGCGGCGCACGGCCCGCAGCCGACCCGGATGGTGACCACCGCCCGGCCGCGTACCGACCCCCCGCCGCCACCGGCCTATATTCCGCCGCAGCAACCCACCCGGTACAGCTCCTATCAGGAGAGTCGCGGCAACGGACGCCGCAACGGCATGATCTGGACGGCCGCGGTGGTGGTACTGACCCTGCTGGTCGGGATCGGCGGCTGGTGGCTCGGTATGGGCCGCTACAACACCGTGCCCTCGGTCGCGGGGATGACGGTCGAGCAGGCCACCGCCGAACTACAGGAAGCCGGATTCGACACCGGCACCCGCGACAAGGCCTCCGATACCGTGCCGGTCGGCGGTGTCGTCGGCACCGACCCCGGCCCGGGCGCGCGGAAGACCAAGGGTTCGACCGTCGACATCCTGGTGTCGAGCGGTAAACCCGAGGTGCCCGCCGTCGCACCCGGCGCGGACTGGGAGGAGGTCCAGCAGTTGATCCGCGATCAGGGCCTGCAACCGGTGGACGGCGGGGAGGTCGCCAGTACCGCGCCCGAGGGCACCCTGGCCCGTATCGACCCCGCGCCCGGGACGGTGCTGCCCGCGGGCGCGCATGTGCAGATCTGGAAGAGCAACGGGTCGCGCCCGGTGCAGCTGCCCGACCTGCGCGCCGATACCCCGGACGAGGCCCGTAAGAAGCTCGAGGATCTGGGCCTCACCGTGGCCGGGGAACGGCCCGCCTACGACGAACTGGTGGAGGTGGGCCGCGTGATCGGTACCGAACCCGGTGTGGGCACCACCGTCGACGCCGGCTCCGCGGTCACCCTGCTGATCTGCGAGGCGGTCACGATGCCGTCGGTGGTCGGTAAATCCGTCGCGGAGGCCCGCCGCACGCTGCAGGGGCTGGGCCTGCAGGTGCAGGTCCGCCAGTTCGCGCCCCTGGATTCCTCCGTGGTGGTTTCCCAGAATCCCGCCGCGAACGCGAACGTCGAAACCGGCGGTTCCGTATCCGTGGTCGCCATCCCCTGAGCAGCGGGGGGGGGGGGGGCGGCGCCGGCCGCCGCCCCCCCCGGCCCGCGCGGGGGAGGGGGGGGGGGGAGGAAAGTGTGGGCGGGGGGGGGGGGGGGGGGGGGGGGGGGG
>NZ_JARWPM010000232.1 GCF_029869215.1 Nocardia carnea
CCCCCACCCCCCAGCCCCGCCGCGCTTTCGCCCGGCCGCCCCTTTCGTCGTATCTACCCCGGACGCACCGCTGGCCCGCGCCGCGCCGGCGCGGGGGCCGTTGCTGCCGGTATCGGTGTCGGCGGTAGCGTGGGAAGCACAGCTCACGGTGGTCGCCACCGGCGACCCGGCTGCGAAAGAGGTGGGCGCCATGGCCGATATGCGCGATCCCGGTCGGGAGCATGCCGGGACTGGACCCGGCTATCGCTTGATGGACGAGGTGCTCGATATCGGCGACGCGGAACGCGAGGATTTGGACTACGACCTGGGCGACGACGATCAGGCCGACGAGGTCCGCGAATACGAGCGCTACATCACCGACCCGCCGGATTCGCTGATCATCCGCTATCACGAGAACGACGACACCGGCCGCCTGGGCATTGCCCGCGAACTCGACCAGGAGTGGAGCCGGCGTCGGCGCCGCGAGGAGCTACGCGCCGAGGACACGCGCCCCGCGGAGACCGCGGCCATGGAGGTGCACGACGAACCCGCGGACTGAGCGGCCGGCTCCTGTCGCCGGGCGATAGGTTCGACATCATGGGCGAGTTCACGGGATTCCCGATCGCGGGGCCGGACTTCTACGAGGATCTCGAGGCCGACAACTCGAAGACGTTCTGGGCCGCCAACAAGCATGTGTACGAGGAAGCCGTGAAGCGGCCGATGACCGCGCTGATCACCGACCTCGAACCCGAGTTCGGGCCTGCCAAGCTCTTCCGCCCCTATCGGGACGTGCGCTTCGCCAAGGACAAATCCCCGTACAAGACCCACCAGGGGGCGGTGGTGCATACCGCTCCGGGCGTCGGCTGGTATGTCCAGATCGGCGCGCCCGGACTGTTCGTGGCCGGCGGTATGTACGCGGCCACGCCGGACCAGCTGGCACGCCTGCGGATCGCTGTCGACGACGATGTGCGCGGCGCCGAGCTCGAGCGGATCGTGCAGAAGCTCGTACAGGCCGGGTACATCCTCGGCGGCGACAAACTGAAGACCCGCCCCAAGAGCTATCCCCCCGACCACCCGCGCATCGACCTGCTCCGGCACAAATCGCTGACGGTCAGCCGGGAATTCGGCGCTCCCGAGTGGCTGGAAACCCCACGGGCAGCTGCGAAGATCCGAGAATCGTGGGAATCCCTGCGCCCCATCGTGGAGTGGCTCGGGGCCGTCGTCGGGAACTGAGCCGGTAGCCGGGCCGGCGACAGCAGGCGGTTGCGGGGCAGGCCCGCCCATCCGGACCCGGCCTACCCCGCAGCTCAGCGGGGAACTCGCACACCGGACAGGACCAGGAATGCGCCCGCCACCGAAACCGCCGCGACCGCGAGAGCGAAGGCGGTGACGCCCGGCGCGAAACCGAGGTGATCGCTCACGGCGCCCAACCCGAGAATCGCGACTCCGGCGGTGGTGTAGGCACCGATATTGAGGGCGGCATTGGCCTCGGCGAGCCGGTCGGCAGGTCCAGCTGGGCGATCCGCTCCCCGAGCCCGCCCGCGCGGATCTGCGCCTGGAAACCGTGCTGGCCGCACTGAGCGACCCGCTTCGGCTCAGCATCGTGCGGGCCTACTACCTGGAGTCGGGGGGTGTCCCACAGCCCTGCGGCTGGTTCCGGATCGACCGGCCGAAGTCGACCCGGACGCACCACTGGCGGGTCCTGCGCGAATCGGGCCTGATCAGGCAATGGCAGCACGGCCTGGAACGGCGCAATGTGGTGCGCGTGGCCGACCTCGACGAGCGCTTCCCCGGCCTGCTGAACCTGGTGGCGGCCTGGGAGCCGCCGGACTGATCAACCGCGCGGCCGGGCGGGGCAGGACACGGCCCAACCGGCCGGCGAGCCTACGAGCTGTCGCATTGTCTGTTACCCGTCGTCCTACTAATGTGTATCGTCACAAGTACCGGCGTCCGCAGGTCCCAGGACCGCGCCGCGGGTGCCGCTGACGATCGAGGAGGATCGATGAGGCCGTTGCGCACGCCCGCCTCCGGGCAGGTGACCGACCCGGGGAAGGTCGCGCTCACCGCCCGCGACGTCCGGTTCGACTGGACCGGTCTCCCGCTGCACTGGATGAAATCCGATCCGATCGCCTCGCATGTGCTCAACGCCCTCAACCTGCTGCTACCGGAAGGCGAGCGCAGTTTCCTGACGACATTCGGTGAGGCGCTGCCGTTCGTGCGGGACGCGAAGTTACGCGAGGACATGCTCGGCTTCATCGGACAGGAATCGATGCACGCGGAAACGCATGCCGGGTCGCACGAGATGCTGCTGGCCGCCAACGGGGTCGATCCCGGACCGTACCTGGAGCAGGCCGAATACGTGTTCCGTAAGACCATCGGGCCGCGGCGGTCCACGAACACCCGCGCCGGGCGGCAGCAACTGGTCGACCGGCTGGCCGTGATCGCCGCGCTGGAACATTTCTTCGCGTTTCTCGGCGATTGGGTGCTCAACAGCGACCTGGAGAAATTCGACGCGGATCCGCGCATGCTCGACCTGTACCGCTGGCACGGCGCCGAGGAGGTCGAACATCGCAATGTCGCCCACGACGTCGCCGAATACTTCGGTGTCGGCTACCTCCGCCGCGGCGCGGTGATGCTGCTGGTCTTCCCGTCGTTCCTGGTGCTGCTGGTCCGCGGGACGAAATTCCTGGTGCACCGCGACCCGGCACTCCCCGACCTCGGCTACCCGCGACTGCTGCTGCGGATTCTGCGGTCGATGCGGCGCGGCGCCCTTCCCGGCATCCCGGCCCTGCTGGTCAGCGCGCTGTCGACGTTCCAACCGGGCTACAGTCCCGAGTCGGTGGGGTCCACCGCGCAGGCCATCGCCTACCTGGCGCAATCGCCCGCGGCCCGGGCGGCTTCATGAGCGGGCCCGCACCCGCACTGCCCGCCGATCTGCACGGCCGCAAGCGGCGGGACCGGACATTGCGCCTGCTCGATGCCGTCGTCGGCGCCCGGCTGCACTGGACGGCGGTGACCAACCGGCGTGAGCTGGTGCCGCGCGTGGACGACCGGCGGATTCCCGTGGTGGTCACCGGACGACGGGTCGAAGCATCCGGCGAAGATGTGGTGAGCCTGCGATTGGCCGCACCGGACCGGCGGGAGCTGCCGCCGTGGCGCCCCGGGGCGCATCTGGATGTCGAATTGCCGTCCGGGCGCCTGCGGCAGTACTCGCTGTGCGGCGACCCCACCGATACCCGGAGTTATCGGATCGCGGTGCGCCGCATACCGGGCGGCGGTGGTGGTTCCGCCGAGATACAGGGCCTTCCTGTCGGGACCGCGCTGGTGGTACGCGGGCCACGCAACGCATTCCCGTTCGCCGCGCCGGGGTACGGGTCACCCGCCCGGCGGGTGCGATTCCTGGCCGGGGGTATCGGTATCACCCCGATTCTGCCGATGATGCGACTCTCCGAATCGCTGGGTATCGACTGGACGATGGTGTACACCGGACGCGTCCGGGATACCTTGCCGTTCCTGGCCGAAGTGGAACAGTTCGGCCGGCGCGTGACGGTACGCACCGATGCCGAGCACGGTGTACCCGGCGCCGCCGAACTCCTGGCCGGAATCGGGCCGGGCACCGCTGTGTACTGCTGTGGACCTGCCCCGATGGTCGCCTCCGTGGCGGGCGCGGTACGCGGAATGCCCGGCGTGGAACTCCATTGCGAGCGTTTCTCGGCACCGCCCATAGTGAACGGTGTGCCGTTCGAGATCCAGTTGGGCGCCGGCGGCGAGGTGCTCCAGGTCCCCGCGGACCGCTCCGCCCTCGATGTGCTGCTCGAACTCCGGCCCGACCAGCCGTATTCGTGCCGCCAGGGTTTCTGCCGCACCTGCCGGGTCCGGGTCGCGGCCGGCACCCCGGACCACCGCGACAACGTCCTGACCGCAGCCGAACGCGACAGCGGCGACCTGCTCGTCTGCGTATCACGCTGCGCGGGTGGGCGACTGGTGCTCGACCTGTGACCCCGACCCGATCCCGCCGACAGCACGAGGAGACGAACGTGACGGCATCCCTCTCGGAATTTCCGGCAACCGAACGGACGGTGCACCATCGGGGTTTCGACCTCGCCGTCTACGAGTACGGTGATCCGGACGCCGAAACCGTTGTGCTCGTGCACGGCTGGCCCGATACCCACCACCTGTGGAACGGCGTGATCCCGCTGCTGGCGCGGCGTTTTCATGTGGTCGCCTACGATACCCGCGGGCACGGCGCCTCCACCCGCACCGCACGGGTCGCGGATTTCCGGCTGGCGGAGCTGGCGGCCGATTTCTTCGCGGTCGCGGCCGCGGTGAGCCCCGACCGGCCGGTGCACGTGCTCGCCCACGACTGGGGCTCGGTGCAGGTCTGGGAGGCGGTATGCGAACCGGGGGCCGCCGAGCGTATCGCCTCGTTCACGTCGGTATCCGGTCCGAATCTCGACCATTTGGGCGCATGGGTACGAGACCGGCTCGGAAAGCCCGGCCCGCGCAATATCTGGCAGCCGTTCACCCAGCTGCTGTCCTCCGCCTACACCGGTTTCTTCATGACCCCCGGACTGCCCCGCGTGGCATTCGGCCTGCTGGCCACCGAACAGCGCTGGCGCAAGGTCATCCAGATCATGAACAGCACCGCGCCGGAGACGATCTTCTTCGGGCCGACGCTGAAGCAGGATATGGTGAACGGCCTGCTCATCTACCGGGCCAATATCCTTCCGCACCTGCGGAAACCGCGAGAGCGGAGAACCGACGTACCGGTCCAGCTGATCGTGGCCGGGCGCGATATCGCGGTGCGGCCCGCCGGCTACGACGATTCGGGCCGGTGGGTGTCGCGGCTGTGGCGCCGCGACGTCCCGGCCGGGCACTGGATGCCCTTCTCGCATCCGGACCTGCTCGCGAGCGCGACCACCGAGCTGGTGGACGCGGTTCAGCGGGGCGAGTTCGCTTCGGAAAGAGCCGGCGAATCACCCGGCGGTCTCCGGCACCTGCGAATCGCGAACGAGCCTGCCCGGCACACCGAGGCACACTGAGCGATTCCGTCGGCGCTGCGTGGCGCACATTGCGCCGTACGAACCGGCGGATCCGGTCACGAAGCCGATACCGGCGTTTCGGCCGGTCCGGGATGCGCCCGGCCGAAACGTTCACTCCACGCGCGGATCTGAGCGATCATCTCCGGCGGTTCGAGTATCCGGAATTCGGCCTCCAGTGACCCCAGCGCCATGGTGGGCCAGTCCAGCGAATCGGTGGTCATCGCGACTCGGCAGCGGCCGGAATCGACCGCCTCGACCGAACTCCAGCGCCCGATCCGCTCACGAACGGCCTCGGCCGGGGCCTCGACGAGGGCTTCGACGCGGTACGGCCGCGCGACATTGTCCACCCCCGCCCGGACGAACTCCGCGGCATCGGCGGTGGGCAGGTCGCGCGGGCGGAAGCGGGAGCCGTCGCCCTCGGGGCCGGTCAGCCGGTCGATCCGGAAGCTGCGCCAATCGTGGCGGGTCAGGTCGAAGGCGACGAGGTACCAGCGGCGGCCCAGCGAGACCAGCCGGTGCGGCTCGACATGCCGTTCGGTGGTCCGGCCGTCGGCGGCGGTGTAGCCGAAACGCAGGCGTTCGCTGTCCCGGCAGGCCAGGGCGACAGTGGTGAGCGCGGCCGGATCCGGTCCGGGGCCCGGCCGGTCGCCCCAGGCGGCGGGTACGGTCATCGTCCGGATCGCCTCCACCCGGCGGCGCAGCCGGGGCGGCATCACTTGGATCACCTTCGCCAGTGCCCGTACCGAGGGTTCGGCGACTCCCTCGACCATGCCCTGCATCGCGGCCTGCAAGCCGATGACCAGCGCCACCGCCTCGTCGTCGTCGACCATCAACGGTGGCAGCGCGGCACCGGCCGCGAGCTGGTAACCGCCGTCGACACCGCGCTGCGCTTCCACGGGATAGCCGAGGTCACGGAGCCGGTCGATATCACGACGCAGGGTGCGCGCCGAGACGCCGAGCCGGTCGGCCAGCTCGTTCCCGGGCCAGTACTTGTGTGTCTGCAGCAGCGACAGCAGGCGCAGGGTCCGGGTGCTCGTATTCGCCATACATTCGATTGTCGTCGAATTGCGGTCGGTTTCTGACCGCAGTCGCGCAGCGGCGCTGCCTACTTCGTCGTGCCGTGCAGGGAGATACCCGCGATCGTCCGGGCGGTGAGCGACCCGTCCGCGTGTTTGCGGCCGTACACCACCAACGGGGCACCGACGTCGATTCCGGCCGGATCGCTGGCGATCAGCACATAGAGCTTGGTTGCGCTGTCGGTGTAGACGACGATATCCGACCGGGTGAGTTCGCTGTGGATCGTCAGTATTCCGCGCTCATTGGCTTTGACCTTGCCGAAGACGAAACCGGCCCCGATCTCCGGCGCCGCCGGCCCGGCTGCCGGACGCTCCGCAACCGTGGGCGCCGCGGGCGAGGTGGTGCCGCGCGCCGCAGTGGTGGCGGCGAAAGTGGTGGCGACCGGGTCACCGCTCCCGGCGGGATCGGAGACCCGCCCGAGTACGAAACCACCGGCGACCAACAGGACCGCCAGGCCGAGCACGAATCCCAGCAGGGCATGCCCACCCCAGGGGACGGAACCGGCCCACGCAGGCGCCACCGGAGGCCGCACGCCGTGGGATTCTTCGACTTCTCCCGGTGGGTTTCCCGCCGCGCTCGCTGGCTCGCGGCCGCGCACCTGCTCCACGGGGGGAGCTATCGGGGGCTCGGCGGAAACACCGGGCCCTTCGGGGCCCTGGACGGCCTGCCCCCGGGCCGCCCGGATGACCCCAGGGTCCAGCCGGCCGAACCGGTCCTCGGGCAAGCCGGCTCCGTGGCGTGAGCGTGACCACGGAGTGCGCTTGCCGGACATAGTGCCAGGCTAGGCGCTGTGTTCAGCCCCCTATCTTCACTGGCGGGAGGAACAATCGGAGGAAAGCCGGTCCCGGACAATGATGTTCGCGCATTCGGTCACTGCGCGGCGACAACCTCCAGGACCTGTTCGCCGTACCTCGCCAGCTTGCTCTCACCGACACCACTCACCGCGCCGAGGGCCGCCAGATCCCCGGGTTTACGGGCCGCGATCTCGCGTAGAGTCGCGTCGTGGAAGACCACGTAGGCGGGCACGCCCTGTTCCTTGGCGGTATCGGCCCGCCACTGGCGCAGCCTTTCGAACAGTGAGGTGTCGGCCTCGGTCAGTTCCACCGCCGCGGCCTTCGCCGACTTGGCGCTACGGGCCGCACGCGAGGGGGTCGGACGTTCGGGTTCCCGGCGCAGCCGCACGGTACGACCGTCGAAGAGCACGGATTCGCTGGCCTCGGTCAGGGTCAGCACACCGTAATCACCGTGCACCGTCAGCAGCCCCTGGGCGAGCAATTGCCGGACCACGCCGCGCCATTCGCTGTCGCGCAGATCCGTACCCACGCCGAACACACTCAGTTCGTGGTGGTCGTACTGCTGGACCTTCTGATTCTTCTTGCCGAGCAGGATATCGATGAGATGGCCGGCCCCGAAGCTCTGGCCGCGCTCGCGTTTCAGGCGCAGCACGGCCGAAAGCAGTTTCTGCGCCGCGACGGTTCCGTCCCAGGATTCGGGTGGACTCAGGCAGGTATCGCAGTTACCGCACGGCTGCGCCGACTGACCGAAATAGGCGAGTAGCTGCGTGCGGCGGCAATCGACCGTCTCGCACAACGCGAGCATCGCATCGAGGTGCAGCTGCAACTGCCGGCGGTGGGCGGCGTCGCCTTCCGAGGAGTCGATCAGTCGGCGCTGCTGCACCACATCCTGCAGCCCGTAGACCATCCAGGCAGTGGACGGCAGGCCGTCGCGCCCGGCACGGCCGGTTTCCTGGTAGTAGCCCTCCACCGATTTGGGCAGGTCGAGGTGGGCGACGAAACGGACGTCCGGCTTGTCGATGCCCATGCCGAACGCGATGGTCGCGACGATGACCAGCCCGTCCTCCCGCAGGAACCGGGCCTGGTTCTCGGCGCGGGTCCGGTGGTCGAGGCCCGCGTGATAGGGCAGGGCCCGGATACCGTTCTCGGTGAGGAATGCCGCGGTTTTCTCGACCGAGTTCCGGGACAGGCAGTAGACGATGCCGGCGTCGCCGGGATGTTCGGCACGCAGGAAATCGAGCAGCTGGCGGTCGGGGCGGTTCTTCGGCTCGATCCGGTACTGGATATTGGGACGGTCGAAACTGGCGACGAACCGCCGAGCCCCGGCGAGGTCGAGCCGGGTGATGATCTCGTCGCGTGTTTTCGCCGTAGCGGTAGCGGTCAGCGCGATCCGGGGAACGTCGGGCCACTGTTCGTGCAGCACCGACAGCGCCAGATAATCGGGCCGGAAATCGTGGCCCCACTGCGAAACACAGTGCGCCTCGTCGATCGCGAACAGCGCGATCCGGCCCCGCCCGAGCAATTGGATCGTGGACTCCATCCGCAACCGCTCGGGGGCCAGGTACAGCAGGTCGAGTTCACCGGCCGCGTACTGCGCCTCCACCGCCCGGCGCTCGTCCGGGAACTGGGTGGAGTTGAGGAAACCGGCGCGGACGCCGAGCGCGCTCAGCGCATCCACCTGGTCTTGCATGAGCGCGATCAGCGGCGAGATCACCACCCCGGTCCCGTCGCGGACGAGCGCGGGAATCTGATAACACAGCGATTTGCCGCCACCGGTGGGCATGAGCACCAATGCGTCCCCACCACCGATCACCTGATCGACGATCTCGCGCTGCGCACCGCGGAAACTGTCGTAGCCGAAGACCCGGCGCAGCACCTCGTGGGCGGGGTCGTCGGTTACCGGAGGTGCCACGGCGGTGTCTTCAGCGGTATCCACGCGGCCATCCTACGAGCGCCGGCACCGCCCGCACCGCGAGAAGGACGGGCGGAGGGCCGGGATCCGCGAGTTGTCCCCAGGTGGAAAAACTTTTCGTTCCGGACACTATTGCGGTCAAAAAGTGGCCGCAATGGGTCATACCGTGGTTCTCGAACCCGGAAAAACCCGCTCCGAACAGCCCCGACGAAAGGCGACGATCATGGCCGCGACCTCCACCCTCGACAAGACCGGCACCACTCCGCTCTCCGGCGAACGTGCCGACCTGCTCGCCGAGCTGCGCAAGGCGCGCTTCTTCCTGAAATTCACCACCCGCGACCTGACCGACGAGCAGGCCGCCGGCCGCCCGACCCACAGCGAACTGTGCCTCGGCGGCCTGATCAAGCACGTCACCGCGGTCGAACGGGGCTGGGCGGATTTCATCCTGGAAGGCACCTCGGCCATGAAGGACTTCGACGATATGACCGAGGAGGACTACGCCGGACGCGTCGACGAATTCCGGATGCTGCCCGGCGAAACGCTCGCCGGTGTGCTCGCGGCGTACGACGAGGTCGCCGCCCGGACCGACGATATGGTCGCGACCCTGCCCGACCTGAGCAGCACCTGGCCGCTGCCCAAGGCGCCCTGGTTCCAGGACGAATCGTGGTCGGCCCGCCGGGTACTGATGCACATCATCGCCGAAACCAGCCAGCACGCGGGTCACGCGGACATCATTCGTGAAGCGATCGACGGCGCGAAGTCCATGGGCTGATCCTTCGCACCGAGCGACCCCGCCGCAGCCGGTAGTCCGGAGCAACCCTGAATCAGGTGGTGCGACGATTCCCGGACCCGAGCTGCCGCCGGGGTCGATTCGAAACTGCAAGCGCCGGGGGTGCCGGCGTGGCAGGCCGCGGGAACGCGTACCGTTGACCGGCTCGCACTGCGGGCGCGCTAGTCCAGGTCGGCAGTTGGTTTCCGCGGCCACTGCCGCAACTGCGGTGGCCGGTCGGATCCGGCGCGCGGCAGGCGGCCGGCTACCCGCCCAGTCGGTCCAGGACCCGCTGATGGAGATGTCCGTTGGTCGCCACCGCATCGCCGCCGTGCGGGCCGGGCCGGCCGTCCAGGGAAGTGAAGGTGCCACCGGCCTCCCGGACGAGGATGTCCAGGGCGGCGAGATCCCACAGCGAAACCTCCGGTTCGGTGGCGATATCCACCGCACCCTCGGCGAGCAGGCAGTAGCTGAAGAAATCGCCGTAGCCACGCACCCGCCACACCTCGTCGGTGAGTGCGAGGAACGTGTCCCGCAGGCCGCGCTCGCGCCAGCCGGACAGACTGGAGAACGCGAGACTGGCCGAATCCAGCTCGGCCACCGCGGAAACGGTGATCGGCTGCGGAGCTCCCGGATGGAACGTCGACCACGCACCCTGTCCGGCGGCGGCCCACCAGCGGCGGGCCAGGGCGGGCGCACTCACCACACCGACCACCGGCACGCCGTCATCGAGCAACGCGATGAGCGTGGCCCACACCGGTACCCCGCGGACGAAATTCTTGGTGCCGTCGATCGGGTCGACCACCCACTGCCGGCCCGTCAGCTCGGCATTCCCGCCGAACTCCTCACCCAGCACGGAATCCTCGGGCCGGCCGTGCCGCAGCATCCGGCGAATGGCCTCCTCCACGGCCAGATCCGCGTCGGAGACGGGGGTCAGGTCCGGTTTGGCGTCGACCTTCAGGTCCAGCGCACCGAACCGTTCGCGGGTGATCGCGTCCGCCTCGTCGGCCAGGCGTAACGCGAGTTCGAGGTCAGAGGAGTGAGCAGCCACACCGCAAACCTTAGTGAACGGCGCGGGCGGCCCCGCCGCAGCCCGCGCCGGGCCCGAGCACGTCCGGCGGACCCGAGCCGAGCTTCACGGTGACCCGACGAGAGCCCGCACCGGCCGCCGACCCGCAATTGTGTGCCTGCGGTCGACGACCGCACGGCCGGCCGGTAACCACCGTGCTCATACCAACGCTGCGCGGGCCGCGACCAATGCGTCCGCCCACCAGTGCAGCCGGTCCAGCATGGTCTGCGCCGCCGCTTCCGGTTCGGCCGGCGCCAGCAGTTGCCCGTCCTCGCCGAAGAGCAGGTAGTAGCGCGGGAACGAGACGTACTCGCGGACGGTGTGCGCATCGAGTTCGCTGAAGACCTGACGCAGATGTTCGATCGCGGTGAGCCCACCGGTGGCACCGCTGTATCCGACGAAAGCGATCGGTTTGCGCTGCCACTGGGTGAAATGCCAGTCGATCACGGCCTTCAGCGAGGCCGGGTAGCTGTGGTTGTAGTCGGGTGTCACGATGACGAAGGCGGCGGCGGCCGAGAGCCGTTCGGTGAGATCGAGCATGCCGGCGGGGCGTTCGGGATTCGGCTCCAGAGCGGGCGGGGCAGCGGGCAGTACCAGGGGTATTTCGGCCTCGGCGAGATCGATCACGTCGATCTCGAAACGCCCGTGCGCGGCGGCCTGCGCGGCGAACCACGCGGCCACGACGGTGCCGAACCGGCCCTCCCGGACGCTGCCGATGATCACCGCGAGGCGCAACGGGGTAACGGACATGGTGTGCTCCCTCTTCTCGGGCGGCCCGGCGGCCGCCACCGGGTTCCGAATCTGCCGCGCCGCCGGACCGGCAGGGAGACCGTGCCGAGAGTGGTAGTGCCAGGGACACCCTCGGCGGGACCGGCGCGGATACCGTGAGGAGGTGAGCGAGAACGAGATGGGGCTGTTCCTGCGCAGCCGGCGGGAAGCCGTACGCCCCGCGCAGGTGGGGCTGCCCGCCGGGCCGCGACGCCGCACCCCGGGATTACGCCGGGCGGAGCTCGCGACGCTGGCCGGAGTGAGCGTGGAGTACATCACGCGGCTCGAACAGGGCCGCGATCGCAATCCCTCACCGCAGGTGCTCTCCGCGCTGGCGGACGCCCTCGGCCTGTCGACCAACGAACGGGTCCATCTCTATCGGCTGACCAAGGCCGATACCGGCTTCAGCTGTACCGGTCCGGGAGCGCCGGTGCGCACCGTCCGCCCCACTGTCCGGGCATTGCTCGACCAGCTAGAACCCGCCGCGGCCGCGGTGGTCGACAGCCGGACCGAGGTGCTGGCCTGCACCGCCGGATATCGGCGCTTGATGGAACCCACCGGCGCGCTCGACGCCGACCACGGCGCCAATCTGGCCCGGTTCACCTTCACCGATCCCCGGGCCCGGAAGGTGTATCCGGACTGGGATCATCAGGCCGATCATATAGTCGCCACCCTCAAACAAGGCCCGTTCCGGGCCGACCCCCATATCGCGGCGCTCGCCGATCAGCTCACCATCGCCGCGGGCGCGGCTTTCACCGAGCGGGTCGCCACGGTCCCCAACCTGCCCGCCCCGGCCGGGATCACCCGGCTGGCGCATCCCGAGGCCGGGTCGCTACGCCTCGCCTATGAAACCCTGGCCCTGTTCGCCGACGACGATCAGCAGCTGATCGTCCATCTTCCGGCCGACCCGGCAACGGCCGGTGCGCTGGACCGGCTCGGCGGCCGGCACCACGGCATGCTTCGCGCCGTGCCCGGCTGACAGTCCAGACGATTCCGGATGCGTCCGTGCAGGTAGGCCAAGTTCTGCCCGGTGCACGCCGGAGTCGTCGCGGGTTGCGCGGCGGCTGCCGCCGGCCACACAGCGGGCCGGCGAACCGGCTATCGTGCCCGCACTGTTTCACCGCCTCCTGCGCTGCCGGTAGCCTTGAACACCGTGCATCCTGACGTTACCGCCGACCTCGCCGAACTCGACGCAACTCTGAAGACCGTCGAATCGGTCCTCGATATCGATGAGCTGCGCCGTCGTATCGAAGAGCTGGAACATCAGGCCGCCGATCCCGAGCTGTGGAACGACCAGGACCACGCCCAGCAGGTGACCAGCGAACTCTCCCATGCGCAAGGTGAACTGCGCCGGGTGCAGGAATTACGGCAGCGCTTGGAGGATTTGCCGGTCCTGTACGAGCTGGCCGAGGAGGAAGAGGGCGAGGCCGAGACCAGTGCCCTGGCCGACGCCGACGCCGAACGCACTGCGTTGCGCGCCGATATCGAGGCCCTCGAGGTGCGCACACTGCTCTCCGGCGAGTACGACAAACGTGACGCGCTGGTCAATATCCGGTCGGGCGCCGGCGGCGTCGACGCGGCCGACTGGGCCGAGATGCTGATGCGTATGTACATCCGCTGGGCCGACCGGCACAAGTACGGGGTCGAGGTGTACGACACCTCCTATGCCGAAGAAGCCGGGATCAAGAGCGCCACCTTCGTGGTGAAGACCCCGTACGCCTACGGCACCCTGTCGGTGGAGATGGGTACGCACCGGCTGGTCCGGATCAGCCCCTTCGACAACCAGGGCCGCCGCCAGACGTCCTTCGCCGAGGTGGAAGTGCTGCCGGTCGTCGAGACCACCGACCATATCGAGGTTCCGGAAACCGATATCCGGGTCGATGTCTACCGGTCGTCCGGCCCGGGTGGGCAGAGCGTCAACACCACCGACTCCGCGGTGCGCATCACCCATATCCCCACCGGCATCGTGGTCACCTGCCAGAACGAGAAATCGCAGCTGCAGAACAAGGTTTCGGCCATGCGGGTGCTGCAGGCGAAACTGCTGGAACGCAAACGGCAGGAGGAGCGCGCGCAGATGGACGCGCTCAAGACCAACGAGGGTGCGTCCTGGGGTAACCAGATGCGCTCCTATGTGCTGCACCCGTACCAGATGGTCAAGGATCTGCGCACGAACTACGAGGTGAACAACCCCTCGGCGGTGCTCGACGGCGATATCGACGGGTTCATCGAATCCGGGATCCGCTGGCGGATGAATACAGGTCAGCAGGAGAGCTGACACTCCCGAACGCGGGTACTGGCAAGGGTTCCGGTGACGAATGAGGTGGTCTGATGCGTGCGGAGGGGTCCGAAACCCTCGCGCTGTCACTGGCGCTTTCCACTGATGTGACCTCCTGGCTGCGGTCCTCGGGCCTGGAGATCGTGCTGCTGATTCTCGGGGCCATGCTGTTCGCCCGGTTCGCCACGTACCTGCGCGACCGGGTGACCCAGCGCATCGACTCCGGCTTCCGCGGTGGTGATGCGCTGGTGCGGTCCGAGGAGGCCAAACACCGGCACGCGCTGGCACAGGTGCTGACCTGGGTGGTGCTGACCGTCGCGTATGTACTGGTCGCCATGGAAGTGCTGCAACGGCTCGGATTCTCCATGTCGGGGCTGGTGGCGCCCGCGGCGGTACTGGGCGCCGCGCTCGGTTTCGGCGCGCAGCGCATCGTGCAGGACATCCTGGCCGGGTTCTTCCTCATCACCGAACGCCAATACGGGTTCGGTGATGTGGTGCGGATCGCGGTGACCGGGGTCGCCGATCCGGCCGAGGGCACGGTGGAGGATGTGACGCTGCGGGTCACCAAACTGCGCAACCCGGACGGCGAGGTGATCACCGTCCCGAACGGGCAGATCGTGAAAGTGACCAATCTGTCGAAGGATTGGGCCCGGGCGGCGATCGATGTGCCCGTTTCGGCGAGCGCCGATATCCTGCGGATCAACGAAGTGCTGCACGAGGTGGGCGGGCAGGCCTACCGCGACCCCCGCCTCGAACCCCTGCTGCTGGACGAACCGACGGTAATGGGTGTGGAGGACCTGACCGTGGACCAGATGAACATCCGGATGGTGGCCCGGACACTGCCGGGCAAACAGTTCGAGGTGAGCCGGGAACTGCGCGTACGAGTGGCCGCGGCGATGCGCCGGGAGGGTTTGAATGCGCGCGCGTAGATCGACGCTGATCCTGGCGGGGAGCTGGATCGCCACCTTCGTGCTGTACCTGTTCGTCAAACCGGACGATATCGTCCGCCACGATCCCGCGCCGGCGCCGGTTCAGCAGGTGCCCGCGGTGGTCCTGCCGGGCCGCTAGCCCGCTCGATACCGCCCGCCGCCGGGTTCGTTATCGAATGGTTACACTGACTCCTCGTGATCACCCTGCGCAACGTCAGCAAGTCGTATCCGACCGCGACGCGAGCCGCACTCGACAATGTCACCGTCCACATCGACAAGGGTGAGTTCGTCTTCCTCATCGGTCCGTCCGGTTCCGGGAAGTCGACCTTCATGCGGTTGCTGATCAAGGAGGAGATCCCGACCGCCGGCGAGGTGGAGGTCGCGGATTTCCGGGTGGACCGGCTGCCCGGGCGGCGGGTACCGCGGCTGCGGCAGCGGGTGGGCTGCGTGTTCCAGGATTTCCGGCTGCTGCAACAGCGGTCCGTCGCGCAGAATGTCGCGTTCGCGCTGGAGGTGATCGGTAAACGCCGCCAGTTCATCGACCGGACGGTGCCCGAAGTACTGGAACTGGTGGGCCTCGGCGGTAAGGCCGACCGCTTGCCGAGCGAATTGTCCGGTGGTGAACAACAACGGGTCGCAATCGCGCGGGCCTTCGTGAACCGGCCGCTGGTGATGCTGGCCGACGAACCCACCGGCAACCTCGACCCCGAGACGAGTTACGAGATCATGCTGCTGCTCGAACACATCAACCGGATGGGCACCACGGTGCTCATGGCC
Source organism: Nocardia carnea (assembly GCF_029869215.1). Taxonomy (GTDB): domain Bacteria; phylum Actinomycetota; class Actinomycetes; order Mycobacteriales; family Mycobacteriaceae; genus Nocardia; species Nocardia carnea_B. The sequence continues at coordinate 15,392 of NZ_JARWPM010000232.1, forward strand.
ACCCACGACCCGCTGATCGTGGACGGGATGCGCCGCCGGGTGGTGGAGCTCTACGACGGCCGGCTGGTCCGGGATCAGGCGACCGGCGGCTACGAGGTGGGCCGGTAATGCGCGCGGGCTTCCTGTTCGGCGAGGTCTCCGAGGGCCTGCGCCGCAATATCATCATGACGGTCGCGATGATCCTGACCACCGCGGTCTCACTGACCATGCTCGGCGGTGGCCTGCTGGCGGTGCGGATCGCCGACAAGACCGAGCAGTACTTCCTGGACCGGCTCGAGGTGCGGCTGTACCTGACCGAGGACATCTCCGCGACCGATCCGGATTGCGCGAACGACCCCTGCCACACCCTCATGGCGGACCTGAAGTCCGTCGACGGTGTGGACAGCGTGCAGTACCTCAACCGCGACGCCGCGATCCGCGAGGCCAAGGAGAAAACCTTCAAGGACCAGCCCGAGCTGGCGGAATACGTGAGCGAGACCCCGCTACCGGCCTCGCTGCGGGTGAAGATGGCCGATGCCTCGCTGTACCCGACGATCTACGAGCAGTTCTCCGACAGCCCAGGCGTGGGTATGGTCCGCAACGACAAGGACATCGTGGACCGGCTGGTGAGCCTGTTCGACGGGCTGCGCAACGCGGCATTCGGGCTGGCCCTGCTGCAGGCGGTGGCAGCGCTGCTGCTGATCGCGAACATGGTGCAGATCGCCGCGTTCACCCGGCGAACCGAGGTGCACATCATGCGCCTGGTCGGCGCCACCCGCTGGTATACCCAGTTGCCGTTCCTGCTGGAGGCGGTGGCGGCCGCGCTGGCGGGCGGCGTGCTGGCAACCGTGGGGCTGTTCGCCGCGCGTCCGCTGGTGATCGACCGGGCGCTGGGCGATCTGTTCGCGAGCAATGTGTTCCCGCGGATCACCTTCGACGATATTTTCACCACCGCGCTGATGGTGGTCCCGGTGGGCGTGGTGTTCGCGGGCCTCACCGCGTACGCCACCTTGCGCTGGTACGTCCGCGACGTGCGGGAATAGCGGAACGTCGGGTCCGGGGCCGGCACGGTTGCGGCCCCGTCCGAACGCAGCCCGGCAACGGCCGTCCGAACGCAGCCCGGCAAACGCCCGCACGCACAGATCTCGGCTTGCGTCCCGGCAACCATCGGCCGGCATCCCGTCTCGGCAAGGCCATTCCGCGTTCGGTCCCGGCTACCGGGCCGTCCCGGCTACCACTCGTCGCCCTGGGACGGGCGCTGCCGCGGTTTGGCGGTGGGTATTCCGGTTTGTGTCCGCTCACCAGGACGAGTCGGCGACTCGACGCCGTTCTTACTCCGCAGTAAGATAGCCTTACTCCGCAGTAAGATAGCTGGGGCCAGACCCTCACCCCGCCCGAGAAAACAGGTGATGATGAGCATTCGAGACAGCGCTACCAAGCGGCGTCCGGACAACGGCGTCCGCCAGGAGAACGGGGTGGGCCTGCACCAACCCAAACGGGATTGGATGGGCGCCGCCATGCGGGTCATGTCGACGATCACCGGCTCGGAGCTCGCCGAGAAATACAACCTGCGCAAACCGATCGACCGGGTCACCTACGAGAGCACCAAGACCGGGTTCCGCACCCTCGGCGCCGCGACCCGCGCGTTCAACAAGGTCGCCGGTGGCGGGGCACCCAAACGCCTCCCCGACAACGAGTCCAAGACCAAGGACTACTTCGATCTCACCCCCACCGACGAACAGCAGATGATCGTCGAAACGGTGCGGGAGTTCGCGGCCGAGATCCTGCGCCCGGCCGCGCACGACGCCGACGAGGCCGCCGCCGCGCCGAAGGACCTGCTCGGCCGCGCCGCCGAACTCGGCATCACCTTGATCAACGTGCCGGAGGAGCTCGAGGGCGCGGCCACCGAACGCGGTGCCGTCACCAACACGATGGTGGCCGAGGCGCTCGCCCACGGGGATATGGGTCTGGCTCTGCCGCTGCTGGCTCCCAGCGGGGTGGCCGTCGCGCTGTCCCAGTGGGGTACCGACGCCCAGCAGCAGACCTACCTGCCCGCGTTCACCGGTGAGAACGTGCCCCAGGCGTCGGTCGTGATCAGCGAACCGCGCGCGCTGTTCGATCCGTTCAGCCTGCAGACCAAGGCCGTGCGCTCCCCCAGCGGCTACCGCCTCAACGGGGTGAAGAGCCTGGTCCCGGCCGCCGCCGATGCCGAGATCTTCGTGGTCGGCGCCGAACTGGACGGCCGGCCCGCACTGTTCATCGTGGAATCCGATGCCAAGGGCCTGTCCGTGGAAGCCGACCCCAGCATGGGTCTGCGTGCCGCCGGCCTGGGCCGCCTGGTACTGGACAACGTCTCCGTCGGCGCCGACGCGATCCTCGGTGAGGGCGATGCGAAACAGCATGCCGCCGATTACCGGGACGCGGTCCAGCTGGCCCGCCTGGGCTGGGCGGCCCTGGCCACCGGTACCGGCCAGGCCGTGCTCGACTACGTGATCCCCTACGTCAACGAGCGGGAAGCGTTCGGCGAACCGATCAGCCATCGCCAGGCCGTGGCGTTCATGGTCGCCGATATCGCCATCGAACTCGACGGCCTGCGGCTGGTCACGCTGCGCGGCGCCGCCCGTGCCGAACAGGGCCTGACCTTCGCTCGCGAGGCCGCGCTGGCCAAGAAGCTGGCCACCGACAAGGGCATGCGATTCGGCCTGGACGGCGTGCAGTTGCTCGGCGGTCACGGTTTCACCAAGGAGCACCCGGTCGAACGCTGGTACCGCGACCTGCGCGGCATCGGCGTCGCCGAAGGCATCGTGTTGGTGTAGGCCCCGGCCGCTGCGGATTCATACTTCTCAGGAGACTTCTCATGATCAACCTTGAACTTCCGAAGAAGCTGCGGGCCAGCGCTAATCAGGCGCATCAGGTGGCCGCGCAGATCTTCCGGCCGATCTCGCGCAAGTACGACCTCGCCGAGCACGAGTACCCGGTGGAGCTCGACACCATGGCCGCCATGGTCGACGGGCTCAGTGATTCCGGCACCCAGAAGATCAGCGGTGCGGCCGGTGGGCGATCCGACGAGGACGAAGGTCCGGCGACCATGCCCGTCAACGCCAACGGCGGCAATATGTCGGCCCTGCTCAATGCTCTGGAAACGTCGTGGGGCGATGTCGGGCTGATGCTGTCGATCCCGTATCAGGGCTTGGGCAACGCCGCGATCGCCGCGGTCGCCACCGACGAACAGCTCGAGCGGTTCGGCAAGGTATGGGCGTCGATGGCCATCACCGAACCGAGTTTCGGCTCCGATTCGGCCGCCGTCACCACCACCGCCGTGCTCGACGGCGACGAATGGGTGCTCAACGGCGAGAAGATCTTCGTCACCGCCGGTGAACGCTCCACCCATATCGTGGTGTGGGCCTCGGTGGACCGCAGCCTCGGCCGCGCCGCCATCAAATCGTTCGTGGTCCCCCGGGACGCTCCGGGGCTGTCGGTGGCCCGGCTCGAGCACAAGCTCGGTATCAAGGCCTCCGATACCGCGGTGCTGCTGCTGCAGGATTGCCGGATTCCGAAGGACAATATCCTCGGCAGCCCGGAAGTGAACGTGGAGAAGGGTTTCGCGGGGGTCATGCAGACCTTCGACAACACCCGTCCCATGGTCGCCGCGATGGCCATCGGCGTCACCCGGGCCGCACTGGAAGAACTGCGCAGCATCCTCACCGACGCGGGTATCGAGATCTCCTACGACACCCCGCCCAACAGCCAGCACGCCGCGGCGGCCGAATTCCTGCGGATGGAGGCCGACTACGAATCCGCCTACCTGCTGGCCCTGCGGGCGGCCTGGATGGCCGACAACAAGCAGCCCAACTCGCTGCAGGCCTCCATGTCGAAGGCGAAAGCGGGCCGCACCGGTACCGATGTGACCCTGAAATCGGTGGAACTGGCCGGTGCCGTCGGCTACTCGCAGCGCCTGCTGCTGGAGAAGTGGGGTCGCGACTCCAAGATTCTCGACATCTTCGAAGGCACCCAGCAGATCCAGCAGCTCATCGTCGCCCGCCGGGTCCTGAACCTGACCAGCGCCGAACTGAAGTAAGCGAACAGTGGAACCGGTCCGGATCGTCGCGGCGACCCGGGCCGGTTCCGCGTGTCCACCCGCCGAGCCGTTCAGCGTCCGCAGCCATTCCTTCCGCCGACCGGCGGCGGACCGCACCTGGAAGCAGAACCGAGATTGCCCCGCGCCGCCCGCGCGGCGTTCTGGACAGCGCGCCGACCGGGTGACATGTTGGTGACGACCGTTTATCGCGATGTGTTCGACCCGGTCGGATCCGCCCGCGCTGGACGCCCGGATCCGCCGGTACGTGTTGCCCCTCTCCACCCTGCTGAACCCACCACCGGGTGCGGTATCCCCGGACAACGTATCTGCAAGGAGACTGGTTATGCGCACACAGGGCTTCGCCCGTCGGCTCGTCACTTCTCTCGCCGCTACGGCCGCGGCCACCATGCTCTTCACCGGACACGCGGCCGCCGAGCCGGCCCAGGTCGATTGGGTTTCGGCGACCCAGCAGCTGCGGGCGGCCGCCGCCGGTAACCCCGGCGCCGAGCGTGCCGTCGACACGCTCCTCGGTGATCCGCGGGTCACCGAGGCCGCCCGGGAGGCCGCGCTGCCGGCCCAGCCGTTCCAGATTCCGGCCGAATCCAATATCGGCCGCGGTGGCGGGCCCGGAATGTATGGGTCGGGTGTGGCGCTGAATATCGACGGGTTCCGGTTCGCCTTCTTCGGCGGTCCCGGCACCATCGCGCCGAATCAAGCCGGCGCGCGCTTGGAAGTGGTTTGGCTGAACCTGTCCAACGGTCGCAGCGGAATGGAGCCGCTGACCGAACATATCGACATCATCGCCGACACCACGATTCGCACCCGGGTGATCGATCCGGGCCCCGGCATGGTCGTGGCCGCCGTCTACGGCAGCCTGTGGCATCGGTGGCCGGTTCCGGTGAGCCCGGAGCATCCGGACGGGTTCCAGTACGTGCGTGGCGAGATCACCTTCCCGTCGCTGGGCTCGGTCTACAACTGAGCCGCCCGGCCGGTACCACTCCCGGGGCACGCGTCGGATATTCGGCGCGTGCCCTTTTCATGGGATGTTCCGACCACGTTGCGATGTCTTTTTTGTCCGGTGCGTACGTTGTGAGCCGAGGCACTTTCACTGCTACGGTGGCCCCGATATGCCGTTCGGAATCGCTAGGTCGAGTGCCGACGCGAGAATCTGTGGAGGTGTTCGAGGGTGAACCTGGCGCATGTACTGGAGACTGTCAAGGCATACGGGCTGCTGCAGTCCAGTGGATTCATCGATCTGAAGAATCCGGGGGAAACCCTGCGGACGCTGAAGGATTCCAAAACCTACATCCCGCAGGCCACGCTGATCATGCATTCGGCCCGGATCGCGCCGGACGCTCCAGGGCTGGTCGACGAACGCGGGGAGCTGACGTACCGCGAACTCGACGAACTGTCCACCAAAATCGCCAACGGGCTGCGCAAGGCGGGCCTCACCGAGGGCACCGTGATCGCCATCCTGGCCCGCGACCATCGCGGCCTGATCCTGTCGATGGCCGCCGCCGGTAAACTCGGCGTGAAAATCGCCCTGATGAACACCGGTTTCGCCAAACCCCAATTCGCCGAGGTGTGCGAGCGGGAGAAGGTCAAGGCGGTTCTGCACGACAGCGAATTCCTGGGCCTGCTCGATGCGCTGCCCGCCGATATGCCGCGGTTCCTCACCTGGGTCGACGAGGGCACCGAACTGCCCGAGGGCGCCAAGAGCCTCGATGACCTGGTCGCCGAGAACGGCCTCGACGCACTCCCGGTCCCCAGCAAGCCCGGCGGGTTCATCATCCTGACCAGCGGTACGACCGGTCTGCCGAAGGGCGCCCCGCGCGAGAAGGCGTCGCCCGTGGCCACTGCGCAGTTCCTCGACCGGATGCCGTTCCGCAAGCGCGCCACGATGGTCATCGTGTCGCCCATCTTCCACAGCACCGGCCTGGGGACGTGGCTGGTTGCCACGGGCCTGACCAACAAGATCGTCATGCGGCGCCGGTTCGACGCCGAGGCCACGTTGAAGATGGTGTCCGACCACAAGGCCGAGATGCTGGTCGCGGTGCCGACCATGCTGCACCGGATGGTGGAACTGCCCGAAGAGGTGCGGGCCAAGTACGACACGTCCTCGCTGAAGGGCATCGTGCTGGCCGGTTCGGCGCTGTCCCCCGAGCTGAGCATCCGGGCCGCCGAGGTCTTCGGGCCCGTCGTCCACAACCTCTACGGCTCCACCGAGGTCGCCATCGCGACGGTCGCGCAGCCGGCGGATCTCGCCAAGGCCCCCGGCACGGTGGGCCGGCCCCCGCTGACCTGCGATGTGCGGCTCTACGACGACAACGACAAACAGGTCACCGCGAAGAACACCACCGCCCGTATCTTCGTACGCAGCGGTGCACCCTTCGAGGGCTACACCGACGGCCGGCACAAGCAGATCATCGACGGCTACATGTCCAGCGGCGATGTCGGCCACTTCACCGACGACGGCCTGCTGATGGTCGACGGCCGCGACGACGACATGATCGTCTCCGGTGGCGAGAACGTCTTCCCGCAGGAGGTGGAGAACCTGCTGCTCGAGCGCGAGGACATCTTCGACGCCGCCGTCGTGGGCGTCGACGATGTGGAGTTCGGCAAGCGCCTGCGCGCCTTCGTCGTCCCCGAACCGGGCCACACGCCCACCGAGGACGAGATCAAGACCTACGTGAAGGAGAACCTGGCCCGGTACAAGGTGCCGCGCGAGGTCGTCTTCCTCGACGATCTGCCGCGTAACCCCACCGGCAAACTGCTGCGCCGGGTGCTCGTGGAATACGAGGTCTGACAACCGTTCTCGACGGCCGAAACCGGGATATCCCACAATGATGTCCCGGTTTCACTACTGTCCGAGACAATGTCGGCGCGGCGGCCCGCCCGGTTGCTAGGGTTGGCTCAGCACTGGAGCTCGAACAGGCAGATCGCCGGTCCCGGCGGTTACGCCGCGGAAGGTTGTCGCCGATGACATTGTCGCTGCCCGGCCCCGTTCGCAAGGCCGGCGATATGGCACTGGCCGTGAACGTTATGCGCAAACGCGGCCTGTTCGATCCGCTGCGGCTCGACCACGCCGTCAAATCGATGGTCAACGCGAGCAAGTACGGCCCGTTCGCCGCGGTCGTCATGCATGCCGTGCAGGACCGTCCCGATTCCCCCGCGATCGTCGACGAAAAAGGCGAGCTCACCTTCCGCGCTCTCGACGAGCAGTCGAACGCCTTCGGCCGCGGGCTCGCCGAGCGCGGGCTGCAGGCCGGGGATGTGGTGGCCATTCTGGCCCGCGATCACCGCGGCATGGTGCTGAGCATGCTCACCGCCGGAAAGCTCGGCCTGCGGGCGGTGCTGATGAATACCGGATTCGCCAAACCACAGTTCGCCGATGTGGCCGAACGCGAGAAGGTCAAAGCGGTTCTGCACGACAGCGAGTTCTTCGAACTGATGAGCGCGATCCCCGAATCCGTTCCGCGAATCCTGACGTGGGTGGACGAAGCCCACGGTGCCGACCCCGCGATCCCCACGGTGGAATCGGTCTCCGCCGGGCAATCCACCGCCCCACTGGCAGCGCCGCGCAAACCCGGCGGGACGGTCATCCTGACCAGCGGCACCACCGGTACGCCGAAGGGCGCCCCGCGCGACAAGGTGAGCCCGTTCATCTCCGCCCAATTCATCGACCGGGTGCCGCTGCCCAGTAACGGCACCATGGTGATGGCGGCACCGATCTTCCACGGCACCGGACTGTCCCAGTTCAGTCTCGGACTCGGCCTCGGCAACCGGGTGATCTTCCAGCAGCGCCGCTTCGACCCCGAGCTCACCCTGGCCAATATCGAGCGGTACCGGGCGGATTCGCTCATCGTGGTGCCGACCATGCTGCAGCGCATCCTCGACCAGCCCCGCGAGATCCTGGACCGCTACGACGTGTCCTCGCTCCGGGTGATCTTCGCGGCCGGTTCGGCGATCCCGCCCGACGTGGTGGTACGCACCGGCGAGTACTTCGGCGATGTGCTGTACAACCTGTACGGCTCCACCGAATGCGCCGTGATCACCGTGGCCACCCCGGAAGAGTTGCGCGCCGCACCGACCACGGCCGGCCGGCCGCCGGTCGGGGTCCGGATCGCGCTGTACGACGAGAACCGGAAGCGGATCACCGAACCGGGCGTGACCGGCACGATCTTCATCGACAACCCGCACGCGTTCAAGGCCTACACCGACGGCCGCACCAAGGAGCAGGTGGACGGCATGATGTCCACGGGCGATGTGGGTCATCTGGATGAGCAGGGCCTGCTGTTCATCGACGGCCGCGACGACGACATGATCGTCTCCGGTGGGGAGAACGTTTTCCCGCAGGAGGTCGAACATCTCATCGCCAACCGCCCCGATGTGCTCGAGGCCGCGGTGGTCGGCGTGGACGACCGGGATTACGGCAAGCGGTTACGCGCCGTGGTGGTCCCCGGCCCGGATTCGGCGCGGGACCCCCAGGAGATCAAGGACTACGTCAAGGCCAACCTCGCCCGCTACAAGGTCCCCCGTGAAGTCATCTTCCTCGACGAACTCCCCCGCAACGCCACCGGCAAACTGCTCCGCAAACCCCTGACCGACCTGGACCCCGCCGACTGATCCCCGCGGAACTCACCCCCAACCAACACCTCCAACCGAACGCAACCACGGCGGCGCCGAGTCGCACGAGGCCCCGAGCGGTCCACATAACCCCCGGAACCAGACGCAACCACGGCGGCCCCGACTCACACGAGGCCCCGAGCGGTCCACATAACCCCCGGAACCAGACGCAACCACGGCGGCGCCGAGTCTTACGAGGCCCTCAGTGGTTTTTGCCCGGGGGGCGGGGGGGGGGGGGGGGGGGGGCGGGGGGGGGGCCGCGGGGAGCGGGCCGGGGGCGCCGCGGGCGGGCGGGGGCGCCACCCCGCCGCCCCGGCCCGCGGCCCGGACGCCCACCCCCCCCCCCCGCCCCGCCGGG
>NZ_JARWPM010000233.1 GCF_029869215.1 Nocardia carnea
ACACTCGCGGCTGCGCCGCGTCGCATCGAGCGCTGACAGCAGGGACGGGCCAAACCCTCTCAGGGCCTCGTAAGACTCGGCGCCGCCGTGGTTGCGTTGGGTTTCGGGGTTATGTGAACCGCTCAGGGCCTCGTGAGACTCGGCACTGCCGTGGTTGTGCTGGGTTTCGGGGTTATGTGAACCGCTCAGGGTCTCGTGAGACTCGGCACTGCCGTGGTTGTGCTGGGTTCCGGGGTTATGTGAACCGCTCAGGGCCTCGTGAGACGCGGCACTGCCGTGGTTGCGTCCGGTTCCGGGGTTGTGCGGACCGCTTAGGGCGGTAGGACTCGGCGCCGCCGCCGTCCCCTTCGGTTTCGGGGGTATGCGGCTCCCCAAGGGTGTCGTGCCTCGGCGTTGCCGTGGTCGGGGATCGGTTTCGGGGGTGATGTGAACCTCCGTCGGCGTCGTACCTCGGCGCCGCCGTGGTCCGGTCCGGTTTCGGGGCTATGTGCCCCGCTTGCCTCGCTGGCTCGGTGTCGCCGCGGTTGCGTGGGACGGGCTGGGGGCCTATGCCGCTCGGTGCTTGCAGGTGGGGCGTTCGGGCCGTGAGTGTAGATCCGGCGGGTCGCGGCTTCGAATGCCCGCCGGACGATTCAGGGCTGGAGCGGCGGTTACTGCGCGCCGTGCCCTGGGGGTACTTGTTCGGCGGGGAGCGGGGGTTCGGGTGGGGTGCCGTCGCCGAAGGGGCGGCCGCCCAGGGCTTCGCGGCCGTGGGGGGTGAGCCAGTTCGACAGGTCGGGGCCCTTGGGGACGACTTGGGTGGGGTTTATGTCGGTGTGGACCTTGTAGTAGTGGTCCTTGATCTGGGCGAAGTCGATCGTGTCGCCGAAGCCCGGAGTTTGGAAGAGATCGCGGGCGTAGGCCCACAGCACCGGCATCTCGGTGAGTTTGCTGCGGTTGCATTTGAAGTGGCCGTGGTAGACCGGGTCGAAGCGGGCCAGGGTGGTGAACAGCCGGACGTCGGCCTCGGTGATCGTGTCGCCGACCAGGTAGCGCTGCCCGGACAGGCGCTCGCTCAGCCAATCCAGGGCGGTGAACAGGCGATCGTAGGCGGCCTCGTAGGCATCCTGGGCGCCGGCGAAACCGCAGCGGTACACCCCGTTGTTCACCTCGCGGAAAACCCGGGCGTTCACCTCGTCGATCTCGTCGCGCAGCGGTTCGGGGTAGAGCTCGGGGGCGCCGGCGCGGTGGTGCGCGGTCCACTCCAGCGAGAAGTCGAGGGTGATCTGGGCGTAGTCGTTCGTCACGACCTGCCCGGTCGGCACATCCACTATCGCGGGCACCGTGATACCGCGTGGATAGCCGGGGAACCGGGCCAGGTAGGCGTCGCGCAGCCGCGGGATCCGCAGCACCGGGTCGATGCCGCCGGGGTCGAGGTCGAAGGTCCAGCTGAGCTTGTCGTGGGTGGGGCCACACAGGCCGAGCGAGATCGCCGATTCGAGGCCGAGCAGGCGGCGCACGATCAGTGTCCGGTTGGCCCACGGACAGGCGCGGGCCGCGACGAGCCGGTAGCGGCCGGGTTCCACCGGATAACCGTCGCGTCCGTCGGCGGTGATCCGGGTGGTGATGTAGTTGGTGTCGCGTTTGAATTCGCCCGGTTCCACATAGCTGCCCTGTTCCGTTTCGGTCATGTCTCCAGTCTTGCAGGGCCGGGCCATAAGCTGGCCGCATGAGCGCTACCAAACCCACTCGACTGGAACGTTCGGTGACCGACGGCGGGGCCGAAATCGCGACACTGACGCTGGCGGCACCGCCGCTCAACCTCTTCGACAAGGCGATGTTCGACGCGCTGACCCAGGATCTGGCCGAACTCTCCGCGCAACCGCCGCGGGCCCTGCTCATCCGGGCCGAGGGAAAAGTGGTCTCCGGTGGGGTGGACGTGCATACGTTCGACGGCCTGACCGCCGAGCAGGGCGGCGGGCTGTGGCAGGACCTGTTCGACCGGATCAGCCATCCGATCGAGGCACTGCCCTGCCCGGTGATCTTCGCCGCGCACGCGCTCACCCTCACCGCCGCCTTCGAGATCGCGCTGGCCTGCGATCTGATCCTGGCCGCGCCGAAGGCGAAGTTCGGTCTGGTGGAGATCGTGGTCGGGCTCACCCCCTCGATGGGCGGGCCGCAGCGGCTGGCCGAACGGGCCGGATCGGGCCGGGCGCGCGAACTGGTGATGACCGGCGATCTGTACGACGCGGCCACCATGCGCGAATGGGGTGTGGTCAACCAGATCCATGAGGATGTGGATGCCGCGGCGGTGGCGCTCACCCACCGGCTGGCCGAGGGGCCGACCCGGGCGCACGCCGCGACCAAACGGATCGTCGAGGCGTGGCGTTCCGGTGGCGTCGCGCATGCGGATTCGGTGACCCCGCAGGTCTCCGGCGAGTTGTTCGATACCGAGGACCTGCCACGAGCGGTGCGCAGTTTCCTCGAGGTGGGCCCGGGTAAGGCCACCTACCGCGGTCGCTGAGTTGCGAGAAAGTTGCCGGGAAAAAACTTCCATATCTCGATTCCGCCGGATTCGCCGACTCGGCACCCATTTCTGTGATCTGGGTCATATAGTCACAGGTGCCTGACTGTTCGACTGCGCGGAGGTCCGATGCAAGCCGGTACGACCACGACCATCGGGTCTGCAGCCTGTTCTGCTCCGCGCCCGGACCAGACGACCCGGGGCTACCGTGGTGCCGGCCGGGACTCCGGTGACGGGAGGGCCGCACTCGTGGAGTTCCATATCGCCGATCACGGTTCGGCTGCCCCGCTGTCGCGGGGCGCGGACGGCATCCTGCGCTACGGCAACCTGAGCCCCGCCCTGACCGAACTGCTCGACCTGCAGGTCCACGCGTTCGCCAACCGGGAGGCCGTGGTCGAGGTGGGGGTCGGCAGGCTCACCTACCGGGAGCTCTGGCATTCGGCCTCGCGGGTGGCCGGCGGTTTGCAGGAACACGGAATCGGCTACGGCGACCGGGTCGCGGTGCATATGCCGCCCGGCGTGCGCTGGGTCCGGGCATTCCTGGGCGCGCTGCTCAGCGGGGCGGTGCCGGTGCTGGTGCATCACGCGCTACCGGGCGACCTGGCCGACCGGGTGATCGCCGACGCCGACGCCGATTTCGTCCTGGGTTCGGCGCAGCGCGGGTGTGGCGCGACGCGGGGTGGCGGGCAGTGGTCCACCGATCTGCCCGACGGCGCCGCGTTCATCGACGACGGCGCCGCGCTCAACGATCTGGCGTTGCTCTGCTACACCGACGGGGCCGCTACCGGCGAGACCCCCACCGGTGTCGAACTGACCAACGAGAATTTGCTGTCGGCCATTCGGTCGATGGTGGCGGCGCTGGATCTGCCCACCGACGGTATGCGCAATCTCGTACTGCAACCGCTGGCATACGCCAGCGGTTGTGTGGATCAACTGCTGCCGACCTTCGCGGTCGGCGGCACCGTGGTGCTGGCCCACGGTGACGCCGGGGTCACCCGGGCCATCGCCACCGAAGAGGTCGATACGGTGGCGGCGAACGCGCGCCTGCTGGCCGGTCTGCTACCGGAGCTGGCGGTGAGCCGCGCGGCCGGCCTGCCGACCGAGCGGGTGGTGCGGATCAGCACGGCCGATCAGCGCCCGGGTGCCGCCGCGGTACCGGGCGTCGCGCAGGAGTTGTGCGAGGTCTTCCCGTCGGCGCGGCAGTGGTCGGTCTGGGGGGCCACCGAAACCAGCGGCATCGGCCTCGCGGTCGGGCCCACGGCCGGCCCGGCCGAGGGGGTGGACGGTACTGTCCTGGGCCTTCCGTTCGGTGGTACCGAACTGGCGCTGTACGGGCCGCGCGCCGCGTCCGGCCAGGGTGAGCTGCTGTGCCGCGGCCCGAATGTGTCCCGGCGGTACTGGAAGGATCCGCAGCGCACCGCGGACCGGTTCACCGGCACCTGGTTCCACACCGGCGATCAGGTGAGTATCGGCCGCGACGGGCTGGTCCGCCGCAGCGCGTGAACCCGGGCGACCGGCCGTCGAGGTGTGCACTCGCGAAATCGGTGCTCGCGCTGTGAGCCGGTGGCCGGCCGCGCTGTGGTCGGCCGGGGCCCTATCGCTGTGCACACCGGCTCCAGCCGTCGGCAGTGTCCGGTGATCAGGCGACCAGACGCTCGCGCAGTCGCTCCCGCAGGTCCGGTGTGATGCCGACGGCACGCAGGTAGGAGTCGAAATCGCCGTGCAGTTCCACTCCGGCGTCCAGGCCCGCGCGCAAGTATTCCTCGCGCACCTCGAGGACCGCCTGCGGCAGGTCGGCGCCGAACTCGTCTTTGAGAGAGGTACGCAGCTCGGCGACGGCGTGATTGCTCAGCAGGTAATCGGTGAAGATCTCGGTCTCGGGCACCCCGACCGCCCGCAGCAGGGTGGCCACCGTCCAGCCGGTGCGGTCCTTACCGGCCGCGCAGTGCACGAGGACGGCGCCGCGGTCGGCGACGATGGCCTCGGCGAGGCTCCGGATGGCCGTATGGGCTTCCGGGCGGGCCGGGAAGTTGCGGTACACATCCATCATGTAGGCCAGGGCCGCGCCGGGGGGGGGCGGGCCGGCCCCCCCCCCCCCCGGGGGGGGGGGGGGGGCCCGGCCCGGGGGGGACCGGGGGGTGGGGGGGTGCCGGCCCCGTGCTCGACGGGGGTGTTGCGCTTTTCGATCCGCGGGGGCCGCCGGTCGGCGCCGGCGCGTTCGATTTCGCGGTGGCCGCGTAGATCGTGCACGGCACCGACCCCGAGCTCGCGCAGGGTCGTATGGCCGGTGTCGTCGAGTCGGCTGAGCTGGGCCGAGCGCAGGAGGACTCCGGGCCGGACGGTCCCGCCGCCCTGGACGGCCAAGCCGCCGAGATCCCGGAAATTGAAGGTGCCGCTGATTCGGAGATGATCGGCGAGGGGGGAGCTGGTCACCGCATCAGGCTAACCGGCCGGGTCGGGCCGGCGGTGTGTGATGGCGCACAGCGGTGCGGGATGGCCCGAGCGTCGTCGTAGACTTGCCGATGGCCTGTGCCCGGGCGGCACCAGGCCGGGCCGGGATCGCGGGCGCACGGGTCCCGGTGTGAAATGCCGCGGTTGCGGAGGGGTCACAAAACGGGCTTCGGGTACGAGTTTCCCCGTGTAACTGTTCTCAAACCCCGAAAACGTTTCTAATATTGAGTTGACGGATTGGTTGGGCCACTGTTTCCCGACCTGGCCCACCGATCCGGCCGGCAGCTTCGGTGTCGGTGTTATCGGTACCGGAGCGTGCGAGTAGTTTGCCGAGGGAGCTTGCGTTGGGCGTACGTGGAGAAATAGCGGAGGGCCGGATGCGGTCGGCCGTACGTGAAGCGGTCGACAACGCCGACGCGGTGCTGGATATCACCGGTCTGCGGGCTCTTCGAGTATTGCTGCACGCGGGGATCAGCGCCTATTGGCCGCTGGTGAAGTCCCGGCCGGTGCAGCAGATCCATGCTTACGAGAAAACCGTGCAGACGCTGTGCCAGCACTGGGATTCGCGGGCCGATTACGCACCCGATCCGGTGATCTCGGAACGGCAGCGCCGGCAGCAGCGGCACGTGGTGGAGTGGCTGGAGCTGTGCGCCGAGCGGTCCGGAACGCGCTGGATCGAACCGGTCGATTCGGTGGCCGGGTATGTGATCACGGTGGTCCAGGGCTCGGTGCTGCGGTGGCTGGCCGACTGTGACGACGAGGCGATTCTGGTCGCCTTCGACGATCTGGTGTCGAATCTGGTCACCCGGGCGATCGATAACTGACCCCGGAAAGCTGGACGTATGACCAGTCCGGTGGTTGAGTGGGCGGGGTGAGCGCGCCTTCGCCCATCGCCCTGGAAGCGGCCACCGCCGATCTCGACCCGCCACTGGCCGCCGTGGATCTCCCGGTCCTGCGCGCCAATGCCGCCGACCTGGTGCGCCGGGCCGGCGGGCGGCCGATCCGTGTCGCGAGTAAATCGGTGCGCTGCCGGGCGGTCCTCGCCGAGATGCTCGGGTCCGGACTCACGGCCGCCGGCGGTTTCGCCGGCATCATGGCGTATTCCCTGGCCGAGGCGATCTGGCTGGTGCGCTGCGGAGCCCGCGATGTCCTGCTCGGCTACCCGAGTGCCGATCGCGCGGCACTCGCCGAACTCGGCGGCGACCCGGTCCTCCTCGACGCGATCACCCTCATGGTCGACGACAGTGCCCAGCTCGGCCTCGTCCGCGCCGCCATGGGCAACGCCCGGGTCGCGCCCCGGATCTGCCTCGATGTGGACGCCTCCCTGCGGATCGGGCCGGTCCACCTGGGGGTACGCCGCTCACCGGTGCGTACCCCGGAACAGGCCGCGGAACTGGCCCGGCAGGCACGCGCGGGCGGATTCCGGGTGGTGGGCCTGATGACCTACGAGGCGCAGATCGCCGGGCTGCCGGATTCCTCGCCCGCGGTGCGGCTGGTGAAGAAGGTGTCGGCCCGCGAGATCGAGCGGCGCCGCGCCGCGGTACTGGCGGCGGTGGTCGCGGTGGCCGGTGAGCTGGAGATCGTCAACAGCGGGGGTACCGGGTCGGTCGAGCTCAGTGCGGCGGCCGCCGGTGTCACCGAAATCACCGCGGGCTCAGGGCTTTACGTGCCGACGTTATTCGACGACTACCGCAGTTTCCGGCCCCGGCCGGCGCTGTATTTCGCATTGCCCGTATTGCGCCGCCCCGCTCCTGATATCGCCACGGTTTTCGCCGGCGGATATATCGCGTCGGGCCCGGCCGGGGCGAGCCGCGTGCCGAAACCGGTGTGGCCCAAGGGTTTGCGCATGCTCGGTACCGAGGGGGCGGGGGAAGTGCAGACGCCCCTGTCCGGCGCCGCCGGATGTGCGATCGGCGACCGGGTGTGGTTCCGCCATGCCAAGGCGGGTGAGCTGTGCGAACGGTTCGATCGGTTATGGCTCGTGGAGGGTGACGGTTCGCGGGTGGCGGTGCCCACCTATCGTGGTGAAGGGAAATGCTTCGGGTAATTCCGTGTCCGATATTCGGCGATTGTGTGGATTATCGGAAATTACCGGTATATTCGCCGCGTTCGGCATTCCCGAGGAGCACAAGTTTTCGTTTTCTCTCCGGCCGGTCACAGCTGGATGAAAGAGGCGAGTGCGGACAATTCGCCGAGTGTGCCCGGAAGATATTCGGTGAGCAGCGGGGAGCGGACGATTATCGCGCGGCGGCGGGCCCGGCAGAGCGCATCGTGTACCAGCGCGGGCGACAGCAGTGCACCGACCGGGCCGGGCGCATCCTCCGGGCTGGAGGTCGCGGGCGATACCAGCACCACGGCGGCCTCCCGGCCGCGGAAGAGTTCGGGAGTGCCGACCAGTACTTCGTCGATCCGGGCCCGGGACAACAACATCCGGATCCGGCTCACCTGAGCGCGGTACGGCGAGACGACGACGATATCGTGCGGTTGCAGCTGCCGGACCGCCGCACCGTCGAACCAGTTGCGGCCGAGCAGATCGCGGATCTGCTGCAGCACCTCCCGGGCTTCGGCCGCGGCGGAGGTCGTATTGCCGTGATGTTCGACCAGGACAGTGCTGATACCGGGCTCGAGGGTCGCCTCCGGATGCGGCGGCACGGGCGCGGCGCGTAGCCGGTCGGCGAAATAGCGGTGGGACACCGGATCGCTGACGCGGGGGTGGATGCGCCGGGTGAAGCCGAGGAAAATGCCGTGGTCCGGGGGGAGGGTGCGCCGGTCACTGGTGAGCCAGGTGAGGGCCGGGGTATCCACCGGTTCGGGATGCGGGCCGGAGGTACGGTCGTGCCGGTCGGTGGGGTCGCCGGTGAGCAGCAGGTTGCGGGCACTCACCGCGACCGCCGCGGCTGCCGCGAGCGGGAAGGCGTTCGCATCGGCGACCACCAGCAGATCCAGTGCGCCCCGGGGCACCCGGGCCGGGTCGGTGAAATCCTCCGGGCCGCCGCCCAGGACGCAACCGCGGATGGCGTTCGACAGGAAACGGGCGTAGCGGGCGCTGTCGAGCACGAGCCATTCGGGTGCCACCGCCGCGGCATCGCTTTTCGCGACCAGCTCCGGTAATACCCCGGCCCGCACGATCGCGTCGAGCAGGTTCTCGACCGGGGCGGCGCCGGGCGCGACGATACCGATCCGCCAGTTGTCCCGGGTCACCAGTGTGGCCAGCACTTCGGCCAGGATGGCCGTCCGCCCGGTACCGGTCGGCCCCTGGACGGCGAGATACGAGTGGTCCAGCGCGCGTAGTGCCGCGAGGATCTCGGCTACCGGGCCGCCGGCCGCGCACTCGGAACCTGGAATGGCGGGTGCGGTCGCTTCGGGCTGTTGCGGGACCGATTCCGGATCGCTCATGGTTCCGGCTGTTCCGCCGGGCAGGTCGGCCGGCCACCCCGCGGGTCCGGGCCCCGGCGGTGCAGATCTGCTGTCGTGCGCCCGGTCGTTCACCCGGCGGGGCGGGCGGCGGGCCAGCAGGTCGAAGACCGGGGTTGCGGGGAGCGCGGGCAGAGTCATGAGCAAGTGCTCACCGATCTCCTCCAAGGCGTCTGTCGCGGTATCGGGCGGAGCGGGTAGCGCCGGTGCCAGGGCGACCGGTAGTTCGTCGTGCGCGACGGCGCCGGGTGCCAGAGTTTCCTGGACCCGCACCGTATCGGTGAGGTCGTCGTCCATCGAGCAGCCCAGGACCGTGGCCGGGTCGACGGTGCGGACGGCCCGGTGCGCGCGCTGCCCCGGTTCGTACACCACGTACACCGGGGCGCCGGGTGCGAGACCGGATCCGGTGAGGCGGCCGCGCAGGCGCAGGAAACGGCGGACCGTATCGCCCGGGCCGATATGCCATTGTGTTTCGACCGCGCACGAATCGGCCACCATCACCCCGTGGGCCGGCCGCCATTCGGGCAGCGGATGGGTGAGCCGGTCGATATGGGCCCACCAGGCGGTCTGTTGTTCGCGGCGGTGGTAGCCCAGCAGGGCCGCGGTGAGTGCGGCCACCCGGTGCGGATCTGCCGGGTGGCTCGGGGCCGGCGCTGCCGCGGGGGCCTCCGTGCGCGCCGCGTACTCGGCGAGCGCGGCTTCGGTGGACGAGGAGCGCACCGGTGGTGTATCGCGCAGCAGCCGGTCCAGTGCGCCCGTGCTTCCGCCGTCGCGTGGTGCGGCGGTTCCCCTGGCTTCCTTACGCATTCGGTCGGCGAGCCACAGTACGGTGCGGCCGCCGACCGGGCCGGGATGGCCGAGGACCGGCGCGACCTCGTCCAGGGCATAGGACCGGCCGCCGAGTACGAACGCGCCGCGCACGATCGGATACAGATCCACCAGGGTGCCGGTGCGCAGCAGTGCGTCCACGGTCTCCTCACCGGAACCGAGGTGTCCGCCGGTGTGCAGCAGCAGGGTTCGCGCGGCCGCGGTGTAGTGGTAGATATGCAGTCCGGGGTCGGCGAGCAGCGGTTCGGTGAGTGCGGCGAGCAGATCGGCGAAGGCGCGTCGGGCTCCCTCGCGCAGGACAGTACGGCGCCGGGGGGTGAGTTGGTCGTGTTCGAGGGGTAATTCGCAGGTGAGCCGGGTGGTTTCGCGGGAGGCCACCACGACTCGGAGCCGATCCGGGGCCACCCGGTGGGTGTGCAGCGCCAGATCGCCCGGGGTGGCGGCCGGCAGCATGTCCAGGGCGGCCGGATCGGCCGGCACCCATTCGCCGCGGCCGGAATGTTCCTGGCGCAACTGCACGACGGCCTGGGCGCGTAACCGGGTCAGGATCCGCGCGGGCACCTCCGGCGGGGTCGCGGTGGCGGTGGTGAGCCGGTCGATGGTGTGGATACCGGCCGCGCGCAACCCGGATCGGGTGGCCCGATCCATTCCGGCGACCAGCAGAAGATCGCGGGCTTCGGCGCAGGCGGTCGTGCACGCGGTGCAGCGGCCGCAGGCGCGGAAGCGCGGGTCGCCCCACTGTACCGGCAGGAGTTCGGCCGAATGTTCGTCCAGGATCCGCCGCATCCGCCGTTGCGCCGCCCGATAGACCGGCTGGGCGTCGGACAGGACGGCGGTGTGGGTTTCGGTGCCGGCGTAGATGTGCAGCACCGGATCCACCGGTACGGACAGTGATTCGAGGAACGCGGCAGCGCCGGCGAGCCGCAGCGCGGTGGCGACCACCTGCGCCGGACCGGGCGCGGCGCCGTGCAGGCGCAGACCCCGTGCTGTCGTGGTGATCAGGTCGGCGTGGGTGAAGAAATCGCCGTCGAAGAACACCGCGCCCAGGATCGCGGGCGCCGCGTCGCGTACCGCGGTGACCGAAGCGGTATGCGCGGCGCCGAGGGCACCGAGTGGATCGGCCGGATCACCCGCGGGGAGTGGCGCCACCACGCGGGTGCCGGGCCGCGCTCGCGCGGCGGCGTGCTGCCGCGCGAATTCCACGTGCCGGGAATCGCTTTCCGGTGGAACGGTGCAGTCGTCGAAACCGGTTGTGCTGGAAGAGATTCCGCTTTCGACGGCGGTGGCGGTGCCGAGTTCGGCGTCGAGCGCGCGCAGCAGCGCGAATTCACAGCGCGCTCCGCGCTCCAGATCCGTGGCGCCGCACACCACCCGATCACCGACAACGAACACCCACGGCCCTCCTGCGCACCAGCGATACCCCCGGCGTGCACGCACACCGGACGCGGCCCACTGTAACCACCGCCTCCGGCCCGGCGGGCGGGACCGTGGATTCTACGAACGCGGTTTGCGCCGGTCCTGGCGTTTGGGTCCGTCGCGGCGCGGGCCCCGGCCGATCGGCCGATGCCCGGGCGGGCCCTGGTCGAGCTGCAACTGGATGAGCACACCGCTGATCCGGGTGCTTCGCAGCGCCTCCAGAGTCCCCGGCGGCAATTGCGCGGGAAGCTCCACGAGGCTGTGATCCGGGCGGATGCTGATATGCCCGAAATCGCTGCGCCGCAGGCCGCCTTCGTTGGCGATCGCGCCGACGATCGCGCCCGGCACCACCCGATGCCGTTTACCGACACTGATCCGGTAGGTGGCCAGTTCGGCGCCGGTGGCGCGATGCCGGCCCGGGCCGCGGTCGTCGAACCCGCCGTCGTCGAACTGGCGCGGGGCGCGTTCGCGGCGCGGCCGCTCCACCGGTTCCGGTTCGGGTTCGAGGAAGAAACTCTCCCCGTCGTGCGCGGCGACCGCCAGCGCCGCGGCGATATCGGCCAGCGGCGTGTTGTGTTCCTGTTCGTAGTCCTCGATGAGTTTGCGGAACAGCGCCAGATTGTCCGAGCTGAGGTTCTCGGTGATGGCGTCGCCGAATTTCGCGACCCGCTGCGCGTTCACATCGTCCACGCTGGGCAGTTGCATTTCGGTGAGCGGATGGCGGGTGGCGCGTTCGATGGATTTCAGCAGATGCCGTTCCCGCGGCGCGACGAACAGCAGGGCCTCACCGCTGCGCCCGGCGCGTCCGGTGCGGCCGATCCGGTGCACATAGGACTCGGTGTCGTGCGGGATGTCGTAGTTCACCACATGCGAGATCCGGTCGACATCGAGACCGCGGGCCGCGACATCGGTGGCGACCAGGATGTCGAGGGTGCCCGCCTTCAGCTGCCCGATGGTGCGTTCGCGCTGGGCCTGGGCGATATCGCCGTTGATCGCGGCGGCCGAGAACCCGCGGGCGCGCAACTTCTCGGCCAGTTCCTCGGTGGCCTGTTTGGTGCGCACGAAGATGATCATGGCCTCGAAAGCCTCGACCTCAAGGATCCGGGTGAGCGCGTCGAGTTTGCGCTGATGGGAGACCAGCACCCAGCGCTGAGTGATATTGGTGGCGGTACTCGTCTTGGATTTGACCGTGATCTCGACCGGTTCCCGCAGATACTGTTTGGAGATCTTGCGGATCGCGGCGGGCATGGTGGCGGAGAACAGCGCCACCTGCTTGTCGGCCGGGGTGTCGGCGAGGATGCGTTCGACATCCTCCTGGAACCCCATCTTCAGCATTTCGTCGGCCTCGTCGAGCACCAGGTAGCGCAGCTGGGACAGATCCAGCGTGCCCTTCTCCAAGTGGTCGATCACCCGGCCGGGGGTACCCACCACGACCTGCGCGCCCCGGCGCAGACCCGAGAGCTGCACCCCGTAGCTCTGCCCGCCGTAGATCGGCAGCACATGGGTGCCCGGCATATGGGTGGCGTAACGGCCGAATGCCTCGGCGACCTGGATCGCGAGCTCGCGGGTCGGCGCCAGCACCAGCGCGGCGGGTTGTTTACCGGTGGGCCGGTCGTGCAGCAGGCCCATCAGGATCGGGATGGCGAAGGCCGCCGTCTTACCGGTACCGGTCTGCGCGAGCCCCACCACGTCCGCGCCGGTGAGCAGCGGCGGGATGGTCGCGGCCTGGATGGGCGAGGGGGACTCGTAGCCGACGTCGGCGATGGCCGAGAGAATCCGGTCATCGATCCCGAGATCGGCGAAGGACGGCCCGGCGGTTTCGGGTTCGGTATCGTTCACGTCCTCGCCGAGGCTGCCGTCGCCCTGATTGGTGCTCATTGACCAGGAGTTTACCGGGACCGCCTGGTTGTCCGGCCCACCGGGCCATACGGTGTCTGCATGGATGCCACCGACAGGCCGCGCGCGGACGCACCGGCTCTCGCCGTGGTGCAGTTCGCGCCGCATACCGATATCGACGCCAACCTCGCGGCGCTCACCGAACATGTGCGGTCGGCGGCCGCGCGGGGCGCGCGGATCGTGATCGCCCCCGAGTACTCGATGTTCGCGCTGGGCCGCTTGGACGAGCGGATCCACGCCGCCGCCCAGCCCCTCGACGGCCCGTTCGTCACCGCGCTGGGCCGGCTCGCGGCCGAGACCGGGGTGTATCTGGTGGCCGGGGCCGTCGAAACCACCAGCCCCGACGACGGCCGGATCTACAACACGCTGGTCGTGCTCGGGCCCGACGGTACGCTGCGCACCCACTACCGCAAGGTGCATCTCTACGACGCCTTCGGCCAGACGGAATCGGAGATCGTCCGGCCCGGGCCGCTCACCGAGCCGCCGCTGTTCACCGCCGACGGACTGACGTTCGGCCTGCAGACCTGCTTCGACCTGCGTTTCCCGGAGGGATTCCGGCGGCTCGCCGCGGCCGGTGCGGAGGTCGTCCTGTTGCCGGCGCAGTGGATCCCCGGCCCCGGAAAGATCGACCAATGGACCACCCTGCTGCGGGCACGCGCCATCGAGAACACCGTCTACCTCGCGGCGGCCGATCAGTGCGGGCCGCGCGGCGCGGGATCCTCGATGGTCGTCGACCCGGCCGGCCGGGTACTGAGCGAATTGGCCGATGAACCGGGGATCGCCCTTGCCCGGCTGGAACCCGAGGTGCTGCAGAAGGTGCGCCGGAGCAACCCGAGCCTGTCACTGCGCCGGTTCGATATCGCGATTCCCTAGCCGCTCGCAGCCCTCCGCCGGCGGCGCGCCCCTTGCCGGCCGCGGCCGGCGGCGAGGTCTCCCAGGACGTTGTCTCAGCGAGTTGCATGGGCACAGTCGACGGTGCACGCCCGCGGCGCGGGAAGCGGGTAGCGTCGGAAGGTAATGCTCTATGCAGATCGCCTGTCCGCCGGACGCGCGCTGGGAAGCGAGTTGACGCACCTGCGTGCGGTGGACACGCCCGGCCCGCTGGTGCTGGGGCTGCCGCGGGGTGGTGTGCCGGTGGCGGCGGCGGTGCGCGAGGCGATCGGCGGGGATCTCGACATTCTGCTGGTCCGCAAGCTGGGGGTGCCCTGGCAGCCGGAACTGGCGGCGGGGGCGATCGGGGAGCACGGGGTGCGGGTGATCAACTCCGACGTCGTGCGCCAGACCGGGCTGGATACCAGGCGCTTGGACGCGATCGAGGCGGAGGAACGCGAAGAACTGGCACGGCGCAGCGCGATCTGGCGGGGTGATCACCCGCCGATACCGCTGCGCGACCGCACCGTGGTGCTCGTCGACGACGGTATCGCCACGGGCGCGTCGATGGTCGTTGCCTGCCGCGTCGCGCGGGCGCAGGACCCGCGCAGGCTCGTGGTGGCGATACCGGTCGCGGCGCCGGAGGCCTTACCGCGGCTGCGCGCCGAAGCCGACGAGGTGGTGTGCCCGCACGCACCGGCGGCCTTGGCCGGGGTGGGCGGTGCCTACCGCGATTTCCATCAGCTCGCCGATGCCGAGGTGAGCCGGTTGCTCCGGCTGCGCGTAGTCACCGACCCGGGCGGTGAGAATCCGCAGATGCTCCAGACCGCTGCCGAGCGTGCGCTCGATGGCGGTCAGCCGGGCCGCGTAGTGGCTCACGGGGTATTCGGAGGTGACCCCGATACCGCCGTGCATCTGGATCGCTTCCTGCCCGATATGCCGTGCCGAACGGCCTACCTGCAGCCGCGCCCGGGAAGCGATCACCGCGTCGCCGGGAGAATCGACCAGGGCAGCGGTGAGGTAGTAGCTCATACTGCGAGCCAGTTCCAGCGAGACGTACATATTCGCGGCGCGCTGGGTCAGCGTCTGGAACTTCGACAGCGTCACCCCGAACTGTTTACGGGTCTTGAGGTACTCGGTGGTGAGCCGCAGCGCTTCCTCCATCGCCCCGATCGACTCCGCGCACAGTCCCGCCTGGGCCTGGACGAGTACCTCGTCCACGGTGGCGGCGGCATCCTCGACCGTGCCCAGTAGTTCCGCGGGAGCCCCGGCGAATTCCACCTGTGCCCCGCGCAGGCTGTCGACCGTCGCGTACGGGGCCCGGGTGACGCCGGTGGCCTCCGCCGCGACCAGGAACAATCCCAGGCCGCCGCCGGGCAGCTTCGCGCTGACCACCAGTTCGTCGGCACAGTCGCCGTGCGGTACCGGGTTCTTCACGCCGGTCAGCGTGTAGCCGTCGCCCTGGGCGGTGGCGGTGGTCTCGATCGTGTGATTGGGCCAGCGGGTACCGGGTTCACCGTGGGCGAAGGCGAGCAGTTTCGACCCGGCCGCGACCTCGGGCAGGATCCGCTGCCGCTGATCGGCGGTACCGATCGCGCTGATCAGACCGCCCGGCACCAGCACCGCGTCCAGGAGCGGTTCCGGGGCCAGCCGCCGGCCGAACTCCTCGAGTACGAGCATGGTCTCCACCGGGCCCGCGTCCATCCCGCCGTCTTTTTCGGCGAAACTCAACCCGAGCACACCCAGCTCGGCGAGCTGTCCCCAGACCTCGCGGCTCCAGCCGAGATCGGTCGCGGTGACGGCGAGGCGCTTTTCCGGGTCGTAGTGGCGATTGAGCAGGTCACGCACCGTATCGCGGAGCATGACCTGTTCGTCGGTGAGATCGAAATCCATAACCTGACCTCACAATCCGAGGATCGAGGAGGCGATGATGGTGCGCTGCACCTCGCTGGAACCTCCGTAGATGGTTGTTTTGCGGTAGTTGAGGTAGCTGGGCCCGGTGCGCTGTGCCCACTCCGGCGAGGCGATATCCCCGGCGCCGACGGGCAGGGCGTCCGGTCCGGCGATATCGAGCAGCAGTTCGGTGGCCGCCTGCTGCAGCTCCGATCCGCGCATCTTCAGCACCGAGGAGGCCGGGTTGGGTTTGCCCTCGCTCGACTGCGACACCACCCGCAGCTGGGTGAGTTCCAGGGCCAGCAGTTCGTTCTCCAGTTCGGCGATCCGCGCCGCGAACAGCGGATCCTCGAGCAGGGTGCCCGAACCCGACTTGGTGGCCGCGGCGTATTCCTTGGCCACCCCGATCTTCACCTTGGTGCGGCCGACGGCGGTGATCCCGGTGCGTTCGTTGCCGAGCAGGAACTTGGCGTAGGTCCAGCCCATGTTCTCCTCGCCGACCAGCTGATCGGCGGGTACCCGCACATTCTCGAAGAAGACCTCGTTGACCTCGTAGCCGCCGTCGATGAGTTTGATCGGGCGGATGGTGACGCCGGGGGTCTTCACGTCGAAGAGCAGCATGGAGATCCCGGCCTGCTTCTTCGGGGCGTTGGGGTCGGTGCGGACCAGGCAGAAGATCCAGTCGGCCCACTGCGCCAGCGTGGTCCAGATCTTCTGGCCGTTGACGATGTAGGAGTCGCCGTCGCGGACCGCGGTGGTGCGCAGCGACGCGAGGTCGGAGCCCGCGTCGGGTTCGGAGAAGCCCTGGCACCACCAGATGTCGAGGTTGGCGGTGGCCGGCAGGAACCGCTGCTTGAGCTCCTCGGAGCCGAACTGGGCGATGACCGGGCCGATCATGGTGGCATTGAAGGTCAGCGGGTCGGGCACGCTGGCCAGCTGCATCTCGTCCTGCCAGATATGCCGCTGCATGGGGGTCCAGTCCTTACCGCCCCATTCCACCGGCCAGTTCGGCACGGCCAGGCCGTGCTCGTTGAGGATCCGGTGCGCCGTCACGATGTCCTCGCGGGACAGCTCGCGACCGTACTTCACACGTTCACGGATCTCGGCGGGGATCGCGGTGGTGTAGATCTTCCGCAGCTCGTCGCGGAAGGCGACCTCGTCGGGAGACAGAGTTAATTTCATACACATCTCCAAATATGTCTCGATTGTCCCGCATCGAATTTACACCCACGCCCAATCGTGCCGCGTCGAGTGCATCACATGCACCACGCGAATGCCGCCCGTAATCCCAGCCCGAGAGCAGAGTGTGACCGGGCGGTGTCCCCGCAAGGCTGGTACCTTGCAGCGGTGGGCGGGGGATGGCCGGCGGGTCCGGCATGCCATCGCCGCGAGCGGAAATAGGGAGTTCAGCAGTGCACAAGAGAATCGTCGCGCGTACCGCGGCCACGGCGGCCGCCCTGGGTATCGGCGCCGCGCTCACCTTCACCACGCCGGCCGCCGCCGCACCCGAACCCGAACCCCCCACGCCCGGCGAAGCCGCGCTGACCACCCTCACCGAGCAGACCGCCGGCGATCCCTCGGCCCGCCCCGGCGTGGACGCCCTGCGCAGCTACCACGACATCGTGGCCGCGAGCGAGATCAGCGATATCAGCCTCTACGCGCCCTTCGTCTACGCGGCCCCGACCTTCGGCTGCGGAGACAACGGCCTGATCACCACGACCTTCGCGGCCGCCACCGCCAACGGCCCGAGTATCAACCTGCACGGCGCCCCCGGCACGCTCACCTTCCACGCCACGCCCCGCCACTCCGGTATTCCGCAGGCCTCGGGCCTGGTGGTCGCGTGGATCAATATCAACAACGGCCGCGCGGGCCTGGACATGCTCAGCGATGTCACCGAGTTCGGTACCGCGTCGCTGTCGCGGACCGTGGACAGCGGGCCGGGCACGGTGCTCGCCTCGATGTGGGGCACCGTCAACTACCCCGGTGCCCTCTGCGTGATGACGCCCACCGTCGGGCTGTTCTCCGTCCCCGACGCCCCGCCCGCCCCGGTTCCCGACGCGGCCACGCCGCAGCAGGCTCCCGCCCCCGGTCAGCCGGGCGCACCGGTCCCGGCTCCCGCGCCGGCTCCGGAAGCCCCGCCCGCTCCCGCGCCCGCGCCGCCGGCCACCGCCTAGCTTTCGCCGCTGCCATCGGCGGACGGTTCGTTTGCCAGAATTCGATCATGGGGTTCTTCGAGGGTGCCCGCGGCCGGTTGCACTATCGCGATCGGCCGGTCGAGGGGGCCGTGGCCGTGCTGGCGCTTCTCCCCGGTTCGGGTCAGCACAGTGGGCACTATCACGAGTTCGCGCGCCGGCTGAACGCCGCGGGCATCGCGATGTGCGCGCTGGACACCGCCGGCCAGGGGCTCAGCGAGGGATCGGTCGATCGGCCCGCCCGCCTGCCCGATCTGGTCGACGACGCGGTGCGTTTCGTTGCCGAGGTGCGCACGGGCGTCCCGGATCTGCCCCTGACCCTCATGGGACATTCACTGGGTGCCGTCACGGCGCTGGCCGCGCTCGGCGCCGCCCGTCCGGTGCCCGCCGCGGCGGGCGGGCGCAGCGCGCCGAAATCCACCGAGTATCCGGTGGATGCGGTGCTGGATGAGCGAGACCTGGCAGGTCTGGTGTTGTGCGGGACCCCGGCGCGGGTGCTCGGCGGTACCCCGGCCGCAGGTCCGCGCCTGCCGCGCACCCTGCTGGTCCACGGCGCCGACGACCGGCGGGCACCGATCGAGCCCGTGCGCGCATGGGCGTCGCGGCATGCCGTGCACCTGCGCGAATACGCCGACGCCGGGCACGATCTGCTGCACGAGCGCGTGCGCGGCCGGGTCACGGCGGATATCGTGGCGTGGACGCAGGAGATCGTCGCGGGGCCGGCGCGGCGAGGATGAGAGCCGCTGGGCGACAGCGGAAAAGGAAGGGGGTCCGGTGATGCAGCCGAATACGATCGCCGCGCTCGGCGCTGCCGTCGAAGACGGGCAACTGTGGATCGATGGCGTGCTGGTCGCTGAGGGGGCGCCGGAGCGGTGCGCACTGCGCTACGAGCAACTCGCCGATCAGGTGGACGCGCAGATCGAAACCCTCGCCGGGGCGCGCGTTCTGCCCGGTTTCGGTGGTTTCGCCTCCGGTGCGGACCTGCGCGGCGGGTTCGAGGGCAAGGCCGGTGACGCGATCGAGGCCTTGCGCAACTACGCCGGGGCCGCCCGGCAATTGGCGCATACCTTCCGGACCGCCGCGGCGGCCTATCAGCAGGCCGATTCCGAGGTGGCGGCGGCGCTCGGCGCGGCCACGGCCGGAGCGAGCGGAGTGGCCGGTGCGTGAACTACCGCGGACCGGGCTGCGCGGCGCCCACAACCGGGTCGACCCCGACTACGCGCCGACGGTCGAAGTATTCGACAACCTCACCCACGAGCAGATCCACGCCGGAGTAGCGTTGCTGGACCCGGCGGCGCTGCAGACCGGCGGCCAGCTGTGGCAATCCGCTGCCACCGGGCTCACCGATGCCGTGGCCCAGGCTCATACCGAGATCCGCGGCGCCATCGCCGACGGCTGGCGCGGTGCCGCCGCGGGGCTGGCCGGGGCCGCGGTCCGGGATTTCGAGGCCGCGGGCCGGCAGCTCGCCGATGTCCTGGCCACGGTCGGGCAGCGGCTGGGGCAGGCGGGGGACGCCGCGGAAACGCTGCGTGCCGGTATCGGCGCGCCGTCCGGCGCCACCCCCGACCTTCCGGCCGCACTGCTGGATCCGCATGCGGCGACGGGAAATATCGCCGCCCAGCAGGTGGCCGAGGGCGAACGCGCCGATGCGGTCCGGGTGATGGAGAGCGTCTACACCGGCGCCTTCATTCCGACCGGCGCGCAAGTGCCGGCCTTCCCCGAGCTGCCCGGTGCGGTGCCCGGGGAGTCCGCTGTCGCGGCCGCGTGCCCAGCCCCGGCGGTGTCCACATCCGGCGCGGATACGCCGGTGGGACAAGAGCTTTCGTCTGCAGCGCCGGACTCTCCGGCGCTGCCGGAAGGCGGACCGGGTGCGGCGGAGCCCACCGCGGCCCCCGAATCGGCCGGGCAGGTTGCCGGCGTCAGCGCCGGAGATCCCGCTCCCGTGGCGCCGGATACGCCGGCTCCGGCAGTAGAACCGCAAGCCACCACCGCTGCCGGCGCCCATCAGGCCCCTCCGCTGCCTGCGGCCCCTGCGGCGGCGGCCATCGGTGGCCAGCCCGTCGCCCCGGCGACCGCGCCGGGGGCGCCGCTGTTCGCCGTACCCGTCCGCCCGTCCGCATCCGGCGGCGACAGTGAGCGTAACCGTGAAGAGCAACAGCGTAATCCGGGCGGTGAAGCGATCACCGGGATGGGCGCCGGTGCGATCGGCGGCATGATGGGTGGCGTGATGGCCGCCGATACCGTGCGCTCGGGCTCCCCGGTAGCGCCGGTTCGCGCCGAACGGACCACCGCCGAGGACGACGAACTGCATTACGGCGATGCGGAACTCACCTACCTGGAACCGGCCGGGCCGGGCGGGCAACTGATCGGTGCCCTGGACCCGACCACCCCGCCGGTTCTGGGCGAGTGGACCGAAGCGGAGTGAACTGGATCCTCACCCCGGACCAGCTCGCGCTGGCCTGGGAACGCACCGTCGGTGACCGAATTCCCTATCCGCTGGCGGTGCGGCTGTCCGCCCGCGACTCCGCCGAACGCACGGCCCAGTTGCCCGCGCTGCGGGACTGGTGCGACAGCACACTCGACGCCGATCTGGAAGCCGCGCTGCGGGTGCTGGCCGCACCCGAGGTGAGTGTGGCCGGCTACGGGCAGGACGGGGCCGGTAGCCCCAGCGCCCGCATACTGGGCGCCTCCGCGGGAGGAATCGGCGTGGTCGCCACCCAGCGGCCGGGGAGCGCGCCGGACCGCGGCGCCGAGATCCGGATTCAGGCGGGCGCGGCCACCTCGCTTTCGGTGCGGGTGATCGCCGCGCTGCCGGGCGCGCCGGCCGGTACCGGGAGCCGGTTACGCGCGCGGCGCGCGGAAGTCGTACAGGACAGCCGCGATCGGGTGACGGTGCCGGTCTCCGGTCCCACCGTGGCGACCCGGATCCGGCAGCGGCTGAAACAGCCGCGCGACGGTATCGGGCAGCTGGTCGTCTCGGTGCACCGCCCGGCCCGGACCGATCCGTTCGGAGTGCTCTGCTGGATCGATATCGCGGGCGACGGCCGCTATGCGATCCATACCGGCACCATGGTCGATATCGCGGCCGTGGATGCCGAGCGGTTCACGAATTCCCTGCGCCCCATGGTGACCGGTGCGCAGCGGGCGATGGCCGGCGCCGAGGTCTGAGCGTACGGCCGGACCGCCGAGCAGGCCGGTCAGCCGCCGAATTGTGGCGGGACGGCGGGAAGGATGGTGATCGGTGCGACCGGGGGCGTGGTGTGCGGTGCGGTGGTCTCCTCGGCTGCCGAGGGGTTCGTATAGGGCTGCGGCTGCCCGGTTTCCGGACTCGGTGCGGACGGCGTGCGCGTGGTGCGTGCCGGCTCGGTGCCCGGCAGCGGCTGCTCGTCCAGTGGTGCTTCGGGCTCCGCGGGTGCTTCGGTGGTGGGTAGTTCGGAGGTGGTGGTGGGTGCCGGCGCCACGGGCGGCTCGGCCGGCGGGGCCGTTTCGGTGCTGGAGACCGGCGGGACAGGGGATTCGCTGTAGGCCGGCGCGATCTCGGGCGCCGGCTGCGAACTGGTGGCCGGCTCCTGCTCCGGGGAGGGGGTGGCCGAGAGGGTGGCGCGCCGCCCGGTGGTCTCCTCGCTGTCCGGCGATTCGCCGGTCGTCCGCGGGCTCGTCGACGCGGCGGCCGACGAGGTGACCGAGATCTGGTACTCGGGTGGGAGTGTGCGGCGCGGTCCCGGGTCGGGCGCGATCCGCCAGCTGGGCGACGGCGGAATCACCACCTGGGCGATCGTGGTGGCGGTGGGGTCGGAGTAGCCGGCCGGTTCCACGGCCTGCGGGCCCGAGTGGATCGGGGGTGGCGGCACGTAGGTGTCTTCCTGACCGATCCCGCAGGCACCGATGAAAACCAGCCCGAGGGATACCGCTCCGGCAGCGGCCAAGGGGCCGGCGACCTTCGTTTTGCTGTCCATCGGTGACGCTCCTGTGATAAGTCAGTGGCCTCACCTTAATCGAGGGTGACTGCCGGAACCAGCCCAACCCGTGGCGATTCCGCAGGTTACCGGCGTGTAGGGCGTGGTCCGGCCGGTAAATTCAGGTATCGAATTGATATCGGCCGCGTGTCGCGGGCTTGTGTTGCGTAACAATCGTCGGGTTGTAGCCTTAGCGTATGTTGCAGAAGTGACGCATGGGGCGCCGGAGTTCTCATGTTGTCGATGCACTGCAGTGGGTAGGCGCTACGTGATTTATGGATCGGCGCCATCGAGGAGTAGATGATGGGAGACCAGACCACCACCGACCTGCCCGGCGTGGCGGAGGAATCCGATACGCGGGCGGCGGACAGCGAACCGGTGGTGACCGGTTCGTCCGGTTCCGGGTCGACGGTGGGGAGAGTGCTCGGCTGGCTGGTATTCGCCGGGGGGCTCGGAGCGGCGGTCTACGGAATCGCCACGCTGCACGTCGTGATCAGTGTCGTCGGTCTCATCCTCGCCTGTACCGCGGGTCTGACGCTGCTCAAGTTGCGCGCGGACGGGACGGGCCCCGAACCCGAAGTCGGTATCGCCGGCTAGATCGGCCGCGCGATCCGCCGGCCGTGCCGTATCCCCGACGTATCCCCGACGAAGCGGCTGTCACCTCGCCGTAGCCTCTTGCCGGGGCCTCCAAGCCTCGTCGCCACCCCGCGCTGCGCACTCAGTGGGACAGGTGTCCGATCAGCATTACAGCCTGCTGGGTCTGCGAATCGGTGGATTCGTCATGCGGCCGAGGGCCGTCGTTTCCCGGTAATCGGCCGATTGCCCGGTCCGGCCGTCGCCGGTACCTCGGGCCCAGGCCGGCCGGATCAGGAGGCAAGTAGAAATGATCGAAGCCGGCTCTGCGGTCGGCGAATCCGGCGAATCTCGGCACGAACATGGCCGCCGATGTGACCTATCCCCTGCAGGCCTGGGGAGTTACTGAGGGTTTGCCGCCGGAACGGCGGGGCGTGCGAGGGGCGCCCCCCCGGTACGCGCCGGCGGATACTTCGTCCCCGGCACGATGACCGTATCGGCG
This sequence comes from Nocardia carnea, assembly GCF_029869215.1. Classification (GTDB taxonomy): domain Bacteria; phylum Actinomycetota; class Actinomycetes; order Mycobacteriales; family Mycobacteriaceae; genus Nocardia; species Nocardia carnea_B. The sequence goes on from NZ_JARWPM010000233.1 coordinate 22,495, forward strand.
GCGGCGAGCGCATCGGGGCCCGCCTCGGCGACCAGCGAGTATCCGGAGGTCGACCGGACCGGCCCCGGCCGGAGCGCGCCGGTCACCCCCTCGTAGAG
>NZ_JARWPM010000234.1 GCF_029869215.1 Nocardia carnea
GTTCGGCGCCCTGCGCCGCCCGGAGGTCAAGCGGATGCGGCGGCCGGCGGTGAGCCTGGGCAAAAGGCGCCCCACCGTGAATCTCGGCAAGCGGCGGGCCACCCCGCTGGGCCGTCGCCCCGCCGCGGCGCGCAGCCGAAAACCCCGGCGACGGCGGCGGGGGCGCGGCCGGGAACGGCCGCGCAAGGTGGACGGAAGGACAGCTATGTCCCTGGTGACCCCGGCGTTGATCGCCGGATTCCTCATCGGACTACTCCTGCTGCGGGTGATCGCGGCCACGCTGGAACACCGGGAGCCGCGACGTATCCGGGTGGCCGCGCCGCGGCCGCGCCCGCTGCGCCGACGGTGAGCCGGGCGGCTGTGGACGGGTGCGCAGCGTACCGCCGGGCCGGTGAATGGCAGGATCGAATCCATGGCTGATGACACCACCACCGCGGCTGCCGCGGCCCCGGCCGGCGCACCGGCGGGGCCGACCACACTCTGGGTCGAGCGGACCGGGACGCGGCGCTATACCGGGCGGAGTTCGCGCGGCGCCGAGGTCCTGATCGGGTCCGAAGGGGTCCCCGGTGTTTTCACTCCCGGTGAGCTGCTGAAGATCGCGCTGGCCGCGTGTTCCGGGATGAGCTCGGATTTCCCGCTGTCGCGGCGGCTCGGTGACGATTACGACGCCACTATCCGGGTCTCCGGTGCCGCCGACCGGGAGAACGAGGTGTATCCCCATCTGGACGAGGTATTCGAACTCGATCTCAGCGAACTCGACGAGGCCGGCCGGGAGCGGCTGCTGGTGACGGTGCAGCGGGCCATCGACAAGGTGTGCACCGTCGGCCGGACCTTGAAGGCGGGCACCAAGGTGACATTGTCGTTCGATATCGATACCGCCGACTGAGCATGGCGCCGCAACCGGATACCGGCCCGGTGCGCCTCAGCGCCTGGGTGCACGGATATGTGCAGGGTGTGGGTTTCCGCTGGTGGACCCGAGCCCGGGCGCTGGAACTCGGGCTCACCGGACATGCCACCAATGCCGCCGACGGGCGGGTGCACGTGGTGGCCGAGGGCTCGCGATCGGCAGCGGAGGAATTGCTGGCGCTGTTGCGGTCGGGGGCCACGCCCGGCCGGGTGGATCTGGTGGTGGAGAGCTGGGAACCGGCTCGCGGCGGGCTGCAGGGGTTCGTCGAGCGATAACGGCGGTCGATCCGGCCGCCGGGAGACGTATCCGCCGATCCTCATCGGCAAGTGCTTGACATTCCATAGTGGGAGGAGCACTCTAAGGTTATTCCACAGTGGAGTGTGGTCGAGCTGTAAGGGGAGCGCTATGGAGATATCGCCGGGAATCCGGGCCTCGGACGCCGAGCGGGATCAGTACGTGCGGGAGTTGGGCCGGCATCTGGGTGATGGCCGGATCGATCTCGCCGAATACGACGAGCGGGTCGCGCAGGTGTACAAGAGCGCGACCCGGGAGGAATTGAAGGGCGTTCTCGCCGACCTGCCTGCAGCCTCCCCGGCGCGGGTGGCCGCGCCGCGCGGCCGGTTCCCGATCTGGCAGCGGATCGAAGCGAGCGCCTGGCTGGGCGTCAGCGTGCTGGTGCTGGTGATCTGGGCGGCGATCTCGCTGGGCGTGGGTGCGTTCACCTACTTCTGGCCCATATGGGTCATCGGCCCGTGGGGCGCGGTGCTGGCAGTACGTGCGGCAACCGGGATCGAGAGCGGCCGCTGCCATCGGCGCACGGTATAACGCCCGGTAGCCTCGGTGGTATCCGGTCGGCGGACGGGCCGGGGCGCGGGCCCCGAGACCACCACCGCCGCCGGCAACCGATCGGCCATCGCCGGTGCGCCGGATAGGGCCTTCGCGTAACGGCCCTATAGCATGGCTGATCGGCCTGTGCGAGGCGGACAGTACATGGAGGCGGAAAGGGTCGTCGGCGTTGCATCTGAAGAGCTTGACGTTGAAGGGGTTCAAATCCTTCGCGTCCGCGACGACCCTGCGGTTCGAACCCGGAATCACCTGTGTGGTCGGCCCGAACGGCTCCGGGAAATCCAATGTCGTCGACGCGCTCACCTGGGTGATGGGCGAACAGGGCGCCAAAGCGCTGCGCGGCGGCAAGATGCAGGACGTCATCTTCGCCGGCACCTCGGGCCGGGCCCCGCTGGGCCGCGCCGAGGTCACGCTGACCATCGACAACTCCGACGGCGCGCTGCCGATCGACTACGCCGAGGTCTCCATCACCCGCCGCATGTTCCGCGACGGCGCGGGCGAGTACGAGATCAACGGCAACTCGTGCCGGCTGATGGATGTGCAGGAACTGCTCAGCGATTCCGGTATCGGCCGCGAAATGCACGTGATCGTCGGGCAGGGGCAGCTCTCGGCCATCCTGGAGTCGCGCCCCGAGGACCGGCGCGCGTTCATCGAGGAAGCGGCCGGGGTGCTCAAGCACCGCAAACGCAAGGAAAAAGCCGTCCGCAAACTGGACGCGATGCAGGCCAACCTCGCCCGCCTCACCGACCTCACCACCGAACTGCGCCGTCAGCTCAAACCCCTGGGCCGCCAGGCCGAAGTGGCGCGCCGCGCGCAGACGGTGCAGGCCGACCTGCGCGATGCCCGGCTGCGGCTGGCCGCCGACGATCTGGTCACCCGGCGCGCCGAACTGGAAAGCCAGCAGAGCAAGGAGGCCTACGCGCGGGAACAGCAGATCACCGTGCAGAGCGAGCTCGACGCGGCGAATGCCGCACTCGCCCAGCAGGAATTCCAGCTCTCCCGGCTCACTCCCAGCGCCGAAGCGGCCGGGCAACTGTGGTTCCAGCTGTCGGCGCTGGCCGAACGCGTCAACGCCACCACCCGGATCGCCGGTGACCGGGCCCGTCACCTCGATACCGCGCCCACCACCAACACCGGCCGCGACCCCGATCAGCTCGAGGCCGAGGCCGACCGGGTCGAGGCCGAGGAGGCCGAACTCCGGGAGGCCGTGGAGATGGCCGCGGAAACCCTCGAGGCCGCCCGGGACGGGCTCGCCGACCGCGAACACGCCGCCAAAGCGGCCGAACAGGCGCATCTGGCCGCGGTCCGCGCCATCGCCGACCGCCGCGAAGGGCTGGTGCGGCTTTCGGGCCAGGTCGAGAACCTGCGCACCAAGGCGCAGTCCTTCGATGCCGAGATCGTCCGGTTGACCACCTCGATCACCCAGGCCCGGGAGCGCGGGGCCGAGGCGCAGCGCGAATACGACAGTGTGCAGGACGAACTGGCCGAACTGGACGCCGGTGAAGCCGGCCTGGACGCCCAGCACGAACATGCCGTCGAGGCGCTCGACCTCGCCGATCGCCGAGTCACCGAACTGCGCGCCGAGGACCGGGAAGCCGGGCGCCGGGTCGCCTCGCTGACCGCGCGGATCGAAGCGCTGGGCATGAATCTGGCCAGCCGCGACGGGGCCGCCTGGCTGACCGAGAATCAGCCGGCGGGGCTGCTGGGACCCCTGTCGGAACTGCTGGGCGTGCACGCCGGTTACGAGGCGGCGGTCGCGGCGGTGCTCGGTCCGGTGGCCGAGGCGGTGGTGGCCGACACCGGGCAGACCGCGGTGAGCGCCGTCCGGGCGCTCGGGAAGGCAGATGCCGGCCGTGCCGCGCTGGTGTACGAGGGTGCGGTCGCCGATACGGGTAGCGATCTCGGTGCCGACCTGCCGGGGGCGGCCCGGCCACTGCGCGATGTGGTGGACTGCCCGGATTCGGTGCGCGCCGCGATGATCGCGCTGACCAGCCGGGTGGTGGTGGTCGACGATCTGGATCGCGCCGCCGAGGTGCTCGCGCAACGTCCGGAACTGCGGGTCGTGACCCGGGAGGGCGATCTGGCCGGCACCGGCTGGCTCGTCGGCGGATCCGATCGCGCGCCGAGCCGCCTGGAGATCCAGGCCGAAATCGATACCGCCGAAGCCGAACTGAAGGCGGCCCAGCGGCACGCCGAGGAACTGGAAGCGAGCCTGGCCGGCGCGCTGGAGGAACAGTCCGACCGCAAGGACGCCGTCGATCACGCCCTGCTGGCCCTGCACGAATCGGACCAGGCCCTCAACAGTATCTACGAACGGCTCGGCCGGTTGGGCGCGGCCGCCCGGGCCGCCACCGCGGAATCCGAGCGGCTCACCGAGCAGCGCGCCGCCGCCGAGACCGCGCAGGAGGAGGCCGTCACCGCGCTCGCCGAACTCGAGGACCGGCTGCGCCGCCTCGAACTCGAACAGGCCGATACCGACGGCGATACCGCCGACGCCGGCACCGAGGCCGCCGCGCTGGCGCGGGAGGAGGCCGCCGCCGCGCTGGCCGAGGCCCGGGCCATGGAGGTCGAGGCCCGGCTGGCGGTGCGCACCGCCGAGGAACGTGCCGAATCGGTACGCGGTAAAGCGGATTCGCTGCGCCGGGCCGCCCGCGCCGAACGGGACGCCCGGGCCCGGGCCGAACGCGCCCAGGCGGCGCGCCGGCAGGCAGCGCAGGTCGCGGCGGCGGTGGCCGAATCCGGTGCCGAACTGACCGCCGAACTGGAACGGGTGGTCGCGGCCGCGGCCGCGCGACGCGACGATCTGGTGCGCCGGCGCCCCGAATGCGCCCCCGCGGTCGATCAGATCAAAGAACGGGTCCGGGCGCTGAGTACGCAACTCGGGCAGCT
>NZ_JARWPM010000235.1 GCF_029869215.1 Nocardia carnea
GCACCATGTGCGTCGGCCTGATCACCGGCAGCGGGAACCAGATCGCCGCCGCGGGGGGGGGGGGCCGCGTGAAGCAGCCCCCCCCCCCCCCCCCCCCCCACGCGGGCGGGGGGGGGGGGGGGGGGTGCTTTTTACCCCCCCCCCCCCCCCCCGCGGCGGCGATCTGGTTCCCGCTGCCGGTGATCAGGCCGACGCACATGGTGCGGATCTGGTTGAACAGCACCAGGGCCAGTCCACCGGCCGCCACCGCCTGCACGCCGAGGCTGCCCATCAGGGCGATGTTGGTGGTCGATACCGCGACCTGTGCGAGCTGGGTGAGCGCGATCGGGGTGGCCAGGGCGGCCAGCCGCCGGGCATCCGCGCCGGCGAGCCGCCGGCCGTCGGGACGATGGCGTGACAGGGGGGTACTGATCACCGGGCCCGCACCATGGTGTCCGAATCCTCCGTATGGTCGTGATCGTGGATGTCCTGCTCGTCCACCGGCCGTGTACCACGGCCCGCGGGAGCATAACGGGTCAAGAGGGTGTGCACCGCACGTTCGGCGCGGGTGTCGAGGAGATCGCGTTCGGCCATCCAGTCGTCGTCGAACACGGTGTCCAGGTATTTCTCACCGCCGTCGCAGACGATGGTGACCACCGTGGAACCCGCGGGGAACTCGTCGAGCCTGGTCAGCGCGGCATGCACCGATCCGCCGGCCGAACCGCCCAGCATCAGCCCGAGTTGCCGCGATACCGCGCGGCAGGTGGCGAACGCGTCGATATCCGATACCTTGACGCCTTCGTCGAGCAACTCGTAGTCCACGGCGGTACCGATGGTGGCGCCGGGCGGGGTGCCGGTACCCGACTGCCAGTACGGCCCGCCGGGGCCGCCGAACGCGATCGAGCCGACCGGTTCCACCCCGATCACCCGCGGTACGCAGCCGAGTTGCCGTAATCGGGTCGCGGTGCCGAACAGGGAACCGCCGGTGCCCACAGCGGAGAGCAGGATATCGACCCGCTCCACCTCGGCCAGTAATTCCTCGGCCACCGCGTAATAGCCGACGGCATTGGCGTCGTTGTTGTGCTGTTCGGTGAAATACGCGTCGGGCAGCCCCGCCGCCATGGCCGCGGCGTGATCCTCGCGGGCGGAGGTGGCGAGGGCGTCGTCACCGTCGTCGGCGACGAAGACCAGGTCGGCACCCATTGCCCGCATAGCCCGTAATTTGTCCTTGCTCGCGTGATGATCGACCACCGCGGTGAAACGGTAGCCGCGTTCGGCGGCCACCACTGCCAGGCCGAGCCCGGTATTTCCGGACGTGGATTCGATGATATGCCCACCGGGGCGCAGCAAACCCCGGCGCTCCGCGTCGAGCACCATTGCGCGTGCCATCCGGATCTTGGCGGCGCCCGTCGGATTGAATTGTTCGAGTTTGAGCAGCAGCCGGGTACCGGATGCGGTGGTCGCCAATTCGAACAGCGGGGTGCGGCCGATCAGGTCCGTAACGCGGGTGACGAGAGGCATGGCAGAACTCCTGGGCGTCGAGAGCGGTCGGTGCGAGGCGGCCGGAGCCGGCGGCCGCACGGGTCAGGAATGATCGAGCGCCCAGCGATACCGGTCGCCCGGTGCCGGGGAAAGCACCACTTTCGGCGGAATGGGTAATTCGTGGAAGGGCGATTCGTTGGAATCCATCTGGTAGCCGGCGGTATTCGGGTAGATCAGCAGATCGCCGGTTTCCCCCGCCCGCGGCAGCGGTATCCGCCGCCAGCTGAGCATATCGGATTCGAGGCAGGTGGCGGCACCGACGACGGTGGGGGTCGGTGTTCCGGGGCCGGTGGGCCAGAGCACCGGGTCGGGCAGGTATTCGCTGTCGAACCACTGTTCCGACAGGCTCAGGCTGGAACCGTCCACGGTCAGCACCCGGTACGGCTGCCCGTGTTCGTGCCGGGTCTTGTGACCCTGCACCCGGAATACCGTACTCCCGGCCCGGTCGAGCAGGGCGCGCCCCGGTTCGACGGCCAGCGTCGTGCCTGTCTGCCGTAGCTGCCGGGCGAGGTCGCCGTGATCCAGGACGGCGGCCAGCATCGCCGGGCCGGCGGCGGGAAAGGAATACGGATAATACGACGCGAACGCTTTACCGGAATGGAACCAGCGGCGGCTCGCCTGTTCCCGGAATGCCGACCAGTGTTCGGCGCGAACATAATCCACCCCGAATCCACCACCGATGGAAAGAGTGGTCGCCGGATGTCCCTGGGCCCGGGCCGCGCGAAGACGGTCGAGCAATTGGACGGCCAGCTCGGCCCGCGGTATCGGATCGTATCCGGAAAGGTGAAAACTGAAGCCGTGCAGAGATATCGCCGGGTATTCGGCGGCCGCTGTGACGGCCTGATCCAGTTCGTCGGCCGGCATACCGAATCTGCTGGCCGAAGCCGCCGGTAATACCCGTAACAGGATCCGGACCGGAATATCCAGCGCGGCCAGCCGTTTCAACTCGCCGAGCGAGTCGACGGCGATCAGGCAGCCGTGCCGGGCGGCCAGCCAGTGCAGTTCATCGGATTTCTCCGGACCGGTCACCATCAGGTCCACCCCGCGGACGCCTTGGCGCAGTGCGGCACCGAGTTCGCCGGTACTGGAGACATCGATGCCCGCGTCCGCGGTGGCGCAGGCCCGGGCCACACACGCCGACTTGTTCGCCTTCTTGCCGTAGTAGACGGCACCGGAAACACCGGTGTCGGTGAAAACCCGCTGGAAACCGCGGATGTTCTCGACCACCCGCGGCGGGTACATCATATGGAACGGACCGCCGATCGCAAACGCGATATCCCCGAGTAGCCGCGGATCGCCGAGGACCTGTTCCTCCCAGGGGGCGCGGTGCGCGGGCAGCGGTGCCGCCACTGTCCCGGCGTGCTCGCCGCGGGCATCGGCGCCGGCGCCGGCCGGGGCATCGGCTCCGGTCAGTCCCATAGCGCGACCTCCGTACCGCGGCCCTCGGCGACGGCCCGTTCGGCCAGCGCGTGGGCGACCGCGATATCGGTGAGCACCAGCCCGCTGTTGTAGACGAAGATCCGCTCGTCGGCACGCCGGCGGGCCACCGCGCGGCGGCTCAGGATCTGCGGCAGTTCCGCGTCGACCGGGCGTAGATCGCCGTTCTCATCGGCCATATCCGTTCCGGTGAGGGCCATCTGCTCGGCGCTGGTGGCGACCACCCGATCGGCATCCCGCAGGGTCGAGGGGGCCAGGCCGTATCCCACCAGCACCACCACCGAACCCGGTTTCAGATGCTCTGATTCGATCGCCACCTCGGTTCCGGGCCCCGCCGTGGCCAGCACGACATCGGCCGTGCGCGCCGCGGCGTACGGGTCGTCCACGGTGTGCAGCAGCGCATGCGGGGCGTACTCGGCGAGCTGCCGGTGGACGGCCTCGATGCCCTCGGGATGGGTCCCGTAGAGCATCAGTTTGCGCAGTTGCGGGTTGGCGGCCAGCAGATGTGGCAGCGCGTTGCGGCCCTGGGTGCCGGTACCGATGAGCAGCACCGAATCCGCTTCCCGGCTGACGGTTTCGCGTACCAGGAGGGCGGACACGGCCGGGGTACGCAACGCGCCTACCCGGGAGCAGTCCATCATCGCGATGGGGGCGCCCGTGGTGTCGTCGTAGAGGGTGATGGTGGTGTAGTAGCGCTTGGTGGTGCGGTCGTGGCCGGGATCGAATTTGTACGACGTCTTCATCGCCACCACCCGGCGCCGGCCGTCGCGGCCCAACATGGCGTAGGCCACCGACCAACCGTCCGGATTGGCGACGCTGAGTTTGCGTGGATTGTCGGAATCGCCCGCGGCCAGGGCGATATAGGCCTCCTCCACCGCGCGAACCACCGCGGCCGGGGCGATCGGCACATCGGCCAGGTCGCTGCGGCTCAGTACGCGCAGGGGGGTTGCTCGGTCACGTGTGCCCAACGGATCCTCGATCATCTACTGCACCGTTCCGCTCTTCCCGCATCCCGCGCACCGGCCGCGTTGCCGTCGGTGCGAAGGGTGCGACGATCTGCTGACCGTATCCATTCTCCCTGGATTCGGCGGCGCGGCGCGGGCGTTCGGGTAGCCGGATGTTCACTCGTTTGAGCCAGCGGTCGGTGCCGTCGTAACGGGCGGTGAACGGTACCCGGCCGTGGACGGCGACGTCGTTGTCGACCAGCAGCAACTCGCCGGGCCGCAACGCGGCCACCACACAGACACGTTCGAGTTCGCGCTCCAACTCTGCGTAGGCGGCGCGGAACTCCGGGCCGGCGTCGTCGAGCGGGGTGTAGGCGGGATCGAAACGCAGTGTGCGCGAAGCCGGTTCGTCCGCGCCTTCCGCCTCACACCACAGGGTCGGGACCGGGACGGCGGCGGCCCGGTCGAACGCCGAGCCGTAGGAGACGTCCGGCAGGATCGGCAGGGTGGGGGTTCGTAGCGTGTCCAGTTGTGGCTCGGTCAGCCGCACCCTGCGCACCGAGGAGACCGTGGTACCGACCAGATCGGGGTTGCGCAGGCAGGCCAGCATGAGCAGGTTCGCGCGCAGCGGATGGAACGCGTCCTCGGTGTGCGGGCTGAGCAGCACGCTGCTGCTCGCCCCGGACTGCTCCAGTTCGTGCCCGGCGGCGGGCACGATGTTGTTGACCAGCCGGCCGTCCTGCTGGCCTGCCCAGCCGAAGGGCTCACCGGCCGCCGCGGCGAGCAGCAGCAGGGCGATATCCAGTTCGAGCGAGCAACCGGGGCGATTCGGATCGGTGCTCCATACCGCCGCGGTCTGCCAATCCGGTGGGGTGGGCCCGATTTCGTCGTCGGACAACGGCAGCCCGCGCACGATGCAGGCGCCGGCCGAGGTCGCCGGTGGGCGGACCGCGGTACGCACCTCGGCGGGCAGTTCTGCGGCCCGGGTGCCGATCCGTTCGAGGAACGCCGGGTCGGTCAGCGGTCCGGCGGGCCCACCGGGTCCGGGGGTCCCTGTGAGGGCTATCTCAGCGGCCAGTTCGCGTACCGCCTGTGCGGCGGTGCCGGGTAACTCACGGTGCTCGATATCGTCGATGCTGGGTGGGTGAAGCGCTTTACGTTCGGAGAGAACGCTTTTCACCAAAGTTTCCCTTCTCGGAATCGTGGATCGCGGTACCGGTGCGGACGAGTCGATGTGCGAAGGTAGTGCGTGGCCGCGGCCGTGGCAAGGGTTACCTAACTACGGCGTGTGATAGCGGCTGTGAATAACAAACTCAACGTACAGGTGGGCGGGTGTATGGTCATCGGGTGCGGCCGAGGTGATGAGACGCAGAACACGGTAAGGCTAGCCTGCCCTAGCCGCAAAATCCGGCCGACTCGCCGGGAGTGAGAAGGTCCGCGCCGCAATGCTTTACGCCCCGGCCGACCACTCCGGCGAGGGAGTCAGAGGCTGTTCGCCAGCAGGGCGTACTGAGCCGCCGCCTTCTCCCGGATATCTGCCTCGTTATCGCTGGAGACCACCCCGACATACCGCTTGTACGGGACGAAACAGCGGAATCGGTACTGGCGCTCCGGATCGCCGGTGTCGTTGAGTTGCAGGCATTTCGCGCCGGGCACATCCGCCGGGGCCGGCAGCGGATCGTAGGCGGGCCCGGCCGATTCGATGAAACCGTCCACCAGAATCGGCGCGCCCGCCGGATCCCGTACCCGGGCCACCGAACTCCCGTCCACGTAGGCGGTCCGTTCGAAACCGGCCGCGTCGAACAAACGCGCCCGGTCGGGCTGGTCGTCGGCGGAATTGAGCAGATAGTTGCGACCGTAGACAGCGAATTTGTCCGGATCCGGCTCATGGCCTTCCCGGTCGGCGACCACCACCCGCGCCAGCAGATTCTCCGGGTCGACCGGCAGATCCGCGATATCGGCCGTCGGTGTGGGCTCGAACCGCTCCAGCAGCGCCAGCTGGGCGGTGAGGGTTTTGTCCACCCACGCCACCAGATCATCGCTGTCGGCCTTCGGGCGCTGGACGAACAGCGAGATCACGAACTGTTCGTGTGCCAGGAACGCGCCGATATTGGCGATACCGGGCCGCCAGTGCAGCAACGCCTCCGGATGCTCCGTCGACTCCAGCTTCCGGTTGTCCGGCGAGACGCCGATATCGGCCGCCTCCAGCTCCTCGGCTGCCTTCCCGGCGCTTTCGGAATCGGGGAACCGCAGGGCCACCACCGTGATCGCGGTGGCGTCGGGGGTGGGCCGGGTCTGGCCCTCCGGATCGTCCCGGTCGGCGCCGCTGGCCGCGTAACCGACGACCATCCGGCGGTTCTTCAGAATCGGCTCGGATACATTGGCCAGGAAATCCACCGCGGTCTCCGCGTCCGGCAGGACCTTCGACCCGCGCCCGAACTTCAGCGACGGATCGACCTGACTGCTCGCCACCACCGCCTCCGACATCCGGATGCCTTCCAGCATCGGGCCGTGGTCGCCCGCATCCTGGGGATAGCCGAACCGGTCGACCGGGAAATCGCCGACCTCGAGGGTGCGCACATCGATCTCCGCCGCGACCGGCGTGCCCGCCACCGAGCTACATCCGGACACCCCTGCTGCCAGCAGGGCGACAAGCGCGGTGAAGACGCCGCGACGTGTTGTCCGAAGCATGGCCGGCCCCTCGTTCCGATCGAAGCTGCACCCTTGAAGTTACCCGACCGGCCGCGATCTCGGGGAGGGTGACCACCGGCCGTGCCATACCCTGGTGTGGTGCCAGACAACCCGCGACAGCGCCCCGGCGGAGATTGATCCGCATGCAGGACCAGCAGGTCGAGGTGGTGCCCGGCCCGCATGCCGCGGCGCGGGTCGCGGGCGCGGTGGTGCTGGTGGTGCATCGCGGGCCGGGCCGGCCCACCGCCGACTCCCCGGCCGTGCGGGCGCTGGTGAGCCTGGCCGAGCTGGTCTACGAGGCGACGGCGCGGCACCCCGACGGCCCGGGCGCCGCCATCGCCCGGGAGGCGACGAGATGGCTCACCGCGCGGGCCGAACGCACCACTCCGGGAACGTCGGTGGATTTCGGGATCCTGTCCGCGGCCGGACCGGATCGGGTGGCGATCTTCCTGCACGGCGCCGTCACCGCCGTCGTGGCGGGGGAGAACACCGAATATTTCCACGGTCGCGACGCGGTGTTCACCGTCGATCGGGCCGTGGCAGTTCCGTCCCGCGCGGTCGCGCTGTTCGCGGACGATCCGCTCGTCACCGCCGACGATGCCGCCGAGCCCGAACTGCCCGGCCTCCGGGGGATCGGCCGGCTGGTCGAGGGGATCGCGGAAGCGCACGCGGTGATCGCCTGGTCACCGCCGGACCGGCGGGCCGCCGCGGACCGCGGCCCGGGCGCGGTACCGTCGGCCGGGAGGCGCGGAGTCGTACTGGGCAAGCCGGCCGATACCGCAGAGGCCGGCCCCGTCCGCGACGATCGCGAAACCCAGCCCTCGGCGCGCCAGGCGAATTCGTCCTCGGGCGTAACGCCCACTGCTCCGGAAGCGCCCCACCGAGCGCCGGTCTCACAGGCGGCCGATGCCCCCGCGAGCGCGGGCGGGGAGCGGCCGGGGCATGGCATCTCGCCGCGCCGGCCGGATCCGGATGATGTGGTGACCGCTACCGCGAGCTCCGCTGTGGACAGCGTCCAACTCTCCGAGCAGGCGACCCTTGCCGCGGACGCCGACTCGAACGACCCCGCCGGCGGCCGGGCCGGCGGCGCGCAAGCACCGGCCGCCGATCCACACCACGCCGAGACCGAGGTCAGCGGCCGGCAACCGCCCGAATCCGGGGAAGCGAGCCGGGCCGGGCAGGGACCCGGGGCCGCCGGGGGGCCCCCCCCCCGCCCGCCCCCGGGGGGGGCCCCCCCCCCGCGGGGGGATGCCGG
>NZ_JARWPM010000236.1 GCF_029869215.1 Nocardia carnea
CCCCGGGCGCCGCCCGGGCCGCTATGACCCCCGGCGCCCGGGGCGGGGGCGGGGCGCCCACGCCCCGCTCGCGGGCCCCCCCCTATGCGTCCCGCTAGCGCGCGAACATGCGCGGTCATCAGCTTCCCGGCCCGGGCACTGTCCTGCGCTTCCAGCGCGTCCACGATCGCACCGTGGTCCTTGTGCTGCCGGACGGCGCCTTCCCGGACCTGGTTCATCTCGGGAAGCGATCCGAGCAGGAAATCACTCAGATCCCACATACGCTGACTCTGGATGGATATGAGCCGGGAGTTCGCGAGCTGGTGGACGCGGGTGTGGAACTCGCGATTGGCTCGACGCAGCTGCGCCCCCTCGACCTCCCGGTCGAGAAGCGCACGGATGGCCCGGGCATCTTCCGGCCTGCAATTCTGGGCGGCTGCTTCGGCGGCTGCACCTTCGTATCCCGCCAGGACGCGATAGAACATCACGAACTCCGCGCGCGAGTACTCGGCGACGATGGTCCCGATCTGAGGCTGGATATCGAGCAATCCATCCGCGGCAAGGGTCCGGACTGCTTCGCGCACGGGCTGTTTGCTCGACCTGAACTCGACGGCGAGCTCGTCGATCGGAATCCTGTCACCGGGTTTGTAGTGACCATCGAGGATACGCTGTTTCACCTGCGCATAGACACGACCGGACAACCGGCCGGCAGTGGAGACGAACTCCGTGGGCATCGACACCTACCTACCGCCGTGATCGCGTTTTGTCCGGACGAGCAATTTTACACCGCGCCGGCTTCGCGCAGCTCACGCAGCCTGCCCGCATCCAGACCGAGCAGTTCGGTCAACACGGAGTCGGTGTGCTCACCAAGCGCCGGCGGCGTGCGATCCAAGCCGATTGTGGCGCCGGAGAAGGAGATCGGGATGCCCGGACCGTGCAGCGCGATCTCCTGCGGATACGCCGGATGGTCGAGGCGTGTGGTGTCGCCCCGCCGGACCGCCGCTGCGTCCGCTACCGCAGTCTGGGGCTCGCGCACGTCACCGGCCGGCACACCGAAGGTGTGCAACTCGGCCACTGCTTCGGCGGTGGTGAGTCCGGACGTCCACTCTTCGATCGCGGCATCGAGCGCCGTGGAGTTCTCGACACGGGCGTCACGAGTGGCGAAACGAGGGTCCTCGACGAGGTCGGCCTGCCCCATCGCGGCGAACAGCCCGCGAGCGAAGGCATCGAGTGGCGCGCAGATCACTACGTGTCCGTCCTTGGTCCGGTAGTTGCCGAACGGGGCCAGCCTCGGCATGCTGGCCCCGGTCCGGAGCGGGATTCCGAGATGCTCCATTGCCGCCCACGGCTCGACCGACACCAGAGATGTCAGCGCGCCGAGCATCGACACATCCAGGTGCTGTCCGACACCTGTCCTGCGCGCTTGATGCAGAGCAGCGAGCACACCGATCACCCCGAACAGTGGCGCCGCGAGGTCGGCAATGGGAAATCCGACCCGAACCGGATCGTCCTCCGGCGTGCCCGAGGTGAGCATCGCACCGCTCATCGCCTGGATGATGGAGTCCATCGCCTTGGCACTCGAGGGCGCATCTGATCCGAAACCGCTGATCGAGCAGTAGACCAGAGCAGGATTGACCGCGCGCACCGCGTCGTAATGCAGTCCGAGCTTCTCCATGGTGCCGGCGCTGAAGTTCTGGACGAGTATGTCCGCCTTCTCGGCGAGACCGAGCAGTAGCCCTTTGCCTTCGGCGGACTTCAGATCGATGGTCACCGATTCCTTGTTGCGCATACGGCTCATGGCTGCCAGGGACATATCGTCGGGGTGTTTCCGACTGAGCGCGACGCCGTCCCTGCCGCAGTACGGCGAGTTCTCCCGGGCGGCGTCACCGCCTCGGGGGTTCTCCACCTTGATCACCCGGGCGCCGAGGCCGGCCAGTAGCAGGGTGGCGTAGGGCCCGGACAGGGCGAGTGTCACGTCCAGGACGACAACTCCTTCCAGCGGTCTGGGCGCGGACTGAGGTCGGGCGCCCGTGTCGGTTGGATGAGCCATGCGTATTCCGTTCTCTCGGGCTGGAACGGGACGTGGGTCCCGTAAGTGAATGGGTACGAGCAGCGACCGTCGAGGCGACGGGCCGTTTCCGGGTGTCTGTGGCCGCCGAGCTCCTGCGAGGGTATGAGCTCGGCGGCCGCAGTGGGTGGTCGAACGGTGTCAGCGCGTCAACAGTCTGTTTTCGATGAACTCCTCCATCGCCTGGTGCTGTGCGTCGGCGTCCCAGAGGCGTTCGTCGACCGTGTTGGCGTGAATGACATGGACAGGCACACCCGCCCGTTCCAGAGCCAGCCTGGAGAAGTTGGCCGCCGTAGCCTGGGCGCGGTCTCCTTCCGAAATCAGAAGTACGGCACCGTCGATGCGGAAATCCTGGGCCTTCTGAACCACGTACTCGTTCATCCAACCCGGTAGGTGTAATTGTTCGTTCACGCTGAGGTGCCGGGCGGCGAGTGCACGGAACGGATCATCGTCGAAGTAGCGGCGGTAGCCGTCCGCGACGAAGTCCGTGTACATCGACCAGACGAATACTGCTCCGTACTTCTCCTCGAACGCGCGATAGAAGTCGGTATTGAACCAGAGGCCGTTGTTCAGCCACATCAGGCGCAGCTTCTCACCGGGGCAGATGGCCACGCCGTCGTCGATCCGGGCCCGCACCTCGGCCTGATAGGTGCGGGCGTGGTCGATCGACCACTGGGATCCGCGGTGCCACGTCGGGGTCATGACATTCGGGAGCTGGTCTTTCAGCGAGACCGGCAGACGCTCGGCGGTGGCGATCAGGTCGGCTGTCTCCCGGACGATTTCGCCCAGTTCATTCGTCAGGTGCATCTGGTGCCGCAGCTCGGTGTAGTCGAAGGTCTTGCCGCTCAGCGTCTCCAGCACCCGGACCAGGCTCTCCAGCTGGTCTACCTGGTGGTCGAGCCGGTCGGAGCCGAAAAACTGTTCCCAGTCGTGCTGATTCGCGTTCCACCAGTTGCCGCCGAGCTCGGCTACGGAGGTGCAGTCGATGGCGTAGTGGGGGACACCGAACGCATTTGCCCACTGCTCGAAGATGCGCTGACTGAAGTCGCCACGAAACCGGGACAGCAGGAGCAGTGGAGTGGGCAGGCCGCCGTACGGTGCAGCTGACGGATCGTCGTCGAGCGTGCTGAAGAGGGGAAGGCTGACATATCGGGCGAGGCGTTGGTGATATCCCATCCGGTTGGCCAGCTCGAAATAGCGCGGCGAGAGCTTCTTCGCCGCGATGATGCTGGAATACCAGACAGTCGACACCGCCGGTATATCCATCACGTGGGCGATCTCCAGTGGTGCGGCACCATCGGCGATGATGTATGGCTCGCCGTTCTCCATCGAGCGCCGGCGGAAGTCGGCAAACCACGCCTTCTGTTTCTCGGCCGCAAGCAGGGAGCTGTCGAGGCGGCCGGGCACCTGGCGCGGAGACAAGGTATCGGAGGTCATGCGGTCATCTCCTCGGGGTCGAACGCGGTGGTAGTCCCGGCCGTACCCGCGGCCAGGCTTTCGACGAACGGCGCGAGTGCCGTCCGCAGGCGCTGGGTATCGGGCTGGAAGTAGGGCTGATACGGGAGATAGCAGGAGGGAACGCCTGCCTCGTCGAGCAGCTTCTTCTGCGCCGGGTAGTCCCAGCCGAGGGTGTCGTCATTCTCTTCGAGGAAGAACACGACACCGTCGACTCCGGCATCGGCCACCATGCGCATGAAGATTTCGTCCTGGCGGCTCTGGGGGTAACTGCGAGCGCTCAGGCTGTCGAACTGGTAGTGATGGGTCAGGGCCTCGATCGGTCCGCCATCGCCTACCTCGATGGTGTGATCGAATGCGCGCTCGCCGGTCGGATGGTCGTCGGCGACGATGGACGCTCCCAGTTCCTCCAGGACGGTGTAGACCTCAAGCGAGTCGTGCTGGGTGCCTTTTACCATGACGCGCGGCCCGTGGGTCCGCCCATTCGCGGGGGCGGCGCCGCGTTCGCGAACGAGCGCATCGACGGCGTCCGCATGCTCGCGCGGATCCATGCCGCCGACGGCTCGCGCCGTGCGGAGCAGGTCGCTGCCGCTGACGACGTCCGGGCGGTTGCGGCGCATGTCGTTCAGTTCGCGCAATGACCGGCGGCTGCGATTCACGGTTTCGATTCCGCTGCGGAGATCGTTCTCGCCGATCGGGCGGCCGCTGAGCTCCCCGATCCGTTGCCGGAGCGCTTCGACCTGTGCGCGTACGTAACGACCGCTGTGCCAGAACGGAGTCTGGAGAACGTCGAAGAGGTGGATGGCCGGAAACCGGCGGTCCGGTTCCCATTTCCGCGCTTCGAGTAGGTAGTAGTAGAGCTGGAGGTACGCCTCCGTGCTTCGCGGTATCACCAGCAGGTCCACGAAATCGAAGTCGCCTTCGAGGATTCTCGAGAAGATGCTTCGGACGTGACCGTCGTGGAAGTCTTCCATATAGGTATCGCCGGCTTCGGGTGACCGATCAGGTGCACCGCGGACTTCGAATGCGAATGCGCCGGCTGCGGCGATCAGTTCGCGGGGAACGTTGTTCGATACGTAACCCACCACCATACCACCGGAGTCGTGGTGACGTCGGGCGGCGAGTTCGGGCACGGTCCACGCTGTCGCCAAGGCGTCCGTGGGGGGTTCGACCCGTTCAGTCATTGGACTTTGATCCTTCCGCTAACATTCTAACATTACAGTTAGGAAATGCAGGTATGTCCGAACCTTCGTTCGAAGACTCGTTCCGCCGGTTACTCGGCGGTCGGCCCGATATGGCGGTCACACTCGGCCTCGCTCCGGTGCGGGGCGACGACCACGAGGTGGTGCTGAGTATGGAGTGGCGTCCCGAACTCGCTCAGCCCACAGGGGTGTTCTCTGCCGCGTCGCTGTTCGGGTTGGCTGATATCGCGGGGACTTTCCTGGCCATGCGTTACGTGCGAGAGGGGTTTCCCTTGGCGATCACCTCGTCGGTGCATCTTCTCGGAAACACGCGCAGCGGGACAGCGCTTGCGACCGCTCGACTCATCAAGGCGGGCCGCACGGTGATCCGGACCGACACAATGGTCACAGCCGGCGATGTCGATCTGGCGTCCGTCCAAACCACCTACCTGAACCCGTCGTAGTCGAAGTGCCGTCCGCGGAGATGGGGTTGCGCTTCGAGGACGGCCCTCGTCCGGGTGCTTCACGCCGGGGCCTGCGCAGCGGGTTCCGGCCGCTCGTGCTGGTCGCTCCGGTGCCGGGCGAGGAAGGCTCGGAGGCGGTCGCTGCGTGGATTGCCGAAGAACTCGCCCGGCCGGCCGGTCTCGACAACCCGGCCGTCCGCCATGAACACACAGCGATCGGCAACCTCGCGGGCGAAACCCATCTCGTGGGTGACTACGACCATGGTTCGGCCGCGGTCCGCGAGCCGTCTGATGACAGCGAGCACATCTCCGACCAACTCGGGATCGAGTGCACTCGTGGGTTCGTCGAACAGCAGGACGCGTGGCTGGGTGGCGATGGCTCGGGCGATGGCCACTCGCTGCTGCTGGCCGCCGGAGAGCTGCCGCGGATATGAACGTTCTTTGCCGGACAAGCCCATCTCGCGCAGGAGATGGTGGGCACGCTCTTCCGCCTCGGCCCGGGGGTGCTTGTGTACTCGTATCGCGGGCTCGGTGATGTTGCGCAGCGCGGTCCAGTTGGGCACCAGGTTGAAGTGCTGGAACACCATCCCTATGCGCGACCGCTGTTGTGCGATGGCACGCTCGCTCATCGGGCGCAGCCGCCCTCGGTGTTCCTCGTAGCCCAGGAGCTCGCCGTCCAGGGTGACGCTGCCGCCATCCAGACTCTCCAGCATGTGGATGCACTTGACCAGGGTCGACTTACCCGAACCGGACGGACCGAGGACCGCGAGTACTTCGCCGTCGTGAAGATCGATATCGACGCCGTCGAGCACGGCAACGGCGCCGAACGACTTCCTCAGGTTGCGCACCTGCAGCACCGGGCGCGTAGTCGGGCCGTCCAACGGGGAAGCGGCGGAGCCGGTTTCGGATTCGGTCAACGTGCTTGTCCTTTCATCAGACGACGTACGCTGCGGGACGGGGTGTTCGCGTGTCCCTGTCCGAACCGGATCTCTATCCGCCGCTGGACCGCGGACAACAGGGTCACGACCGCGAGGTACCAGAAGACGGAGACGACGAGCAGCGGCACCACTTCGTAGTTGCGGTTGTAGATGAGTTGAACCGAAAGCAATAGATCGGTCATGCCGATCACGCTCACCAGGGATGTTCCCTTCAGGAGTCCTATGAGCTGGCTACCGGTCGGAGGGATGATTACGCGCATGGCCTGTGGCAGAACGATCCTCCGGAACGCTCGTCCGCTCGTGAAACCCATTGCCTTGCCGGCGTCCGTCTGGCCCTGATCCACCGACAGGATGCCCGCCCGAATGATCTCGGCCATATAGGCCGCCTCGTGCAGCGACAGACCGATGATCGCGGCGACGAAAGGCGTCATGAACGTATTGGTGGCGCCGGAGAAGACGACCCCGATCCCGGGGATGCTCAGTTCTACGGAGGGCACAAGGTAGGCGAGATTGAACCAGAAGATGAGTTGTACCAGCGGTGGCACACCCCTGAACACAGTGACGAACAGCTTCGACACTGCGCGGGCAACTGTGACCTCGCTGAGCTGGCCGGCGGCGACGAGGACACCGAGCAGGCAGCCGGCGGTCATGCAGATGGCCGTCAGCGCGAGTGTCATCCACAGCCCGCGGAGTACGGAAGGGTCGAACAAATACTCGGCCACCGTGGGCCATTCGAACTTCGGGTTCGTCGCGGCGAAACGCATCAGGAGTAGCGCGGCGACGACGACGAGGATGGAGGTGGCGATCCGCCAGGGATGGATGCGGCGTTTGGCATCGGCGATATCCACAGGCAGGGCCGCTGCCGCGCCCGCCCCGGCGATCCGGGTGGTCACTGCGCTCGCGCTCTTCATTCCGTCTGCCCTGACATGGGATTCAGCTGCGGGGCATCGATCCGCTCGTTCTCCAGGCCCCACTTCTGGATGATCTCTTCGTAGCCGCCGTTTGCAAACAGCCGCTGCCATGCCTCGAGCAGGACTGGGGCGAGGCCGCTTCCCTTCGGACTGACGACGGCGTCCAGGAATATCTGGGCGCCTTGCTCCGGCCCTTGGGTCACATAGTCGTACTTGTCTTCCTGGGCCCGGATCAGGTCGAGCGCGGCCGATTCCGTCATCGCCGCGATATCGATCTGACCGGAGGAGAGCGCGAGCACGGTTGTGCTGGTGTCTTTGAGAGGCATTGCCGTCGGTGCTGCGCGTCCCTGGTCGACACACCAGTCACCGAGTTTGGGCAGCATGTCCTCCACAATGTTGCCTACACCGTGCCCGACCCGTTTGCCGCATACGTCGGCAATCGTCGAGACTCCGGTACTGCCGCCGGTCTCGTAGAGATAGCTGATGCTCTCCTGGAGCCAGGTCACCATGTCCAGAGCCTCTTCACGCTGTGGTGACACCGCGAGTGGGCCGTTGTATGCGTCGTAGCGGCCGGAGCCCAGCCCGCTGAGAATGGCGGGCAAAGAAGCCGCGGACTCGAACTTGACGGGGATCCCGAGTTCGCCGCTGAGCGCATCCCATACGTCCGCATCAATCCCGGTGATCTTTCCGTTCGGTTCGACGATTCGGTACGGGGGATGGGCGTCTGCCGCCACCCGAAGCTCGCCGGCGTCCCGAATCTCCTGCGGGAGCTTGGCGAAGAGGGTGTCGCTTCCGCCGATCGGCGGCGCAGCACTGTCCTGCGCGGTGGTTGCGCAGGCGCCTAGCACCGCGACGGCTGCGGTCAGCGACAGTCCGGTGCGGACCAATCGAGACAGGGCATTTCCCATACTGATTCTTCCTGTGCTGAGGCCCTTCGATGTGCGCGTCCGAGTCATGGCGCCCGATGGCCGGGACGCAACAGGGTGCGCAAGAACCTGATGAGTGATGGACATCATGTGTCGTGCATCACAAAGATGCTAACATGTTAGTATGTTTGTGACAAGAGCCTTCCTCGGGACTCCGCTGTGGCTACACAGAACCTGGACTGCCGGGGGCTGGTCTCGGCAGAGCCCCGCGCACTCGTGAAGCCGGCAGCTGCCACTTTCTGACGCCGGTAACCATGTCGTCGATGGCTGCCTTTCCCGCATACCCGGCAGCGGATCGGTACATCTTCTCCAACAGTTCGGGCCAGTCGAATGGGTTCTCGGGGGACCCCGGTGGTGATGCGGACGCCTCGACCTGCGCTCCGTTTCGCAGAGTTACCTCGACGCGGGCGGACAAGCCGTGGGCGAATGCACGGTCCTGTTCTTCTCCGACGAGAACGTTCGTGTTGGTGGCAACCCGGGTCACCTCGGGAATCTCGAACGCGGAGCGTTCCAGTAGGTCGTAGTGCGAAGGATCGTTGCCGCCAAGTGCGATGGCCATGGCGGCGGTGACGTGCAGGCTGAATTGCGCCTCTGTCAGACTTCGAACTCGAGGCCCCAGGTGCCCACAATGGGCGGCGGTGGTGCGATCGGTATAGATGCGGACGCTTTCGACTTCCTCGGTGCGCAAGCCTTGGGCCTGTAGCGTGCCCAGCGCTGCGAGGGCGGCGTGGTTGCCTGTGCAGGTGCTCCAGGCTTTGATGCCCAATCCGTCGCAGTGCCAAGTTTCGCCGAGGCCGTCGGTGAGACGGTCGAGCTCGACCCGCCGCCCGCCGAATGACCTCGCGAACCCTCGGTCACCTTCGATGGGATGATCGGGGCCGGTAGCACCATGCTGAGCGAGTTCCGCACTGCGGATACCCGCGGCAGCAGCGAAGCCGGCATGCAGTCGCTTGACCTCTCCGCCTGACCGGGTGAACTCGGTCGTTCCCCCTGCCTGCGCAACAGCGAGGCCGAGGGCATGCTGCGTCCGAGTGGGGTCCAGCTGCCACAGGCTGGCAGCTGCAGCTGCTGCGCCGAGCGGGCCGAAGCTGCTGGTGACGTGGAAGCCGCGGTCCTGGGTGATTTCAGGGGACATCGCCAGCCCCAGCCGAATGGTCACCTCGTATCCGACCGCCAAGGCGGTCAGCAGGTCCCGTCCGCGCGCGTCGATCTCCTCGGCCACCGAGATTCCGGCGGGTACGACGACACAGCCGGCGTGGACGGCGGCCGGGACGTGGTAGTCGTCGAGCTCCAGTCCATGCAGCGCGGTGGCATTGACGAAGGCTGCCGGTCCCGGGCGCAGCCGAGCGGTGTGGCCGATGATCGCGCTGTGCCCGGCCGCGCTCTCTCGCCGGGCGAGCGAGCGGGCGGCTTCGGTCCACGGCCGTGCGCTGGCCGCCATCATCGCCGCAATGCCGTCGGCGGCGTGCAGGGTCACTTTGTCGATCACCTCCGCGGGCACATCCGACCATGTTGTGCCGGCGATGAAATCGGCAAGCTCGGCCGTGACTGCGGCCGTTGACGACCAGGTCACGGCTGAGCCTCGGCGGTGACGACTTCCGGACGTACGAAATCTCCGTCCGTCCGGAACTCTGTGCTCAGTCCGGCCTGCCGGGTCACGGATGTCATGTAGTCCACGACATCCGCGAAACGGGTATCGGACGGTGTCAGCTGTTCGGTCTGGGAGTTGTCGTTGATCCACCCCGGGAAGAACCCGTAGTCGGTGAGGCGGCCATCCGTGATGACGAATTTCGCGATGATCGTCTTGCGGGAGTCCGGGGGAAAGTTGAAGGTCGACTCGTAGTTGGGCACCCACTCGGGGTTGAGGGCCAGAATCTCCTGAAACGATTTCGACGCGACATGCTCCGGAGTGATCCTCGTGTCCATCGCGAAGTTGGCAAGGCTGTAGAAGATCGGGACACCCTTGTAGATCTCGATACCTTTCAGGATGTGTGAGTGGTGGCCGATGACAACGTCCGCGCCGGCATCCACGGCGGCTCGAGCCACGTCCCGCTGGTAGTCCGCGATCTCGGCGGGGATGAAATGGATGCCCCAGTGGAACGAGGCGATGACGAACCGGCCTGCGGACTTCTGCTGGGTGATATCGGCGCGCAGCGCCGCGAGATCGTCACGGTGGGCGAAGGTGTGGATGCGCGCCGGCGTACCGGGCTGATCGTGCTCGACCTGCTCGTAGAAAGTGAAAGCTCGCATCGGAGCGCAGCCGGGCCGGTTCTCGGTCGCCCAGAAACTGTGGGGAAGGATCGAACTGTACGAGAGCACTGACACCTCGCCGCCGGAGGCGGGGAGGACAGCAGGTTGTCGTGCTTCGTCGATGTTCGCCCCCACCCCGACAGGGTGCAGGTGCGCCGCACGCAGGTTCGTGATCGTCTCGAGCATTGCTCGGGCTCCGAAGTCCATGCAGTGGTTCCCGGCGAAGGAGATCACGTCGAATCCGTTGTCGGCCAGTGCTCGAGCCGCCGCTGGATCACCTTTGACCGTGTGACGCACCTGAGGCAACCGTTCGCCGCTCTCGGCCAGCACGAACTCCAACTGGCCGAAGGTGATGTCCGCGGAGCGAAGCAGTTCTCGGGTCGGCTCGAACAGTTCTCCCGCATCGTCGCGGTCCGGGCCGATATCGCCCACCGCGAGCACGACCGCAGTGCCGTGGTGCTGTTGTTCTTCTGATCGGGTCATCTGATGTCCTTCGTTTCGATTGGTCAGGGCATGCCGGTCAGCGGGCCCATTTCCTTTGCCGGTATCGCCATGAGGCGGATTTCTGCGCTCCTGAGGGAGCGGACGTCGGTGGAAAGAGCTGGTTCGTATTCGTCGAGGAGCTGCCGGAACCGGAGGTCGGCGAGTTCGGCCAAGCCGTCGTAGATGCCCACGAAGATGTCGCGGGCCTGTCGTAGCGGCCACTGGGGTGGCTGGATCTCTGGGGGTAGGAGTGGGTCGTGATCGGGGAAGAACCGCCACTGTTGCATCACCCGTGCCCGCTGGACTAGTGCTTCTGCGGCACCGACCGTGCCGACGTCGACTCGCTCCAGCAGGGGGGCGAAGGTGGTGATGAAGCTCTTGTAGCGTTCTTCCAGGTGCTCGAACGAGTAGGCGCGGATGGGGTCACCGAGCCCGAAGTGTTCTTCGATGCGGGCGCCGGCGATCACCGTGGCCTTCTGCAGTTCCAAGGACTCCAGAGTGGCCTTCAGCGGCGTAGGCGGTGGCCCGGGCCTGACCCAGACGCCGTCGTACAGAGTCGCGAACCTCATCGCGTCGAGCCTGTGCCGGATCAGGTGGCGCTGCGAGCGATTCTTCTCCGCGACGGAGAACATCACGATCGACCAAGTGCCGTCCCAGGTTGTGGCCCGACCGCCGAAGTCGACGATTTCACTGAGTCTCTCGGCGTGGTGCTCGTGTGCGCTGTCGGAGAGCCGGTAATAGGTCGAGCGGCCGGGCTTGCTCACCTCGAGTAGTCCGCGTTTGGTCACCCGGCTCAATCCGTTGCGGGCCCCGATCTCGGTGACGTCGAACTCCTCCAGGAGGCGAACGAGAAATGCCGACGGGATCGGCTTGCGCTGCCCGAAGAAGTAGGTGCCCAGCAGAGTCACCAGGAGGTCCTGCGAGCCCGCGTGTTCTGCCACGGTCGATTCCTCTCTGATGTCACGCCGTGCCGGTCGATGCCGGCGCTTCGTTCCTGCTTGGTGGAGGTGTAGTGGACAAGATGGGACGGAGGGGTGCGGACGTAGGTGGCACGGATGGTGCGGCTGGCGGATGGGTAGGTGACGCAGCTCTCAGCACCCGGAAAAAGAATCGCACCTGAAGTGTCGAACGTCAAGCAAGGTGATATTTAAGGTTCATTGCGGCCGCCGCGACGTGGTGTCTTCCCTGGTGAACTGCGGTTTACACAATAATATTTGTCATGACACTTGACGACCGTTAGGGAGACTGCGAATATATGCTCATCTCGGCGTAATCCACGTCACATCCCCATTCAGGAGTACCCATGCCGAATTCGAGAACCCGCTTCGCCATCGCCGGCGTTGCTGCTGCGGTTGCGGTAGCACTGACCGGCTGCGCGAGCACGAACGCGGGGGAGGACCCCGACGAACTGAGGGTCGGTTTGTTCTCCAGCGACGTAACCTTCGCTGCTTTCTACGCCGGGACGGGTGAGGCGGGCGCGCTGTCCGAGGTCCTCGAGCGGCGCGGGATCGAACTTTCCATCGAGACGATTCCCTCGGGTTCCAACCTGGTGGCCGCGCTGGCGGGTGGCTCCGTCGACATCGCTATCCTGCCCGGCAGCTCGGTTCTCGGAGTGAACGCGCAGGGTGGTGCGCTGGTGCCGTTGATGAACATGTTCGACGGCCCTTCTCAGCAGGTCATCGCCCGCAGCGCTCTCCAACGGGAGAACAACACCGACGTGGCAAAGTTCGATCGCCAGCGCTGGGCGTTCACCCGCGTCGGCTCGATCTCCGAGATCAGCGCTCGCTTGACCGCCGAGGATGCGGGTTTGGTATGGGAGGACCAACAACGCATGCCGCTGGGAAGTGGGTCGGAAACCCAGGCGATGCTTGCCTCCGATCGTGCCGATATCCTGTCCACCTCGCCGGCGAACTCCGCGGAAGCGGTCGAATCGGGCACGGCCTACTTGGTGTCCAACCCGCAAGCAGACGATTCGCTGCCGATCGCGCACCAGCTCAACTCGGTACTCACCGCATCACCACGCTTCCTGCAGCGCCATCCGGACCTCACCCAGGAAGTCGTGACATCGATCGTCTCCGAGCTGGCCGAGATCAGTGCCTCGACGTCCGCCGACGAGGTACTGAACGATATGCCCGCAGGGTTCAAGGAGGCCGTCGGGTCGACCTGGGACCGGCAGTGGGAATATTCGCAGTCAGGCTTCACCCGGGCCACGGGGGGCTTCTCGGCGGAGGAGATCGAGCAGACGGTTACCGGCGCGAAATTGGTCGATGTCGTGCCGGACAGCTACGAGCCCGAACCGGGCACCTTCGACAACAAATACGTACTAGAGGCATACGGCCGGCTCGGCGTGCAAACGCCTGCAGGACTTGCGTAGTTTTCGCGATACGAAAGGTAAACCATGTTCTCCACCCGCGAATCGAGCGTTGCTGAGCGGAGCGAGGCGAGCAGCACTGCTGCGATCGAACTGCGCAATCTCACGCAGGCGTACGCCACAAAGAACGGAGTCCGGACCGCGGTCCAAGATGTCAACCTGTCCATCGAAGATGGTGAGTTTGTCACCATTGTCGGTCCATCGGGATGCGGCAAGTCGACCATCCTGTACATGATCGCCGGACTGCGTCCACCGCACTCAGGTGAGGTGCAGGTGCTCGGAACCCCGGTCGACGCGCGCCAGGGCCCACATCCCGACGTCGGCTTCGTGTTCCAGCGTGATGCACTACTGCCTTGGCGGACCGCCGTGCAGAATGTTGCGCTCGGCCTCCGTTATCGTGGCACGCCGAAGAAGGAAGCCAACGACGAAGCGCGTGGATGGCTCAGCCGAGTCGGTCTCGAAGGGTCGGAAAACTCCTACCCGCACCAGTTGTCGGGCGGAATGCGCAAGCGTGTTGCGATTGCTGCCAGTCTCGTGCTGCGACCGCGAGTTCTCCTCATGGACGAGCCGTTCAGCGCGCTCGATGCGCAGACCCGCAACCTCATGGAGAACGACCTCTTGGCGCTTTGGGAGGAAACACGCCAGACCGTCGTTTTCGTCACGCACGATCTCGAGGAGGCAGTCGGCCTCGCCGACCGAGTCGTCACGATGACACGCGGGCCCGGCACAGTGCTGACAGATCGCACAGTGCCGATCGACCGCCCGCGCAACCTGCTCGAACTGCGGTTCGACAGCGCGTTCACCGCAATACACTCCCAGCTCTGGGATGACCTGCGAGAACAGGTCGTCCTTCCCCGTACGGGCGGTCGGTCGTGACCGTAACCACCGCCACAGTTGTTGATTCCGGGGAAGCCTTGAAGGCGACCCGGAGGTCCTTATGGATCCCGACCGCTCGGGTGCTCCTCTGGGTGGTACTCCTCGTGGGTTGGCAGGCGGTCGTGAGCCTGTCACCTGCTGCCGAACCCCTGATCGGGTCGCCGGCCATGGTCGCGGAACAGATCTTGTCCTGGGTTGCCGACGCGCAATTCTGGAGCGATGTAGTGGTGACGCTGACGAATGCGGCGATCGGTTTCGTGGTCGGTGTTTCGGCCGCGTGCCTGTGCGTCGCGCTGTCGTGGCCGTTCGCGCTGGTGCGCCGTTTCCTTTCGCCATTTCTCGTCGTAGCCAACGCGATTCCGCGGATCGCGCTCGCGCCGCTGTTCATCCTGTGGTTCGGAATCGGGACGACGTCGGCCGCGCTGTTCGTCGCATCCCTCATCTTCCTGATCGTGTACCTCAACGTGTTCAACGGTCTGTCGACGATCGACCCTGTCTACGCCGAGAACGCGCGGATCCTCGGTGCCGGCGGCTCCGCCTTGGCGACCTCGGTGTACATCCCGGCGGTGACCGGATGGCTGATGACCAGCCTGCGATTGGCTGCCATCTGGGCCGTCCTCGGGGCAGCGGTCGCCGAGTACCTCGCCGGGTCGGTCGGGCTCGGGTCCTATCTGTCCCGAGGCAACATTCTCGGTATGCCCGAACTGCTGGTTTCAGCTGCCGTGGTGATCGCGCTCATCTCGCTCGCAGCGGACAAGGGATTGTCCGTCCTGGAACGGAGGTACACCCAATGGCGGCTGTTCTGACCGAGAACCGCAGGGGAATTCGGACCGCGGCCCTCGTCGCTTCCCAGATCGGTTTCGTGGTTGCAGTACTGCTGGGCTGGGAGTGGTCGGTGCGAGCCGGTGTCATCGACTCGTTCGTGGTCGGGACACCATCGAAGATCCTCGACACGCTCACCGGGTGGCTCACAGACGGCACTCTTGTCAGCAATACGTTCGTGACCGTGTTCGTTACCGTCGCCGGGTACCTCGCGGCCCTGATAACGGGAATCGTCATCGGCACGATCGCAGGCACTTTCGACGCGGTGAACAAGGTCATCACGCCGTTCGTTTCCTTCTGGCAGGGCTTCCCTCGGCTGGTGTTCTACCCTTTCTTCGCGGTGGCACTGGGATACTCGGTTGGTTCCCGCATGGTCCATGTCGCCTTCGTGATCGTCTTCGTCATCATCGTCAGCACGGCCGCGGGTGTGGCCGATGTCGATATCGATGTGCGGCACCATGCCCGGATTCTCGGCGCGAATCGCTGGCAGGTCATCAGAGATACGCGGCTGCCCGCAGCGGTGATGTGGGTAGGCACATCCGCGCGTATCACCTTCGGTTTCGCAATCCAGGCTGCCATCGTTGCCGAATTCACCGGGGCGAGTTCAGGGCTCGGGTATCTCATGGTGCGCGGCCAGAACAGTTTCAACGTGAATATGGTCTGGGCGGCGACCGTGGCAGCCATTGTCGTCGCGGTGGTGGTGGACCAACTCCTGCGGCTGGTCCAGGAGCGGTTCTCGCGATGGCAGGTGACGTGACGTAGCACCGGCCGCGGCCCATGGGAATGCCCCGCGTAACCCGATGAGGGGGTGACGCGGGGCATTCTTGTGCCGGCCATGAGCTCAGCTTGCCCTGGCATTCATCCTGGTGGTGGGCTGCGGAGTCAACTGCCGGCGAGATTGCGGACGCAACGTCCGAGGGCCTCCCGCAGGTCGGCAACCGCCGCGGTGTCGAGCCCGTCGAGCATCTTCTTTTCGACGGTGTCGGCTGCTTGTTCGCACTTGCGGAGGGCGTCGTGCCCTGCGTCGGTCAGGTAGTTGCACAGGATGCGCTGATTGCCCGGCTGTGGCCGGCGCTCGACGTAGCCGGACCGGACGAACCCCGCCACCATGACCTGCATCGACTGCGCAGTGACGAAGGCCCGCCGGGCGAGCTGCGCCGAGGACATGCCCGGATGCACGCCCAGAATGCTGAGTGCGGCGTATTGGGGTGTGGTGAGCCCGTGGTTGCGCAGTCCGTCGTCGAGGTCGCGACGCACGGCGGATTCGAGGCGTTTCACCAGGTAGGTCACGCGCGGCCCCGTGGCAGGGTGAGCGCCGAGCTCCTCGTCATCCGAGTCTCCGTTCACGATTGACAGGTTATCAGAGTCTCTGATACCTTCGATATCAGAGATTCTTACATGCCGGGGTGGTCCTCGTATCGAGCACCCGGCCGGCGACCGTTCCGAGTTCCCCAGGGAGATCTGATGACCATCGACACCGACAACGAGCCGTGGGGTAACACGGTCACGGTCGAATTCGACGAACACCGCATCGCGTGGGTGAGCCTCAATCGGCCCGATAAGCGCAACGCGATGAACCCGGCGCTGAACCGGGAAATGTTCGCCACACTGGATCGGCTCGAGGACGACGACCGGTGCGCCGTGGTGGTTCTCACCGGTGCTGGTGAAGCGTTCTCCGCGGGCATGGATCTCAAGGAGTACTTCCGGGAAACCGACGGTAAACCGCGCGCGGTACAGCACCGGGTACGTGGCGAGGGCACGAACTGGCAGTTCCGTAAGCTGTACAACTTCACCAAGCCGACCATCGCGATGGTCAACGGCTGGTGTTTCGGTGGTGCCTTTGTCCCGTTGGTGTCCTGTGATCTGGCGATCGCCGCCGAGGACGCGACCTTCGGTCTCTCGGAAGTCAATTGGGGTGTCACCCCGGGTAATCTCGTGACCCGGGCCCTCGCCGAGACCATCCCCACTCGCGACGCGATGTACCACATCATGACCGGTGAACCGTTCGACGGCCGCCGCGCCGCAGAGATGCGGCTGGTCAACGAGGCCGTGCCAGCCGAGCAGTTGCGCGAACGCACCATCGAACTGGCACTGAAGCTGACGTCGCTGAGCCAGTGGGTGGTGCGCTGCACCAAGATCGGTTTCCGGCACTCGCGCTTGATGTCGTGGGAGGCGGCAGAAGACTTCCTGTATGCCAAGCACGACCAGGCGATCCTGTTCGATGCCGATGCCCGGGAACAGGGTATGACAGAGTTCCTCGATACCAAGACCTACCGGCCCGGCCTGGAGACCTACTCGAACTCGGATCAGGAAGCACGCCGATGACCAGTCCAGCTCACGTCGCCACGGTGAATTTGCATATCGGTGGCGCCGCGACCGCCCCGGAAAAGGGACGCTTCTTCGTCAAGTCTCAGCGCCTGACCGGGCAGGAAATCGCCCGGGTAGCAGCCGCTGCAGCTTCCGACGCCGTCCGTGCCGCAACCGCAGCCGCCGAGGCCGCACCCTCCTGGGCCGGGCTGGCCCCGGCCGCCCGCCGGACGATCCTCGAACGCGCCGCCGAACTGCTCGAGCACCGGAGCGCGGAGATCGCCGCGACGATGGGGCGGGAGATGGGCGCGGCGGCCGCGTGGTGCGGTTTCAATGTCAAGCTCGGCGCCGGCATGCTGCGCGAGGCCGCAGCTCAGGTCTATTCCACTGTCGGGCAGGTGATTCCGTCGGATGTGCCGGGGATGACCGCACTGGCCGAGCGGAAGCCGCTGGGTGTCGTGGTGGGGATCGCGCCGTGGAATGCCCCGATCATCCTCGGAGTCCGGGCGATCGCGATGCCGCTGGCGCTGGGTAACACCGTCGTGCTGAAAGCGTCGGAGGAAACTCCGGCCACCCACGCGGCCATCGTGCAGTGCCTCGTCGACGCCGGCGCCCCGGCCGGAGTGGTCAACTTGATCACCAACGCCGCCGAGGACGCCCCCGAAGTCGTCGAAGCACTGATCGCGCACCCGGCTGTGCGGTGCGTCAACTTCACCGGCTCGACCCGCGTCGGACGCAGAATCGGTGAGCTGGCGGGCCGGCACTTGACTCGCTCGGTGCTCGAACTCGGTGGCAAAGCACCGTTTCTGGTCTTGGCCGACGCCGACCTCGACGAGGCCGTCGCGGCCGCATCGTTCGGGGCGTTCATGAACCAGGGCCAGATCTGTATGTCCACCGAGCGGATCATCGTCGATCGCGCGGTGGCCGAACCCTTCGCCGAGAAGCTCGCCGCACGCGCCCGGGCACTGGTTGTCGGCGATCCGCAGGATCCCGGGACCCAGCTCGGTCCGCTCGTCCACGAGACCGCGGTCGCCCACGTGCATGCCTTGGTCCAGGACGCAGTCGCGCACGGCGCGACGGTGCTCACCGGTGGTGAACCCGATGGATTGTTCTACCCGCCCACGGTGCTGAACGGAGTCGGATCCGATGCGCGGATCTACCGTGAGGAATCCTTCGGCCCTGTGGCGCCGATCATCGTTGTCGACGGTGTAGACGAAGCGGTGCACGTGGCCAATGATTCGGAGTATGGGTTGTCCGCTGCGGTGTTCACCGCCGATACGGACCTCGGGCTGCGGGTGGCCCGCCGGATCGAATCCGGTATCTGCCATATCAACGGAGCGACGGTGCACGACGAGGCACAGATGCCGTTCGGCGGTGTCAAGGCCAGCGGGTACGGCCGGTTCGGTTCGCAGGCCTCGCTCGAGGAGTTCACCGAACTGCATTGGGTCACCGTCTCGTCCGAGCATCGTCATTACCCGATCTGAGTGGAGACCTTGCGATGACACACAGCACTGCCCCCGCGCCGGGCGACAACCCGTTCGCAGCGATGGTGCCCCGGTACGGGGAACTGGTCGAGCGTCGTGCCGAACGTCAGCCCGAGCGGGTGGCCATTGTGCACGAGGACCGGTGCTGGAGCTACGGCCATCTGCGAGATCGCATTCACGCGGCGGCGCAGTTCCTGAGCCGGCGCGGAGTCGTTCCGGGCGACCGCGTGGTGTGCTTCTCGGAGAACCGTCCCGAAATGCTGGTAGCGCTCTACGCCTGCTCCCGCATCGGAGCCGTGTTCGCCCCGGTGGGGGTCGCCTCCACCGTCGAGGAACTCACCCATATCGTCGACGACCTCGACGCGCGGGTGGTGCTGGTGTCCGCAGAGACGGCCGATCGCCTCGCCGGCGATATCGGTCCCCACATTGCGCTGTATCTGCTCGCACCCACTAGCGGCACCTCGCTGGACGTGATTCCGGCGGGTGCCGACACGGTGGTGGACGTCCATCGGTCCGATCCCGAAGATCCCGCCCTGATCGTCTACACCTCGGGTACCTCGGGCCGTCCAAAGGGGGTGATCCTCAGCCATCGGGCGCTGTGGTTCAACAGCCTCAACACGCTCCTGGGTCTCGATATCGTTTCCGACGATGTCACGCTGGTGAACACGCCCCTGTCCCACACCGCCGCACTGAACACGTTGGCAGTCAGCACGCTGTACAAGGGCGGGACGGTGGTTATCGATCGAGGTTTCGATGCGCTCCGGTGTCTCGACCAGATCTGCCGGCATCGGGTGACCACCATGTTCGCGGTGCCGTCGATGCTGGCGCTGATGGCTCGGTCGGAGGGGTTCGACCTCGCCGACCTGTCGAGCTTGCGGTGGGTCCTCGGCGGTGGGGCGCCGATGCCTCCGGCGCTGGTGGCGACGTGGTCCGGTCGAGGGGTGCCGGTACTGCCGAGCTTCGGCATGACCGAGGCAGGCCCGTCGGTCAGTTTCCGCAGGCGCGACGAGGGCTCGTCGAAGTCAGGATCCTCGGGACCAGCGGCGCTATTGACCGATCTGCGCATCGTCTCGCCGCAAGGTATCGACTGTGCTACCGGCGCGGTCGGGGATATCTGGGTTCGCGGCCCGCATCTGGCGTCCGGATACTGGCGCAACATCGAGGCCACCGCGGCTGCCTTCGTGGGGGAGTGGCTGATCACGGGGGATCGTGGATACCTCGACGAGGACGGTGACCTGTGGGTGACCGGACGGTCCAAGGACACCATCATCACCGGCGGTGAGAACGTCGATCCCGCAGAGGTCGAGCACCTGATCGCCCAGTATCCCGGGATCCGGGAGGCGGCCGTGGTGGGAAGACCTCACCCGGTGTGGGGAGAGGTGATCACGGCCGTGCTCGTTACAGACGTCGAGGTCACCGTCGAGGATCTGCGGCATTTTCTGCAGCCGCATTTAGCGAAGTTCAAAATCCCGCGCGCGATCGAGACACGATCGGAGCTGCCACGCAGCGCGGTGGGCAAATTGCTGCGGCGCGCACTGGCCGAGTCGACCGAGTACACACCTTGACCGAGAAAGCGCACACCCGATGAGCATTTCCACAACGGATACAGGAACCGGCGGCGCACTACGCGTCGTCATCGTGGGCGGCGGCATCGGCGGCCTGGCGGCTGCCGCATTCTTGCACCGAGCCGGAATTGATGTCGCCGTGTACGAGCAGGCACAGCAGCTCGGTGAGGTGGGAGCCGGCTTGGTCGTTTCCCCGAACGCGGTGCGGCTGCTGCGCCGGCTGGGTCATCTCGACCGATTCCTCGACTCCGCCGTCGAACTCGAAGTCGCCTGGGAGTTCCGGCGCTGGCAGGACGGTTCGGTGCTGTCGGCCGAGCAGATGAGTGGGCGCTGTGCCGATCTCTACGGTGAAAACGCGTATGTCAGCCATCGTGCCGACTTGCTCGAAGCCATCCGCGCTGCGGTACCGCCGGAACTGCTGCACCTGGGCAAGCGGTGCACCGGAATCGATGCGCACCCCGACAAGGTCGGGGTCCATTTCGATGACGGCACCTCCGTCGAGGCCGATGTGGTGATCGGTGCCGATGGGGTGCACTCGCAGATCCGCGGGCACATCACCACACCCGCTCCCGCGACCTACTCCGGTATGTGCGCCTTCCGAGCCCTTGTTCCGGCCGAAGCCGCCCCCGAGTTCAGCCGCCGCCCCGTGCAGACCTTGTGGATCGGGCCCGATCATCACCTGGTTCACTACCCGGTCTCGGCGGGACGCAAGATCAACATTGTGGCGTTCGCGCCCGCCGGGGACTTCACCGACGAGTCCTGGAGCAGCCAGGGCACCGTCGAGGAATTGCTGGCCGAGTTCGACGGCTGGGACCCGCGCCTTCAGAAACTGATCGAGAACGCGGGTACTCCCGGCCGCTGGGCCCTCCTCGATCGAGCCCCTCTGTCGCGGTGGACCAGCGGTCGAGTGGCCTTGCTCGGCGACGCCGCCCACCCCATGTTTCCCTTCTTCGCCCAGGGCGCAGTGCAGGCCATCGAGGATGCCGCCGCGCTCGCTCAGTGCCTGGCCGGCGAACCGGACAACCCTGAAAAAGCCCTCTCGATCTATGAACAGCTGAGGATTCCCCGGGCGGGCCGACTGCAACAACTCAGCCACGAACGCAAAGACATCAACCATCTGTCCGACGGTCCCGATCAGCAGCAGCGAGATGCCGAACTCGGTGCGGGAGATGCCCTCGCCCGCAGCGGATGGATCTACGGATACGACGCCGAAGCCGCAGCCCGGGAGGCACTGGCACAATGCTGACGTTCACCCACCGCACCCTCGGCCAACGCGTGCTCTTCGGCGAGGGACAGCTAGCCGACCACCTCCTCGCCGAAGTGAACAGGCTCGACGCCCAGGCGATCATGCTCATCGCCGAGGCCTCCGGTCGCGCGCGGGCAACACAACTGGCTGCTCGCCTGCCACAGGCACTGATCTACGACCGCGTCGCCCCACACGTTCCGCGGGAGACAGCCGAACACGCCCAGGGCTTCGCCGTCGAGCACGGAATCGACCTCTTGGTCAGTATCGGTGGCGGGTCGGCGACGGGACTGGCCAAGGCAGTCGCGCTGAGCACCGGTATCCCGATCGTGGCGATTCCCACCACCTACGCGGGCTCCGAAGCCACGAACGTCTGGGGCCTCACGGAGAACGCTCGCAAAACCACCGGCGTCGACGATCGAGTCCTGCCCACGACCGTGATCTACGATGTGGCGCTGACCTACACATTACCGGTGGAACTATCGGTGGCATCCGGCCTCAACGCCCTGGCCCACTGTGTCGATTCCATGTGGGCACCACGCACCGACCCGATCGATCAGGCCATGGCCATCGAAGGCATCAGGGCGCTGAGTGCCGGGCTCCCGGCAGTGAAAACGGATCCACACGATCGCGCGGGACGTGAACAGACACTGTACGGGGCGTACCTGTCGGCGGTGGCGTTCTCTTCTGCCGGCTCCGGTCTGCACCACAAGATCTGCCACGTGCTCGGCGGCGCCTACAACCTGCCACACGCGCAGACTCACGCGGTGATTCTGCCCCATGTGCTGGCATACCTGGCACCCGCGGCCCCGGCCGCGACAAAACGAATAGCCGCCGCATTCGGCAGCAGCGACGCCGTCGCCGGGTTGAACCGGTTGCGAGAAGCGCTCGATGCTCCGATCGCTCTCGCGGACTACGGGTTCGACGAAACCGTGATCGACGAGGCCGCGCAGCTGATCCTTCCCGTCGTACCCGAGAACACGCCACGTGACGTCGGCGCCGCCGATCTCGCGCAGTTGCTGCGTGCCGCCTGGGCAGGCGACACACCGACCTCGGAGGTGAAGCCATGACGACCGATTCCGGCGCCGAGCAGACCCGGCGGGAACAAGAGCTCACCGACCGGGTGGTGGCGAGCTTCGACTCGTGCACCGACCCGCGTCTGCGGCTGGTCATGCAGTCGCTGGTACACCACATGCACGCCTTCATCCGCGAGGTTCGCCTCAGCGAACAGGAGTGGCAGACCGCGATCGAGTTCCTCACCGCGGCCGGGCACATCACCGACGACAAACGCCAGGAATTCATCCTTCTGTCCGATGTCCTCGGCGCCTCGATGCAGACCGTGACAGTCAACAACGAGGCATACGGCGACGCCACCGAAGCCACCGTATTCGGGCCTTTCTTCGTCGAGAACGCGCCCGGGATACCCATCGGCGGCGATATCTCCGCCGGCGCTCCAGGAGAACCATGCTGGGCGGAGGGCACGGTGACCGACACCGAGGGTAATCCCGTCGCCGGTGCCCGCATCGAGGTATGGGAGGCCGACGAGGACGGGTTCTACGATGTCCAGTACGACGACGGCCGGGTCACCGCCCGCGCGCATCTGCACACCGACGCCGAAGGCCGGTACGCGTTCTGGGGGCTGCGGCCCACCCCGTACCCGATTCCCCACGACGGCCCCGTGGGACGGATGCTCGAAGCGACGGGGCGTTCCCCGATGCGAGCCGGCCACCTGCACTTCATGGTCAGCGCCGACGGCTACCGCACCCTCGTCACGCACATCTTCGACCGCACCGACGCGCTCCTCGACTCGGACACGGTCTTCGGTGTACGGGACTCACTGGTCACGGATTTCGAGTCCGTGCCCGCAGGCACCCCGACTCCGGATGGACGCGATGTGGCCGGAGTTCCCTGGACGCGGGTGCGCTTCGATATCCGCTTGGCGCCGGACAGGGCTGCCCCCACGGCGATCGACACCCCTCGCTGACGCCGGCGGCGCCGGCCCGCTCCTCCCTGCACAAGTCTCGCAAAGCCCGAGCGCTCGTCCGGCTCGGTGGACGAAAGAGAAGGCCGATGAGTCACTACCACAGCAATATCCGGGATATGCAGTTCGTGCTGTTCGATCTGCTCGATGGCCGGTCCCGCTACGGCCACGCACCCTTCACCGACGTCGACCCTTCCGCGGCCACGGCGGTTCTCACCGAAGCGGCACGTTATGCCACCGACCGGCTCGCCCAGTCCTTCTCCGATACCGACCGGGACCCGGTCGCATTCGAACCGGCAACCCACAGCGTGCGATTGCCGTCGGCCTACCGCGCCGCGGCCGCCGAGTATCTCGACTCCGGCTGGCTCGATCTGGATTTGCCCGCGGAGATCAGCGGACAGAACGCTCCGCCTACTCTGCGGTGGTGTGTGACGGAGCTGATGCTCGGCGCTAATCCGGCAATCCCGCAGGGCCTCAACGTCATTCCTCAGGTCGTCCGGTTGCTGTGGCAGCAGGGCAACAAATCCCAGCGGCGGCTCGCCGAGCTGATCCTCGAACGGCGCTGGATGGTCACCATGATGCTCACCGAACCCGACGCGGGCTCCGACGTCGGTGCCGGGCGCACCTGCGCCGTACCGCAGCCGGACGGGAGCTGGCATATCGAAGGCACAAAACGATTCATCACCTACGGCGATCACGACCTGACCGACAACATCATCCACCTGGTGCTGGCGCGGCCGGTTGGCGTCGAAGGGGCTGGTGGGCCCGGCACCCGCGGACTGTCTCTGTTCGTGGTCCCGAAGTTTCATTTCGACCCGGCCACCGGAGAACTCGGTGACCGCAACGGTGCCGTGGTCACCGGGTTGGAACACAAGATGGGCCTCAACGGCAGCCCGACGTGTGAGATCGAGTTCGGTGCCGACGCACCGGCGGCCGGGTGGTTGCTCGGTGACACGCATGCCGGGCTTCGGCAGATGTTCGAGCTGATCAAGCATCTGCGCATGCTGGTCGGCGTCAAATCGGCCGCCGCGCTGTCGACCGGCTATCTCAACGCCCGCGAATACGCCACCACCCGGGTACAAGGACGCCGCCTCGTCGGCAACACAGACGCCCCCGTGCCCATCATCGAACACCCCGATGTACGCCGGTCCCTGATCACCCAGAAGGCATACGCCGAAGGTATGCGAGCGCTGATCCTCTACACCGGCTCTCAGCAGGACCGGGTGGAGGGCGCGCGCGCGGCCGGCGAAGTGGATCGCGACGCCGACGCATGCCACCAACTCCTGCTTCCGGTGATCAAGGGTTACTGCGCCGAGACGGCTTGGCGGGTCCTCGGGCAGGAGTGCTTGCAGGTGTTCGGTGGTTCAGGATTCCTCACGGACTATCCGCTCGAACAATACGTTCGCGATACCAAGGTCGACTCCCTCTACGAAGGCACGACCGGAATCCAAGGCCTGGACCTGTTCTCCCGGAAGATCCTGCGCGACAACGGTGCCACCCTGGAACGCATACTCGGGGAGATGGTCGAGACCACCAACGCAGCCGATACTCGCTTCATTCACGAACGAGCCATTCTCTTCGCCGCCATCGAATCGGTGCGCGGCATGGTCGCACTGCTCACCACCCGCTGGGGTGACGACCGCGACGACACCGAACGCGAACTCGCGGCACAGGACACCACCCGCCTTCTGCTCGCGCTGGGCGACCTGCTGTGTGGCTGGCTGCTGCTGCGCAGTGCGCAGATCGCTCACCGCAGGCTCGGCGACGTCGAAGACGACGATCGCCCGTTCTACCAAGGCAAGGTCGAAGCGGGCACCTGGTTCGCCCGGACAGTGCTCATCGGCCTGCCGACCACCTTCCAAGCGATGCAGAACACCACCGGCGGCCTTCGTGAACTACCTGCCGGGGCATTCTGAAACCTTGCCAAGCCGGGTCCTGAACGCGCAGGGACTCAACTGTCGGCCCATGGCCTGGGCAGTCGCGGAGTAATCGGGTTCGCCGGTGCGGTGTTGTTCAAGGCATACGTCAGCCCCCGAGCTGCCGACTGAACCAAGAGCGTCATTTCGCGTAGATCCCGGGTGCCCGGGGTGCCCAGAATCGATACCGCCGCCGGCCCGACCTCCGGTGGGCCCGTGACGATGGCAGCGCACGATGCCGATCCCGGAGTCAGCTCGTCGACTGAGGTCGCGCTACCGCTGCGGCGCACTCGCGCGATTTCGTACCGCAAATCGTTCGGGTCGGTGATCGTCTCGGCGGTGTAAGCCTTGAGCGGCTTGCTGAGGATCTCCCGCTCCAGGTCCGGCCCCGAATACGCGAGGAGAACCTTGCCCACCGCGCTGGCATGCAACGGCAAGCGTCCACCGGCCCGGCCTACGGGCGGAACATCTCGCGTTCCACTGATCTTCTCGACCAGAATCGCCTGGCTACCATCGAGCACTGCGAGCAGGACGTGAGCGTGGGTCATCTCCCATAGTCCCTGAAGAAACGGCAACGCCGTTTCCCGCATTCCGTAGGTACGGGTACTGCGAGCAGCGACCTCCCACAGCCGCACACCCACGCAGTAGTTGCCCCGACCGGTCCGCTCGAGGCCGCCCCAATCGACCAACTCCTGAGTGAGCCGGTGCACCGTACTGGTCGGGAGCCCGCTGGCGCGGGCGATCTCCGACAGCGACCATTCGGTCCGTTCGCCGGTGAAAACCTCCAGGATGGCGAACATCTTGCTGGTCACCGACCGCCCCGGCACTGTGTTGCGGCCCGACATTCTCCTCCTTCACAGCCCGTCACAACTCAGTTTCCCACTGGATTGAAAACCTGTGGTTGCGATCACATCAGAGAGACTTACATAGATCAAGTCGGCAGCGACGCCGGCTCACGTATTCCAAGGAGTAAACACCATGGCAGGAACCATGC
Organism: Nocardia carnea; assembly: GCF_029869215.1. Taxonomy (GTDB): domain Bacteria; phylum Actinomycetota; class Actinomycetes; order Mycobacteriales; family Mycobacteriaceae; genus Nocardia; species Nocardia carnea_B. Next base: position 26,215 of record NZ_JARWPM010000236.1, read on the forward strand.
TGGCCGCGCGGATGCATCACGTCGGGGAACCGATGAGTCTCGACGAGGTGCCTGTGCCCGAGCCCGGTCCCCACGACGTACGGGTCTCGGTCCGCGCCTGCAACATCGTGCCCAACCTGGCCAACATTCTGCAGAACTGGACCACCTGGTTCCCGCAGAATCCGCTGCCCGCGCTGCCGGCGATCTTCGGACTCGACCCCGCAGGTGTCGTCGACTCGGTCGGATCGGATGTGCACGGGTTCGCCCCCGGCGACCGCGTGTACGTCAACCCCGGACGTTACTGCGGTGACTGCCTGTCGTGCCGCCGCGGCGAACACAACGACTGCACCAGCTACGCGTTCTCCGGCTACTTCGGCTTCACCGCCACTGCTCCGCGCCTGCTCGACCGCTACCCCTACGGCGGTCTCGCCGAATACATGATTGCCCCCCAGTACTCCTTGGTGAAACTGCCCGACAGCATCTCGTTCGAACAAGCGGCCCGATTCGGTTATCTGGGAACCGGATACGCCGCACTGCGCAAAGCCCGGGTCGGCACCGACACCACCGTCCTGATCAACGGCATCAGCGGCACACTCGGACTGGGCGTTGCGCTGCTGTCCTTGGCGATGGGCGCGACCACGGTCCTGGGCACCGGCCGTGACCGAGACCTACTTGCCCGAGTCGAGGCGCTGTCGCCCGGACGCATCCGGACCTTCTCCACTCTCGACGGCGCCATCGATTCCTGGGTGCACCGAACCCTCGGCGGTGGAGTCGACGTCCACATCGACGCGCTGGGCCCCGGTGCACCGCACGAGCCGTTCCAGCAGGGGCTGAAGTCGCTGCGCCGCGGCGGCCGCGCCGTCAACATCGGCGCCACCGCCGGCGAGGTACCGATAGACGTCCACCACATCATGGACCAGCAACTACAACTACTGGGCTCCTGCTGGTTCTCCGCCGGCGAAGGCCAAGCCATGGCCGCGATGGCCGACGCGGGACTGCTCGATCTCTCGATCTTCGAACACATCACCTACCCCCTGACGAAGGTCAACGAAGCCATCGGCGGCGTCGCCGCTCGCAACGGCGGATTCAGCAATTTCCTCATCACCCCGGCGCAGCGGTGACGACCATGACCGAATCACACCTGACCCTCGCTCCGTCCCGCACGGCCATGGTCAACGTTCACTGGCAGCACGATATCGTCACAGCCACCGGCGCCTTCGCGCCTTTCTTCGCCGAGTCCGTGCAACGCCACGACGTCGTCGCCACCACCCGCAGGCTGCTCGACAACTTCCGCGCGGCCTCGGCGCCCGTAGTTTTCGCCCGCGCTGCCTTCGCCCCCGGTTACCCCGAACTGATCCTCAACACCGGCCTCAACCACGCCATCGTGGATCTGGGCGCCCTCGTCGAAGGCTCACCCGGCGCACAGATCATCCCAGAGCTGACCCCACTGACCGACGAACCCATCGTCAGCCATCCCGGGACCTCGGCCTTCGCCACAACGCCCTTGGACTCGATCCTCCGCCGCGCAGGGGTCGACACCCTCGTCTTCACCGGCGTCGCCACCAACGTCACCGTCGAAGGCACCGCCCGCAGCGCGACCGATCTCGGCTATCAGGTTGTGATCGCCTCCGACGCGTGTGCCGCCGCCACCGACGAGGCGCACGATGCTACGCTCGCTACCTTCGAACTACTCGGACGCGTCGCGACCACGGGCCGGATCATCGAGGCACTCACCGACAATGGGGAATGTGTCCCTGTGGGAACGTTGCGCTGAACAGTCCCGTCGTCGACTGCTCGGGCAGGCCGACTCACCGTCTGAACCTGTTGTGTCTCCCGGGCAGTTGATGGTCATCGGCCATACGGTAGGTCTCTGACCGATCGGTAGCGAAAATAGCTCGGCGCGCCGGAAACCGAACTGTTTGTAGTACGCAATACTGGCTTCGAGAGCGCAGACGAGGTACGTGCGGACGCCGGGGATGGATTCAGCCGGTCGGTGATCAAGCGGGCGGGATAGCCTTGCTCGCGGGAACTCTGTTGGCCTGGCGCTGTTTCAATCGACGGCGGCGCCGCCGAAATGAGCCTGAAGGCTGCGGCGCTTGCCGCGATTCCCTGTGTGTCGCAAGTGCATATGGTGTTGGTCTCACGACATGGCGGAGGTAGCACTCATCGATCGATGGTCCCAGGTCAGCGAAACCCCACCGGTCATATGCGTGAAACAGGATCAGGTCCGCCTGTATGCCCAGTTCACCGAGCTGCGCGATGCGCCGCTCCAGATTGCGGAAGTACCCGGCCTCGGATCGTTCCACGTCGAAGGTGCCGCGGCGTACGCTTGACGGATGGCGAAGACGCCTTCTCGGGTTCGGGCCGAACCCGAGAAGGCGTGTGCGCTACCCGGATGAAGTCGATTGTGCCGCGACCATTTCGACGTCGGTCAGACGCCGTTCGGTGCCGGGTACCTCCCGTGCTGGGCCGGTCACGGTCACCGATACCTCCTGGACCACTTCGGTCAGTGATCGTCGGACGCTGACCCGCAGTTCACCCGGTTCGACGATGCGCCGTCCATCCCGACCGGTGAAGGAGAACTGGCGAGGAGGCACATCGAAACCGACTGTCGCCGTCTCGCCTGGTTCGAGCGCTACGCGCGCGTAACCCACAAGCTGGGCGAGCGGCCGGGTGACAGAGGCGACTGGATCGTGGACGTACAGCTGGACGACATCCGCCCCCGTGCGCTCGCCGCTGTTGGTCAGATCGATCGAGCACCGGATCGGCTGTGTCGTGTCAACCTCGTTGCTGGTGAATTTCAGTTGTCCGTACTGGAACTCGGTGTAGCTGAGCCCGTGTCCGAATGGCAGGGCGGGGGTAGGGTCGACAGAGCTGATCTGACTGTAGGCGGGCTTCCCTCCGAGGATCGGGTGGAGGTAGCTATAAGGCTGGACGGTGCCCGGTCCCGGCAAGCTCATGGGCAGGTGGCCCGACGGGTTCACCGCGCCGCCGAGCACGCCGGCGATCGCGCCCGCGCCTTCCTGCCCAGGGAAAAATGCTTGCAGAACGGCGGAGGCGTTGTCGAGAATCTGCGAGATTTGATAGCCGCGTCCGGTCATCAATACAACGATGGTGGGGGTGCCCGCCGCTAGGACCGCACCGGCGAGTTCCTGCTGTGCACCGGGAAGGTCGAGGGTGATCGAGTCGGAACCCTCGCCCGAGGTGCCACCACCGAACATCTCCGCCCTGTCGCCGAGGACGAGTACTGTCAGGTCTGAATCCGCTGCCAATGCCGCCGCCTCGGCAATGCCGGTACGGTCGTCGTCGTTTACGCCGGTACCGTGCGCATAGTCGATCACAGCACAAGGGAATTCGCTTGTTATCGCCTCGAGGACCGTTTTGGCATCTACGCCCAGCGGAACCTCGGGATACTTCTGTAGCAGGTGATTGGCGAAGGTATACCCGCCGAAGAGGGCTGTAGTTGTATCGGCGTTCGGTCCGATGACCGCGATATGCTGCGAACTGGCGGGATCGAGGGGGAGAACTCCGTCATTGCTCAACAGAACAATGGATTCTTCAGCTATGCGCCGCGCGATTGTCTGCGTGGCGCGGTTGTCGGTTTCGATCGGCCGGCGAGGATCTGGATCGTAATCATCGTCCAACATGCCCAATTCCGCCTTTTGCCGCAGCACGCGGCGAAGAGCACGGTCGACCAGCTTCTCGTCCAGGCCCCCGCTTTCGATCATGCGGACCACTGGATCGAGATATGCGACGCCTTGTGGCAATTCGACGTCGATACCGGCGGCAAGCGCTTGCGCCGCCGCATCCTCCAGGCCCGCGGCGACGCCGTGGTAGGCCTGAAGGAAAACGACGCTGAAGTAGTCCGCGACCACCGTGCCTGTGAAACCCCAATCTTCGCGCAGGATTTCGGTCAGGTAGAACGGGTCGGCCGTGACAGGGACCCCGTCGATCTCGGCGTAGGAATTCATCACCGACCTGGCACACGCGTCCTTGATCGCGACTTCGAACGGAGGTAGATGTACGTCTGCCATCTCGCGCGGCCCAGCGTGTACCGGTGCGGTGTTGCGTCCACCGCGCGAGTTCGAATAGCCGACAAAATGTTTGAGGGTAGCGATCACGCCGGCGGACTGTAAACCGCGAATATAGGCCGCACCGATGGTGGCGACAACATGGGGATCCTCGGAAATGCACTCCTCCACCCGTCCCCAGCGCTGGTCGCGGATGACGTCGAGAACGGGTGCGAGGCCCTGATGTATGCCGAGCGTGGCCATGGTGTTGCCGATGCCGCGTGACATCTCCTCGATCAGGTCAGGGTCGAAGGACGCACCCCAAGCGGGGGGTACCGGGAACATCGTTGCCTTCCACGCGGTCAGGCCGGTGAGGCATTCCTCGTGGACGATGGCGGGGATGCCGAAGCGCGTATTCTCGCGAAGCCAACGCTGTCGGGCAATCAACACCTCACGAGCTTCATCCGGCTCGACCGGGCGGGAACCGTAAGGGCGGGTGATCTGACCCAGACCGTGCCGGGCGAAGTCTTCGAAAGCCGCCCTCTCGGTGTGCAGGAGATCCTGCCCGGGTGCGACCGGGGGGCCGACGGTCTGCCAGAAGCCGACGAGTTGACTCAGCTTCTCGCGCAACGTCATTCGATCGACGAGGTCGTTCACACGGTCGGATAGGTCATCGCTGCGGTAGTCGCCGGGCTTGTTGTGGTCAGTCATCGGTCCTCAATTCCTTCACTGGATGTAACGGGGAGTCGGTACCTGTCGATTGATGTGGCTGCCGGTCTCGGCTGTATGAGGCGTACTGCGTGGCAATGCTCCGGTAGCGGCGGAGCACTTCCGGTGCCGGCGGTGTGGTGAAAATCTGGACCTCCGACAGTGCCCAATTCGGTGGGCGGGCGCCGCCCAGCAGCGTCCACGCGGCTTGGCGGGCCGCGCCGTCGGCCACGTACTCGCCCGGCGGCGGTACATCGACGGGCACCTCGCGTACCGAGGGAGCGATCTCACGGACCGCGGCCGATCGTGCGCCTCCTCTGATGAGGGCGACGCGGTCGACGGGCACCGATCGGCGGCGCAGGGATTCGGCCGCGTCGGCCATGTGACAGACCAAGCCCTCGACAGCCGCGCGGGCATAATTCGTTCGTGTCATCGTGGACGTGGTCATCCCGGACAACGAACCTGTCGCATAGGTGCGCCCCACCAGTGTTCGGGGTCGATCTCGGTGCCGGGTGGATGCGGCGCGCTGCCGTGGCGCACCAGTAGGCCCGACTCTGCTTCACGCACGACGACTTTGCATGACTGGGTGGAGGAGTCGACCCCAGCGACCAGCATCGGAGTGGGGTTCATCAGCCGAGCAGGTGGTCGATGGCCAATTGCTGCAACCGCACGAATCCGAAATCGCGTTCTGCGGCCTTGTTCGGGTCGAAATCTTCGTCGGTCGTGAGGAACTCGGTGATCGACTCGTCATTGCCGAGTGTCGGTTGCGCGAGTTCGAGGAGTCCGGAGTAGGTCATTGCCTCCTGCACTCGCGGGTCGTCGCGGAAGTCGCGCGCCTTCTCCGCGAGCGTCAAATACGTCGAGATGCAAGCTTTCGCTGATTCCCATACACCGGTCATGTGTTCGGTGCGGGAGGGTTTGTAGTCGAAATGCCGTGGGCCGGTGTACCGAGGTCCGTCGGGATGTGCGGGAAAACCGTTCTCGAGCAGGTCGACGGTGAAGAACGCCGAAATCAGGTCGCCGTGGCCGAAAACCAGGTCTTGGTCGTATTTGAGGCCGCGTTGGCCGTTGAGGTCGATGTGGAACAGTTTTCCACTCCACAGCGCCTGCGCGAGTGCGTGTGTGTAGTTGAGGTTGGCCATCTGTTCGTGGCCTGTCTCGGGATTCAGGCCGACGATGTCGTCGTGCTCGAGCTCGGCGATGAACGCGAGCGTGTGCCCCACCGTGGGTAGCAAGATGTCTCCGCGTGGCTCGTTGGGCTTGGGCTCCAACGCGATTCTCAGGTCGTAGGCCTGTTCCTTGATATACGCGGCAACGGTGTCCACGCCCTCTCGATACCGCTCGAGGGCGGCGTAGAGGTCTTTCGATCCGTCGTACTCGCTGCCTTCGCGGCCACCCCACATGACGAAGGTGCTTGCTCCGGCCTGGGCAGCCAGATCCACAGCACGAAGAATTTTCCGGAGTCCGAATCGGCGAATAGCGCGATCGTTTGCGGTCAGCACGCCTTCCTTGAAGACCGGATGGCTGAACGTGTTGGTGGTGACCATCTCGATTGTCAGGCCCGCGCGATCGGTCGCCTGCCGGAGGCGTCGCACGATCCGTTCCTTCGTGGCGTCATCGGCGTCGAAGGGGAATACATCGTTGTCGTGGAACGTGATTCCCCAGGCTCCCAACTCGGCCAGCCGTTGCGCATAATCCCATGGTGCGAGCGCCGGCCGGGTCGCGGTGCCGAACGGATCGGCTCCGGTCCATCCGACAGTCCACAGGCCGAACGAGAACTTGTCCTCTGGCGTGGGTTGACGGGTCACGGGGATTCCCTTCGTAAGGTCCGGGTGCTCACGCTCCAGTGAACTAGCACGAGATAGTAGCAGATCAGGACCTGTTCCAAACGGGCATCGGACTGGATGGGTGTGCGCCGGGCCGCTGTTGGGCTGGCCCGGTCTCGCCGCGGGACTGAGCACCCACGACGGAGAGTTGCTGTCGGCCGGAGTCGCTGCCGCGCAAGGATACACCGCCACCAAACTTTGACATCGGCTTCAGCGCTCGGCACAGGATCTTCACAACGACCGGGCAAGCCCACCGATCAGACTGCCGGCCTCGGCACCGGACGGTCCAATCCACTTGTCAGCCCGACCAGTTCCCCGGAAACGCGACCACAGTCTGTCCGGTTTCGGGTCGTCCAATTTCGGCATAGCCCGGCGGGCGACAGCCCAGGGTGGTTCCCCTACGCGATGGCGGCCTCGCCGACTTCGGCTTCGTCCAGACGTTTGATCCGGGGGATCAGCACTATGGAGATCAACACCACCACCGCGAGTCCGGCTACAAAGTAAAAGGCGTTGCGGTAGCCCGCGTCGCGATAGAACTGGGTGCCCTGCAGCACCGTGCCGCCGCGAGCCATCACAAGGAAGATGACCTGTGTGACCACGGCGGTCACGATGCCCTGGACCATGCCCTGCATACCATTTGCCAGGGCCTGTTCGTGCGGGCGTACCGCTTCGATGATCATGATCGGCGCGAGGGCCGCGGCGATACCGATACCGACCGCGACGACTGTGCCGGTTACTGCCAATTGGCTCGGCGTGTAGTGATACTGCGCCATCAACAGGTAGCCTGCGACGGTCGCGGACGCGGCCACTGCCAGGAGGAGTCGGGTGTCGATCCGACGTGCGAGAAACCCGGTTAGCGCGGCGGCGACGAGAATGATCACGCTGGCCGGCGCCCCGATGACGGCCATTCTCGTGGCGGTGTAGCCGAGACCGTCGGAGGCAGTGGGTATGGGCGGCATCAGGGCGAGCAGCTGTGTAATGGTTCCCGCGGTGAGTACGGTGCCCGAGAGCAGCGCAGTGACGGCGATAACCGACCATACCTCGCGCCGCCGTAATAGGGACGGCTGGAACATCGGTTCGGATACGGTCACTTCCACGATGAGGAAGGCCACCAAAGCCAGCACACCACCGAAGAGGAACGCCAGCGTCGCCGGGTCGGTCCAGCCCCAGGAGGACCCTTTTCCGACTCCATAGAGAACGGCGGTCAGCCCGCCTCCGAGCAGTAGGCCGCCCGACCAGTCGAAGGTTCGGTTCGGATTGCGCACTGGGCTTTCCGGCACGAACAACGCGAGCATCAGCAGGCTGACGGCCGTTGCCGCGACCAGGAACCACAGCACGCCGCGGAAGCCATGGTGGTCGAGCAGCCAGCCCGACAGGAACGGACCACCGAGTGCCACGAGCCCGACCGCGCCGCCGATCATGCCGCTGGCGGGGCCGACCAGGCCACGTGGGAAGACATCGCGTGCGATGGCGAAGACCAGCGCTCCCATGCTCAGGTAGATTCCGCTCAGGGCTTTTCCGGTCAACAGGAGTGCATAGTTCGGGGCCAGCGCGGCCAGAAGATCGCCCACCAGCCCGGTGGCCGTCACAATGATCATCACTCTGCGCTTGCCGAACAGGTCGGCCGCCTTGACGACGAACGGCATCAGGAATGTACCGACCAAGGCCGCGCTCAGGCTGAACCACGCGATTTGTGTTGTCTGGAAATGGATGGCTATCTGCGCTTGGGCGTTCCCGGCGAGTAGTCCGATGACCGAGAGCAGTTGGGCGGGCCAGATGAGAGAGATCAGCAACAGGGCATAGCGGGCGTTGCGGCCGGTGCCGCGACTTCCGTGCGGTTGCGTTGCGGTTGTGGTCACCGACTTGCCTTTCGATGGTTCGAGCGTGGCAATGACGGATGTGTCGGCCGACATTGCGACATAATCCGAGGGTGTCGGCTGCCGTGCGCGCGCAGCCAGGTCTGCCTGCGGCGACCGGTACGCGATGTGATGGCGCTGGGGGAGCCGGGATTCGAATTCCGGTCTCCGCCGGGCAGTTGCCACCCGGCGGAGACCAGCAGGTCAACCGCCGGAGCCGGCGGAGGAACCACTCTTGAACCCGTCGGCCGATCCCGAGGGCAGCCGCAGGTTGGCATCGGGCACCCCGGTGCCGTTCTCGTCGAGTAGTCCGTCCTGACCGGCGTACGGACTTTGTCCTGGAGGGGCCTGAATGGTGAGCAGGTATTTCCAGCCGGCGTCGGCCAGTGCCGCCCCGCCGCCGATCAGCAGGCCCGCGACGCCACCTGCTCCGGCGAAGGCGCCGATGGTGGCAGGCGCAGTGGCCAGGCAGGCGGGCCCCACGAGCAGGCACGAACCCAACCCGATTACTGCCCCGATTCCGGCCCCTATCACAGTGCCCGCGAACCCGCCGACGCCGAGATTGCGACCCAGGTCACCGGATAGTTGGTTGAGCGCCAGCTGATCTTCCATCGGGGAGGCCACCGGCGCTAACCCGGCTCGGTGCACCCCCGTGACATCCGGGCTCAGGGTCAGCGTGCGCTGGTCCGCGGAGATCTGCTGCCCGCTCCGGAACTGTTGGTTGTTCACGTGGAACGTCAAGGGCAGTTCCGTGAGCATCTCTCCCCGCGCGCCGAGAATCTGCACGGTGCGGCCGTCGGGGCCGGCGGCGAAGGTCGCCCCATTGAGCTGGGTAACTACCGAACTACCGGCGACTGTGGTGCGAAACTCTGGTGGCAACGGGGGCTGGGACTGTGCGGGAAGCGCCGTGACGGTGAGCGCGCCGATCGCCGTCAGAGCGGCTACCGCCGTGCGCCGGACCGGTCGGCCGCGTCCGGTGGCCATCACTGCGGTGTTCCCGGTGCCGGAGGGCCCCCTGGCTTGCCCTGTGTCTGCTCGGCATATTTGCTCGTTCCGGGCGGAGCGTTGAGCGTGGTGACGTATTCGAACGCGGCCGCGGCGGCGGTGGGGCCGCCGGCGATGATCAGCCCGGCGATTCCGCCGACCCCAGCGGTGAGGCTCATGATGGGCAGCACTGCGACGATACAACCGAGGCTAAGGGCCACACACGCGGCGCCGGAAAGCACTATGCCTACTCCGATTCCCGCGATCGCGCCGATCGCGGTGCCGACCAGCGTGCCGAGGGATGTGCTGATACTGACGGCATTGATGAGGTCATTCATCGCCAGCTGGTTCTCGAGCGGTGAGGCCACGGGACGCAGCGCTGCCCGGTTCAGTCCGCTGGTGTCGGGCGTAATCGTCAGCGTACGGCCGTCGTCGGAGATCTCTTGCCGGAGCGCAAGCCGTTGTCCGTCCAGTGAGTAGGCCAGTGGGAGGGTATCCACGACCTCACCGGCGGTGTTGCGGACCGCGACGGAGGCGTCGGCGTGCTGCAGAGAGAAGGTGCCCTGGTCGAGGGTGGTGACCACCGATTTGTCGACCAGAGCGGCCTGGTAGGCCACCGCCGCCGGCGGGGTGGGATTCGGGTCGGCGGATGCGGTGGACATGCCCACCACAACGGCCGTGGCCGCCAGTGCGGCGGTGAAAGTCGAACGGCAAATTCTCATCGAACTTCCTCATCGAAGTGGTACGCATCACTGCCTGGCAGCAGTGAGATGTGCGTCACTAGCACGAGGCAGTACCGTATCGCACAATGCGGACGCTGTCACGTGCTAGTCGCGGCCTTCGCTCGTGGGTGTACTTCCGCCGGGGCGCTGCGGCGGGACTTTCCGCCGACGCGGGCTGCGGCCTCTCGAATTCGTGGTGGGTGTTCGCCACGGTCCCCGTGGCTCGTGCGCTCGGTTCGAGCGTTACGGGCGATGTCGAATCATTCGGGGCTACTGCTGCAGGATGTTTGTGCCGTCGGGTGGAAAGCCCTGTCGGGCCGCGGGGGTTTGCTACGGTGACTAGCACGAGCTAGTCGAGAGGATTCGAACCTTCATGGACAAGACCGAAGAGGCGGCCACCGCGCCAGCCCTGACCCTCGCGCAGAAGATCGCGGTGGGCTCCGGAGCATCGTTTTGGCGGACCCGCTCGGTGCCGGGGGTCCGTTCGCTGATGCTCGCCGATGGTCCCCACGGATTGCGAGCCCAGGGGGAGCAGGAGGATCATCTGGGTATCGGGCCGAGCCGGCCGGCGACATGTTTTCCGACCGCAGGTGCTCTCGGCTCCTCGTGGGATGTCGATCTGCTTGCCGCAGTGGGCGCCGCGATCGGTGCCGAGGCGGTCGACCAGAATGTCGATGTCGTGCTCGGCCCCGGTGTAAACATGAAGCGAAACCCGTTGTGTGGCCGCAACTTCGAATACTTCAGCGAAGATCCTTTACTAGCGGGCAAGCTGGCGGCCTCGTGGATCCGCGGGGTGCAGTCGTCCGGCCCCGGCACTTCCCTCAAACATTTCGCCTTGAACAATCAGGAAACCGGCCGTATGACGACCGACGTGCGGGTGGACGACCGTGCACTGCACGAGTACTACTTGCCTGCCTTCGAGATCGCTGTGAAAGAGGCCGAGCCCACTACGGTCATGAGCGCCTACAACCGGGTGGAAGGCGTGTACTGCAGCGAAAATGAGCGGCTCATCACCGAGATCCTGCGTTGTCGGTGGGGGTTTCGCGGGGCGGTCGTCACCGATTGGGGTGCGATGAACGACCGGGTGGCCGCCTATGCAGCGGGTGTCGACCTGGAGATGCCCGGTATCGGTGGCGTTTCCGATGCCGAAGTGCATGATGCGGTTACCGCGGGACGGTTGAACGAACAGCTTATCGACGAGTCGGTGGAGCGGATGCGCCAGCTTGCGGTCCGCACCGTGGGCCGCAGCCGTTCCGCACCCGGCGACCTCTACGAACGGCACCACGCTCTGGCTCGCCGGGCAGCCACCGAGTGCGGCGTGCTGCTGAAGAACGAGAATCATCGGCTTCCACTGGCTCCGGGCATCCGGGTGGCACTGCTGGGCGAACTTGCCGAGCAACCCCGGTATCAGGGCGCCGGCTCCTCCCGAGTCACGCCGACTCGGGTAACCCGGATGCGCGAGAGTATCGCCGAACACGCCGAAGTCGTATACGCGGCAGGCTACCGGGCGTTGTCGGAGGAACACGACGCGGCGTTGCTGGCCGAGGCCGTGCAGCTGGCGGAGTCCGCGGAAGTCGTCATCGTCTGCGCCGGACTCACCGAGATCTCCGAGAGCGAGGGTTTCGATCGCGAACATATGCGTATTCCGGCCGGCCAGCGCGCCCTGCTGGACGCGTTGGCTCATCTTTCGGACCGCGTTGTCGTAGTTCTCATGGGAGGCAGTCCCGTCGAGATGCCGTGGGAAGCGAGCGCCGCGGCAATATTGCATATGCAGCTCGCGGGCCAGGCGGGCGCGGCGGGCGCGGCGGATCTGCTCTTCGGCACGGTGAATCCGTCCGGCAAGCTCGCGGAGAGCTATCCACTCCGCTACCGCGATGTCGTCAGCAGCGGATACTTCGGCGTGCGCCCTGAGCAGTCGCCGTACCTGGAGAGCATGTACTGCGGATATCGGTACTTCGACAGTGCGAAGGTACCGGTTCGGTATCCCTTCGGGTTCGGGCTGTCCTACACGGCATTCGAGTATTCCGGGCTGAGGGTGACGACCCACAGCGACCACCGCGTAGATGTCGTATTCACTGTGACCAACACCGGTGACCGAGAGGGGGCCGAAGTGGTCCAGCTCTACGTGTCGCCGCGTACCGGCGGTGTCCACCGGCCGGCACAGGAACTACGGGCATTCGCCAAGGTTGCGGTAGCGGCCGGTTCGGCCCGGGAAGTTTCCCTGCACCTGGACCGGCGCGCATTCGCGCACTTCGACCCGACCGGCCAGGACTGGGTTGTGGAGCGGGGCGAGTACGAATTGCGCGTCGCGGCCAGTTCGCGGGATATCCGGCTCACCGAGGTGGTGCAAGTATCGGGCGTGGAGCCGCGGCCGTCGACAGCGGCCGAGTGGTATCAACGTCCGGCCGGAGCACCGACACTCACGGACTTCCTCACGGTGCACGAGCCGTTTCCGCCGGTCTCCTCCCCTCGCAGAGGGGCCTTCGACCTCGGCAGCTCGCTCTTCGACCTGAAGGACGCCAGTCTTGCATGCCGCATCCTGTTCCGTGGGGTGGAGCGCACAGTCGCCCGGCGCGCCGGCCGCCGTGTCGACTACGACGATGTGCATTTCAGAATGCAGATGCACTCCGCCGCAGGGCTGCCCCTGCGCAACATGGCACGAATGAGTCAGGGGACGATGTCACCACGCCTCGCCCAATTCTTTGTCGACAGTGCGAACGGACACACAGTGCGCGGATTGTGGTCCCTGCTGCGGGGCGGCCCGGCGTGAGTTCCCGATCGGCGGGTACGCGGCCACCCGCTCCGTCCGGTGCGATGGGCGGGTTCTTGCAGTCCCCGCTGTGGGATTCGCGGGTGCGGTCTCGGGACGTGGGGCGCTCCGAGGCGTGGATCGGCTACCTGCTGGGACCGGCCGGGGCGCTGCTTCTCAACGCTGTGCTGGCCACCTATCTCAACGTCTACTACACCGACGTGCTGGGGTTGACCTCCGTCTGGGGTGGCACATTCCTCGTTGTCCTTCCGGTGCTCGCACGAGTGGTCGATGTGCTGACCAACCTCGCGATGGGTTATTTCATCGACCGGACTCGCACGCCGCAGGGCAAAGCGCGTCCGTACCTACTGTTGAGTGCACCGCTGCTGATGCTCACGGCGATCCTGCTTTTCACGGTCCCCCGAGCCGGAGAAACCGTGCAGGTGATCTGGATCTTCGTCTCCTACAACCTGTTCTATGCACTGGCATACACGCTGTTCAGCATGAGCCATGGCCTAATGGTGCCATTGTCGACGAGGAACATGGAGCAACGCGGCAAGCTCTCGGTCTTCGTCCAGATTTCCACAATCGCGGTTTCGGGCATCTTCGTGGCGCTCGTTTTCCCGGCGGTGATCTTGCCGGTGATCGGCATCGACCAGGGCCGGTGGATCGCGGTGATGAGCGTGTTCGCGATCCTTGCACTTCCACTCACCCTGCTGCAGTACTACTTCACCAAAGAACGAATCAGTGAGGAACAGGACTCCGGCGAGGAGCCGATCGGGTACGCGCGGCAGTGGCGGGCGATCGTAGGCAGCCGCTATCTCGTTGTCCTGTTTGCGGTCGTGCTCCTGAACACCTTCACCCTCGGCGTGCAGAACATCGCGCTGGTCTACTACAGCAACTTCGTGCTCGGCACCTACAACGACGGATCTACCCAAGCATTATTGGCCGTGATCGGCGGACTGCCCATGGGGATCGGGATCTTCGTGGTGTGGCCGTTGGCAAAACGACTGGGCAAACGCAACATCACCAGCGCCGGCGTCGTCCTCACGCTCCTGGGCAGCGCGATATGCCTGATCGATCCACACGATATGGCGACCGTGCTCGTCGGACAGTTCGTGAAGAATGTGGGTAGTCTGCCGATGGCCTATGTACTGCTAGCCCTGTTCGCGGACACTCTCGACGACCTCGAATGGCGCAACGGCTTCCGGCCCGACGGGGTGGCCATGTCGGTGTTCAGCACCATCAGTATCGGTGTGGTCGGGCTCAGCACCGGTCTGTTCAACGGGCTGCTGGCCGGTGTCGGATACTCCGCACCTCATGTCGGCGAAACGGGGGAGCTGATCAGTCGGCAGTCTCCGGAGGTCCAAGACATGATCACCTTCGCGTTCCTCGGACTCGGCATCGTCACCGGTGTCATCATGCTCGCCCTGCTGGCTTTGCTGAACGTGGAAAAAGGACTGCCCGAGAAGCAGTCCGAGATCGCCGCCCGGCATCCGGACCGAAACGAAAGTGAGTAGATATGTCCAACATCGAGGTGATCAAATGACGACCGCGTCCTCAGTGGGCCGGCCGGGTGTCTTCGTGACGCCGGATTTCGATCTTGGCGAGGCAGGGCCCGCGCCGTACTTCCGCCGCGAGTTCGACGTCGCGCACCGGCCGGAGCGTGCGATCCTTCGTGTGACGGCCATCGGTCTGGTCGAACCGCATCTCAACGGCGCTCGGGTGGGCGATGAGGTGCTGGCTCCCGGATGGACCGCCTATCGCCATCGTGTGCAGGTCTGCACCTATGACGTCACGGACCTCATCGAGCCCGGAAAGAATGTGGTCGGTGCGGTCGTCGGCGAGGGCTGGGCGGTCGGCCGGGTCGGATACGACGGACGGAACCACCACTACGCCGACCGGCCGGCCCTATTCCTCGAACTGGAACTCGACCACGGTGGGCACCGCGAGATCATCGCTACCGGTCCGGAATTCACAGCCGCCACCGGTGCGGTGACAGCCCATAGCCTCTACGACGGCGAGACCCACGATGCCCGGCTCGAACCGAGCGGTTGGAGCACACCCGGATTCGACGCCAGTGGCTGGCATCCGGTGACCGTCTTCGACTGGAGTACCGACACACTGGTCGACCCCATCGGTCCGCCGATCCGCCGGATCCAGCAGCTCGCGCCGGTATCGGTGACAGCCCGTCCAGGCGACCGCTACATCGTCGACTTCGGCCGGATCGTCACCGGTTGGACACGGCTCACCGTAGAGGGTGCGACGGGAACAACGGTCACACTCCGGCACGCCGAGGTGCTGCGCGACGGCGAAATCGACACCGCCACATTGCGGACCGCGCGGGCCACCGACCGCTACGTTCTGCGGGGGGAGGGCATGGAGACGTGGGAACCACGCTTCACTTTTCACGGTTTCCGCTACGTCGAGGTCGACGGATGGCCCGGTGAGCTCGGGCCGGAATCGCTGGTGGCGGTCGTTGTGCACAGCGAGATGATCCGGACCGGCTGGCTGGAGACCTCCGACGAGCAAGTGAACCGCTTGTACTCCAACGTGGTGTGGTCGATGCGGGGCAACTTCGTCGGGGTCCCCACCGACTGCCCGCAACGTGACGAACGGCTCGGCTGGACCGGTGATATCCACGCTTTCGCGCCGGTGGCCGCCTTCCTGTACGACGTGCGCGGCGTGCTCGGATCGTGGCTCGCGGATCTGGCAGCCGAGCAAGCGCATCAGGGGGAGGTCCCGTTCGTGGTTCCGGACGTGCTCGATACTCGTTCGCCGCAGACGGCACTGTGGGGTGACGCCGCAGTCGGGGTGCCCTGGGCACTGTATTGGGAGTACGGCGAGGTAGAGATCCTGCGGCGCGCGTACCCCTCGATGACGATGTACGTGCGCGACGTGGCGGGACGCTTGGATGCGAACGACCTGTGGAGTTCGGGATTCCAGTTCGGTGACTGGCTCGACCCAGACGCCCCGGAGGATCGCCCTTCCGAAGCGAAAACCGACCGGCACCTTGTCGCGCAGGCATACTTCTGCAGGGCCGCCGGGCAAATGGCGCGCACCGCCCGGATTCTCGGCTTCGATGCCGACGCCACGGAGTTCGAGGAGCTCGCCGCCCGAGTCCGGGCCGCTTTCCGGCGCGAGTACGTCACCACGTCCGGGAGGGTTGTCGGCGAGACAGCGACTGCCTACGCGCTGGCTGTCGCTTTCGAACTCCTCGACGCGGATCAGCTCGGCCGCGCCGGCCACCGGCTCGCCGAGATCTCCGCGCGGAACGGATACCGGATCTCCACCGGCTTCGCAGGTACACCACACGTACTACCGGCCCTGACCACGGCCGGACGGGCAGAGGACGCGTATCGCACCTTCCTGCAGACCGAACTGCCGTCGTTCCTGTATCCGGTGACCATGGGCGCCACGACGATCTGGGAGCGGTGGGATGCCATCCGCCCTGATGGCAGCCTGAACCCCTCCGGGATGACCTCGCTCAACCACTACGCCTACGGCGCCGTCGCCGACTGGATGCACCGGACCGTGGGCGGGCTCGTAGCCGTCGCACCCGGATACCGCGCGGTGCGAATCGCACCACTGCCCGGCGGTGACCTTACGCATGCGACCCTGACCCACGACACCGCCCACGGGCGCTTCCGGGTCGCCTGGCGGATCTCCGACGGTGTGATGTCCGTAGCGGTAACCATCCCGGACGGAGTCGATGCGACAGTGGTGCTGCCACATGATCCCGAGGGCCGGGTCGTGACCGTGGACGGGGGCGAACATCGGTGGGAATACAGCCTGCCACAGGCCCCCGATGCACCCGGATACACGATGGATACCCCGCTGCGGACTCTGGCCGACGACTCGCAAGTGTGGGCCGCCCTGACAACAGTGTTCGGTAAGCACTTCCCGGGCGTGCCGATCGATGGCAAGGCTCCCGAAGCCGCGGCGATCTCCCTGAACACGTTGCTCGAGTATGTCCCGGGTGCCTCGGCGGAACTGCAGGCCGATCTCGTGGCGGCGCTCGGTCCCGGTGCCGGCGGGAGCCAGTGATACCCGCAGACCGACAGCTAACTCTCGCCCGAAGAACCCGCGTTAATCGGCAGAAGCCTGATTTGCCGACGTAACAGCAGGCCACGCCGAGGGGCGATGCTATCTGCACGTGCTAGTGTCCGGAAGGCTGGATCGTGTGACCATCCGGTGCTTCGGGAGGTATTCGGAATGCCGACGACCAAAAAACGTGTGACCGCCGCCGATGTGGCCCGGTCGTTGGGTCTTTCGCGTGCCACCGTCGGTTTCGTTTTGAACAACACGCCGGGACAGACCATTCCGGAGGCCACCCGCCGGCGTGTGCTCGCCGAGGCCGAACGACTCGGTTACCGGCCGAACGCGGCGGCCCAGGCGCTGCGGCGAGGCAGCACCCGGCTGGTGATGCTGCTGCAACCGGACTGGCCGGTCGAGACCAGCATGTCCGAGTTCTTCGAGGAGGTCTCCTACCACCTCGAGCGAGCCGGATATACGCTCGTGCCCTACACGCGCCGGGTGGGTGACCGGGCGCGGCCGCTGTGGGAGGCGCTGCATCCCGACGTGATAATCGGGCTCGGGGAGCTCGACGAGGCCGAAGTGCGCTCGGCATACGAGAGTGGGGTGCGTACGGTTGTCACCGCGCCGCTCGAAGCATCGGCGGCGGTGGCTGCCGCCGGAGCCGGTCACCAGGTCAGGCACCTGCACGAGCGAGGGCATCGTCGGCTGGCCTACGCGCTTCCGGACGACCCGCGCCTGGCCGACTTGGCGGCGACCCGTCTCGCTGCCGCACGGGAAACGGCGCGTGACCTCGGCCTGCAGCTTCCGGATGCCCGGCAGGTCGGTAAAGCGGGTGAGGGTTCGGCTGCCCATGCGGTCGAACACTGGCGGGACAACGGAATCACCGGGGTGATCGCGTACAACGACTACACCGCCGCGTTGGTCGCTGGAGCCGCCTTTCGCGCGGGGATCGGCGTGCCGGCCCCACTGGCAGTGATCGGACACGACGACACCCGGTTCGGTGAGGTGTTCGTCCCCGCGCTGTCGAGCGTGCGCATGGAAATGGGTGGGCTTGCCCGCTATGTCGCCGAGCTTGCGCTGCACGGCGCCGGGTACAGGACAACGGCTCCACAGCCCGTTACGCCGGGGTTCACCGTTGTCCACCGCGAATCCACTTGAGTCGCGTTGCGGCGGGCAATCATCCTCAAAGTGCGGTCGACCCCGACTGCGATCGCGGGTGTTGGGCGTTGCTACCCGGCAGCCGGTCGGGCGGTGGCGGTGACTCGACATCGCCTCGTCCACCGATTACAGGTGATGTAAAACGCTCATAGCAGGTTGGCGCGGCGGCTTTTACTAGGAAGTGCCGACCGAAGACGCTGATATCCATACCTGGTTAGCGGCTCCTGCGGCACCGACAACGACGAAATCGTCGATATCATGCTCTTGCGCTTCATTTGACCGGGGATCGGGAAGATGCATGCGCGTGGGTCGCCGATGGAGATCAGGGCGGCCAACCGGTGATGCCATGTACCCCGTACCTCTGCTCGCGCCGCAACCGAAGCGATACACGAGCTGGATCCATCCATCGTTCAATGTCTCCGCGAAGTCGGCCATCGTTCCGATCCTGCACGTGGAGACGATACTGCTGGCGGCGCTCAGCGGCCCCGGTTCGCTGCGTGGGCACCCGCGATCCGGCCGAACACGATCGCATCAGCGATATGGAAACCGCCGTCTTTTGCCCAGCTGTAGGTCGAGCTCACGGTGCCGGCCGCATAGAGACCGTCGATCGCTGCGCCCGACCGGGACAACACTCGCGCGTGCTGGTCGCGGCGCGGGCCGCCATTGGTCCACGCCAGGACGGGTGCACTCTGATAGGCGTAGAACGGGGGCGCGGTGACCGGGGTGAGAGTCGCCGGGGTACGGCCGAAGAGATCGTCCCGTCCTGCAGAGCAGGCGCGGTTGTACTGTTCGACCGTGGCGGTCAGGGTGGTCGGGTCCACGCCGATACGGCCGGCCAGTTCCGCGAGGGTATCGGCGCGATGAATCCACCCGGCGGCGATCTCCGCACTGTTGTCCGCACTCCACTGGTACCCGTCCATCAGCACGTGCCAGCCGACGGCCATGACCTCCGCGTTCGGGCTGATCGGGCCGGCGGCCCTCGTCCGCTCGTCGAAGACGACATGCATCGGCTGCTTGGGGTGCAACTCGTAGCGGCCGTCGATCAGGGCTTGACCGTGACCGCTGGGGACACATTCGTCGACGAACCGGCGGCCGTTCTCGTCGACCCAGATATATCCGCGGGAGTACACGAACATGGCGAAGAATCCGTGTCTCGATCCCGGCCGGGCGATTCCGTTGACCGTCATCATATTGTCCATATGCCACAGGTCTGCGCCCACTTGCTCGGCCATGCGCAATCCGTCGCCGGTCGCGGCGGTGCTGCCCCATACTGGTACGTCGTGTAACCCGAGATGGGTGCGCACGAGTTCCGGATCCCCTTCGAAACCACCGGTCGCCAGGACGACGCCGCCACGTGCCGTGATCCGCCGGCCGGCGGCGGTGACCACGCCGGTCACCGCACCCGTGGGATGACATGTAGAGCGTAGTTGAGCTGACGGTCGCCGGCGCGGGAGAGCCGGTGGCGGCGAGCGTCTCCGGAGGACACTTCGATCGGGGCGACACCGCCATAGGAGACGAACGCGGCGGCGGATAGGAACCGGCGGATGTCGCTGGTGTGTGCGAGGATCTTCGCGGCTACCACGGTGCCGACGCC
This sequence comes from Nocardia carnea, assembly GCF_029869215.1. GTDB lineage: Bacteria > Actinomycetota > Actinomycetes > Mycobacteriales > Mycobacteriaceae > Nocardia > Nocardia carnea_B. The sequence goes on from NZ_JARWPM010000236.1 coordinate 45,839, forward strand.
ATGGATGGTGGTGAGGTGGATGCGTGATTCGGTGACGACGGCGTTGAGTGACTCGGTCGCCAGGTCGATGCGGCTATCGAGCTAGCGAAGTTCGCCGATGTTCACGCCCAGACCGCAGGGCGGCGGGACCGCGCCGGTGGACGAACGCGCAGTGTTCACCCCGAAAGAGTTCCGCGACGACGTTGTCCGGGTCGCTCGCAACCGAGAACCCGGCCAACAGCTCAAGCAGATCGCCGCCGACTTCGGGATCAGCGAGTCCTGCCTGGCCAACTGGACCAAGCAGGCCGATGTCGAGGACGGCATCAAATCCGGAACCACTACGACCGAGAACGCCGAACTACGCGAAACGCGGAAACGGATCCGATTGCTCGAGCAGGAGAACGAGGTGCTTCGCCGGGCTGCGGCGTATTTGTCGCAGGCGAACCTGCCGGGAAAATGATCTACCCGCTCGTCCGTGAGCTGGCCGCCGACGGGATCCGCGTCGCGGTGACGTGCAGGGTCCTCGAAATCGCGCGCCAACCGTACTACCGATGGCTCGTCGACCCGATCACCGACGCCGAACTCGAGCAGGCATACCGGGCAAACGCCTTTTTCGATGCGTACCGCGACGACCCCGAATTCGGGTACCGGTTCCTCGCCGACGAGGCCGCTGACGCGAGCCAGCCGATGGCCACGCGGACCGCGTGGCGGATCTGCTCGGCCAACAAATGGTGGAGCAGTTTCGGCAAGAAGCACGACACCAAGGACCGCCGATCGGACGACGACCTCGTCGAACGGAGGTTCATCGCAGAGGCGCCGAATCTGGCGAGTGTCTGATCAGCGGCGGATCTCGATGATCAAGGGAGAGAAGCCAGCGACATGGCTGCTGACGCTTACGACGCTGGACCGCACCACAATCCTTGCGGTGCCGTAACGCACATCAACCGACCCCCTGAAGGTGCCCGCGTGCTATGGCGAGTGTCCCTGCTCACCGGCGCCGCTGCCCGCATTGCCTGAATTCTCGCCTGGCGTCCGGTCCAGAAGTGCGTCGAAAAGATCGTCCAGGAGCATCAGTGTCCGACGTGCCGCTTCGTCACTGCCCAGATCGTCGGCGAGAATGCCGGCCAAGGAAGGCATGCGGCGCGGAGTGGCGCTCTGCAACATCGGGGATGGGCCGATGACCGTACGCCTGCGGTCCGATTCATCGGTACTTGTCACGAGCAGACCCCGCTCGACCAGGCTCGCGATGCATTTGGACACATAGCTCTGTGCATAACCGGTGCGGGCAACAACATCGCCGACCGTGCTGTTCGGGTAAAACATCACGTCACTGATGATCAATCCCTCTGCGGGACTCGGTCGTACGTCCTCTGGTTCGAGTTGCACCTGCCGGGAAAGCTCGACCAATCGTCGCCCCAGGCGGTGCAATCGTTGCCGGTCCACGGCTGTTAATCTATCACTAGAGATGTATCTATGGGGATGCATTTGGCTTTGGAGGACATCGGCATGCGATCGACGCGTACAGCCGGCGCCGGCATCGGTGCGTTGCTGCTGACGGTAGCCCTGCTGGTCGGCTGCTCTGCCGGTACAACCGATCCCGCACCGACTGGGCAGGCGTCGGTTGGTGAACCGGTCTCGATCCGCGAATTGCCGCTGCCACCCACCGCCCCGTCGGACCGAGCCGGTTCGTGTGCGCATCCCACCGGCTGCATCGATGGCGGAGACCGCGGTATCGCGGAAGGGCCCAGCTACACCTGGGATGCCGAGCATGTCTTGCTGCCGATTCGCTATTCCGGTGCGCCCGCCGCTCCGGACCCTCGCCACGTCTTCAGCGGGGACCAGGTCATCGTGATCAAGACTGATGGGACCACGTTCGCCAACGGCGAAGCGTGGCGATGCCTCACGTGCGGCGTCACCGATGCCGCCCGCGCCAACCGGCAGCAGCCCGGATCTTCCGGCGCCGGTGAGATCCTCGTCGACCATCCACAGGCGTTCCGTGACGGAACGCGCATGCTCATCGGTACCAACGTCTTCGACTGCGGGACGCACCGCTTGGTGGATACGTGTACGCCGGACAAGGCCACGATCTACCCCATCGCGCCGCACCGGCCGGGATCGATCATGCGTGAACTCCGGCTGCATCCGGACGACAGGCATCTGGGGTTCAGTGAACCGAGTCTGATCAACGGGGTTTTCGTCGACCAGTTCGCGGTGGTGAGCGGGCTCACCTTCAACCGAGCGGCCGCACGCTACGAACTGACCGAGGTCACCTATCTCCTCCCGAACGCGTCCGAGTCCCAGGGATTGATCGAGCCGGTCCCCGGGGAACCCACCCGGCTGCGCAGGAACGAGCCCACGGCGATGATCGGAGAGTTCCGCGGCTTCACCCACGACGGGAAGTCGGCGCTGGGTATCGGAACCTATGACTCGTGGAACTTCGACCTGTTCGTCACCGACCTGAAAACCGCTGGTTCTCGACGAGTTTCCTTGGATCCCGCCTACACCGACCCGTCGAAGACCTCGCCCGACGACGACTGGATCGTGTACATGGACGGCCGTGTCAGTGATCGCCTGCACTTTGCCGGTGCACTACCGGGTGTACCGCCGATCGTCGATCTGGTGAACACCGGAGCAGTCCAGTTCTTCTACAACAACGGCCACCGCCGCTTCTTTCAGCCGTATATCGCACGAATCGATGACCCGGGCAACACTCGACAGCTCAACGCGTGCGACGATCCGACACCGGGGAGCGGCAGCGTGTGCGACCCGCTGTGGAACGGTCGCGCTGATCCGGCCTGGTCTCCGGATGGAACGGCTATCGTCTACTGGCAGGCCATGGCAGTGCCGCCGGCATGCGGCCCGGGCCAATCCACCGCACCCAGCTGTCCGACGTCCGCCGAACCCGGCGGCCGCGCAACCCGGCTCATGATCGCCGAACTGACCGATCGACAACCACACGAACCCCCGCCGGTCGAGCCGTTCGATATGGACCTCCCCTGGGCAACCCGGGCGGAACCCGGGCAGCCGCTACCCACCCGCCCGCACCTACCTGCGGGCACCTATACGCTCGATGGCGACGTATCCGGCAAAGCCACGGTGGTGGTCACCGAAAATGCCGAAGGCACCGCGATTTCACGAATCGTTGTCGACTACGACGACTACTCGATCGACGGAGACAACGTCGTAAACGGTACGGAGTCGGCTACCTCGGCGCCCTACACCTGGCATTCCGACGTGACGCTCAGCGGAACGCACAGCGGATCGAGGTCCACCGGGCGGGATGGTTTCGTGGTGACACCGCCGAGCAAATCCGGTGAGCGCGCCACCCTTACCGGCGAGTTGATCACGGTTATCGACGGTCGGACCTACACTTCTCCCCGCACCGGGGAATGACTCCCGTTCAACAGTCCGGACTCTGAACCAACCCCGGCGCCACGCTCGAACTCGGCGGACCGCAGACCTGCTTCACTACCCAAGCTACTGGGCCTGTGCGGATCCACAATCCGGCGACCGAATATCCGGAACTCTTCGGTGAACTCGCCGAGAAGTGGTGTCGGGCGGCGTGGGTAAACACTGTCTTCCCGCTCACCGATCGTTACGACCCCGGCATGCGTCCCGGCCGTGGCCGTCGGCAGGGGCCGCGCACACCTGCCGAAAGTATCGCTCGACGAACCTGGTAATAACCTATCCTGAAACGAGAATCCCACTCTACTATTAGCTAGAGCGGGACTCTCGCTATGGCGTGTGGCCCGTCCTGACCCGGTGGCTCGGCGTCGTGCAGCGATGCGACGGATCCGCCGGGCACCCATATCGGGCTATTGGAGAGTTCCCATGTCAACCATCGAATCCGACCCGGCACGCGACGACACAGGTAGACCCGACGCCGGCCGCATGGACGGCGCGTCCCGGCTACGCATCGGTGCCGTCCTGGCCGTGATCATCCTGTACACCGAGGTCGGTCCGCTGCAGTACACGATGGTGGTCGCGGCACTGCAACCGATGACCGCCACGTTCGACGACGTCGGCGGGAATATCACCTGGGCGCTGATCATCCTCGGACTGGTGGGTGTGGCCGCGAACCCGTTGCTGGGCAAGGCCAGCGATATCTGGGGCAAGAAGAAGATCATGCTGGTGTGCGGGATGATGTTCCTGCTCGGCAGTGTGATCTGTGCGCTCACCAGCAACTGGACCGTATTCCTGATCGGGCGCGGACTGTCGGCGTTCGCGCTCGCCACCCAGGTCATTGCCTTCGGATTGGTCCGTGACCTGCTGCCGCGCAAATATGTGCCGATCGGTCTCGCCCTGATCGGCACCGGTGTCGGTTTCACCGGTGTCGTGGGTCCGCTGGTGGGTGGAGTCTTCGTCGACAGCTTCGGCTGGCGGGCGTTGTTCTGGTTCATGGCGGTCTTCGTGCTCGTCCTGACGCCGCTGCTGCTGGTAGTGGTTCCGGAATCTCCGGTACGGGTGCCCGACCGAGTCGATCCCTACGGTGTGGTGCTGCTGGCGGCCGGCGCGGTACTCACCCTGCTCTACCTGAACAACGGTCAGCATTGGGGCTGGACCAGCCCGAGCGGTTTGGCGTGGCTGATAACGGGCCTGGCCTTGCTGATGTTGTTTTTCATCGTCGAGACACGTGTCCGGAGACCGATCATCGATATGAAACTGCTGCTCGACCCGAAGCTGGGTCTCGTCTTGTTGATGGCGGTATTCAGCATCGGCATCACGGCTGTTCAGCCGATGGCGCTCGGGTACATGACCCAGTCGCCGAATGAAGAAGGACTGCGGCAGGGCATGGTCGACGGTGTCATCGATCGTGCGCAGGCGAACGGTACGGATCTGCCGCCCACAGCGGTCGAGGTCACCTTCGATCCGGGCTACAGCTACGGGGACGGGTTCGGCCTGCTGGAGTATGCCTTGCATATCGGCATCTGGGCCAGCCTGATCGGCATGATCGTCGGTCCGTTCGCCGGGGTGCTGACGCGGCGGGTCGGTGCCCGCATCCCGGCGATCATCGCCCTCACCCTGCTGGCGGTCTCCGGTATCGGATTTGTCGTCGCGGACTACAGTTGGGTGACATACCTCGTTCTGTATGTGATTGCGGGCGTTGCCTTCGGGTTTCTCTGGGCGGCCCTGCCCAATCTTGTCGTGGAGGCCGTCCCGCCCGAGCAGCAGGGCATCAGCTCCGGCATGCTCGGAGTGACGCTGGCCCTCGGTAGCGGGGTAGCCATGGCGATCACCACCGCGCTGCTGAACCACAATCCGGTTGTCGCACATATCGAGGTCGCGGGGGAGTCGTCGACGCAGGTGGTACCGCAGGTGTTCGCCGACAGCGGCTATACCCAGAGCTTCTGGGTTGTCCTCGGGACCACCGTGATCGCGCTGATCATCGCGGTCCTCATGCGGCACGGTCGCAAGCCGGCCACCGGCGGTGCGCACTCCTCTGTGTAGGAGGGACACGGTGGGTGGGGTGCTGTCCTCCGCGGCGCCTCACCCACCTGTGTCGCCGCTCCGGAAGTCGTGAGCCGCCGGGCCGATACACCCGCTTACTTTTCGGGGACTGGACCGCCGAAAGCGGTCAGGCAGAATGCCCACACCTGCTCGGCGATATCGTCGATATCGGCGGGTGCGGGAGCGAACGCGTAATGGTGGAATACGGCTGTGACCAGTTGCAGCGCCAGCCAGGCATCGGTCGCCGGATCGGCGGGACGCAGCAGACCGGCTTCCGCGGCGGCCCGCAACTCCTGCTCGACAAGGTCGACAAAGGGCCGGTTGGCCTGCGCTATTTCCATCGGAAAGAGTTGGTACAGCCGCCAGTGCTCGGCAGTGATGAATCGCGACCCGACCAGACCGCCGCCCTCGCCCCGCAGCGAACGCAGTATCTCCAAGAGGTAGAAGCGCAGCCGTGCCACCGGATCGGGTAGCTCGCGTGCGGCGGCCGCTACCTCGGTTGCCCGTTGGCCGACGACATCCTCGAACACGGCCAGCAGTAACTGGTCCTTGCCGGAGAAGTGCCGGTAGAAGGTCTGCAGGGCAATACCTGCTTCCTTGGACAACTCCTGCGTGGTGAGTGTTGCCCCTTCGGTCTGTAACAGTCGCCGTGCCGCCGCGACTATCGATCGGGCCTGCTCCCGGCTGCGGGCCCGCGACCGCTGCACCGAGCGGGAGCGTTCCGCGGCCCGATCCGCCCAGGACGCGGTGGCCGCGGCGTCGTCGGTGGACTCACCGGCAGGATGGTTCTGTGTGGGCACGGCAGTGTCCTCTCGCGTCGGGCTGTTAGGACGACGGTAGTACTGTGGCGGGTTCACACTCGGCCGACCCGTTTCATGCCCGTGCTGTCTCCCGTTGCCCAGCCGGCGCGCACGGCAGTCCGACGTCGGCCCTATGCCGCGCCGTGCCGCCTGGACGTTGAATACGGCGTCGACCGCGGGCAGTGTAGTGATGGTTTCTCACTCGTGATTGCCCCATGTGGTCGAGATCAGCTACGAACGGGGGGAGTGGACCGCGGTACCCGTTGCGACGACACTCGGATGCCGTCCACCCAGCGTGGGGAGTGCCGGTGGATCGGGGTACTACTGCCTCGTCAGCGGATGCGGCTATTCTTCGCGCTCATCGAACATCTTGTGCGGCTGTGATTTCCGCGAGTTCACACGCCTGACGCAGATAGCCGAAGTGGCGAGCGCCGCCCGAGTCGGCGGGCAGTTGCATGGTGCGTCGGCTGCGCAGGCTCAGCAGGCCGGCCTTCACCCGCGCGAATACCTCGTGCCAATGCAGGTGGTCGATCGAGTGGCCGGTGTGCTCCTGCCACAGTGCGATCGTCTCCGCGCGGGTGCCGAGTCCGGCGAGCCGGGGCACACCCTGGCCGGCCGACAGTGATTCGTCGAACAGTAGCCACCAGGCGAGGTCGGCTACGGGTCCGGCCAGCGACGCCTGCTCCCAGTCCATCACCCCGACTACGCGGAAATCGTCGTCGAACATCATATTGCCGATACGAGCGTCGCCCCAGGACACCCCTGGCGGGGACATCGGCGGCCGATGCTCGTTCAGCCAATCGAGCAGCGTTCGCACGATTTCGGGAATCTCGTTGCCGAAGGCCCAGTCGGCGTAGCGGGTCCAATACACAAGGTGCTGTGCGATACCGGGTGCGCCGTGCTCGGGCCGGTCGAAGAACGACACGGTTTCCATCGGTAATCGGTGGATTGCGGTGAGCTGGCGCATCGCGCTCTCCCACAGTGTTCTCCGCTCCGCAGGCGTTGCCTCGGCGAGCCAGCCGGAGGAATTGTACGGCGGCATGCTCACCGGTACGCGACCGTACATACGCCGCATGACGTAGAAGGGCCGGCCGAGCACGGCGGCATCGCCCTCGAACCACAATGCCTGCGGCACTCGCACTTCCGGATGCCGGGCGAGAGCGATGAGGACGTCGTACTGCATGTGGAACTTCGGTTCGAAGAACACCTGATGTTCCGGCGCCGGTGCGATACGAACGACGAGGTCGTCCACGCGCTGTCCGGCGCGGACCGTGACCAGGATGGTTTCATTCGAAAAGCCCGCGCCGCGAGGGTAATCGGGCGGGTCGACGTCGACCGACGCAACGCCGAGCCGATCGGCCAGCCAGGGTCGCAGCGCGGCTACCAAAGCGTCGAGATCTCGGCCTTTGGAAAACAGGGGCGCATTCTCCATTGCTGTCCCGTTACCTTTCGATGAAGGGCCGCCGAATGCGGCCCGCCGGAATGACCACAGTTGTGCGGCAACATCGTCGGCATCCGCGGATGCCCACGTGAACGCGTGGTGCGGCAGGCCGCCGACAGTGCACCCATTCTTTCTGTCGTGGGAGCGTCTGCCTATGAGTTGAAGGTGATGTTGAGTTCTCGTAGTCCGCGGAGCAGGAAGGTGGGTTCGTAGGAATAGTTGCGGTCGGTCGCGGGGCCGTGGGCGGTGTCGTCGATGGCGATATCGGTGACGCGGTCGAGTAGGCGGTTCAGCGTGACCTGCCCCTCGATTCGTGCCAGGGGCGCACCTGCGCAAGTGTGGATGCCGCGGCCGAAGGCGATGTGCTCGCGGGCATTACGACGGTCGAGCCGGAATTCGTCGGGGTCCTCGAACTTGCGCGGGTCACGGTTGGCCGCGGTGAGGCACAGCATGACCACGGTGCCTGCGGGAATGTCGACGTCGCCGAGGGTGGTGCGCCTACGCGCGAGCCGGAAGTCGACCTTGGTCGGGCTCTCGGTGCGCAGTGATTCCTCGATGAACGGGCCGATGAGGCTGCGGTCCTTGCGGAGGATCTGCTGGTACTCGGGCTTCTCGCCCAGTACCCGTACCGCCGCGCTGAGCAACTTGGTGACCGTTTCCTGTCCGGCCGCGAACAAGAACGTGGCCGGGCGCACCAGTTCGATCACCGACGGTTCGGACCCGTCGGGGTACATCGTGGAGGCCAGAACGCCGAGAATATCGCTCCGTGGATTCGCGCGCCGATCGGTGATGTAGGCGCTGAATGTGTCGTCGAGCCACTCCAGCGGATTGGTGCCGGGTGCATCCTGGTACATCGACCCCTCGATACTGCCCGGTGTCGTCTGACCGGCCAGCCTGGCTCGGAACTCGTCGCGGTCACCATCGGGTACGCCCAGCAGGTCGGCGATGACCAGCGTGGCGAACGGCTTGGCGTACCGGCCCAAGAATTCGCAACGGCCGTCGGCGAGGAATTCGTCGAGTTGGCGGTCGGCCTGGGCCCACATGAACTCCTCGTTCTCCTTCAGCCTCTTGGGTGTCAGCAGCCGGTTCAGTAGCCCCCGGGTGCGGGTGTGATCCGGGGGGTCCATGGTCACCATGTGCTCGGAGATCCGGAATCGATGCCGGTGAGCCTCGATCTGGGCGCCGATATCATCACCTTCCGGCTGGAACGGCAGCGGCGGAAACGGCCCGCTGACCGAGACGGCGGCCGAGAAGTCGTCCTGGTTGCGGAAGACCTCGATGGCCTCCCGGTACCCGGTGACCGTCACGACTCCGTAGTGCGGCTCGCGGAATACCGGGTTCCGGCTGCGCAGATGTTCCAGGTACTCGTAGGGGTCCTGCGCTATGGCCGGGTCGGAGAAGTAGTCGGCGGATGCCAGGTCGCTCATGTGCTCATCAGCCTTTCCTGGTGATGGATGGAGCCATAATTGGCGAGAGTCACACTCTCCCTAAGAGTAGAATGACACTCTCATCAATGGGCGAGAACCCCGAAATCGGTCCGTGACTGCCGATCGATGAAACGTCGGGCATCGACGTACTCGATCCGTGGCGAGTGACATTCTTCGTGGGTGAGCGGACCGAGGCGAAGACGCCTTCACAACGGCCGCGGCAGAACATCGGTCATCGTGTTGCCGTCGGGCGGGCAGTGCTCGGTCCGATGGGGAGTTTCGCAATCGAGTTGGGACGCCACGCCCTTCGTATCGACGCCGTGCACCCGGCCGATGTCTGACTCCATCGGTGTACATCGCGAGTGTGACCGAGGTGGTCGAGGTATCGCGAACGCGGTCGTCGCGAGCTTTCGAGTTCATCAGCCACTGCCCGGCGAGCTCGTTGTGTAGCAGCGCAATCGAAACCCGGCCTTTCTAGGACCGCGGATCGCGCTATTTCGGCCGCGCACGTTTTCGTGCGATGACCGCGACGGCCGGCTCCAGGAACCGGCCACGCGGGCCGGCGCCGAGTCTGTCCGATGCGTTCGAGCGGTTACTGATGCCCGCGGGCGGCCTCGTATCCGGTAGTCATCCAATACACGGCGCGGTCGACTGCGGGCACGATGGCTGTCACTTCGATCTCGCCGCCGGCGACTCGTCCCAGTAGTCCGTATACCAGGCTGGTCAGGATCGCATCCAGGTCCTGGATGAATTCCGGGTCGATATCGGCCAACGCTGTCATCGCGGCGGGAACCACGGCCTCGAGTCCGTGGTTGATCAACGTTTCGCCGCCCGCGGCCGCTCGTGCGCGGAAGTATGCGATCAGCAGGCCGGGATGGTGCTCCCAAGGTTCGAAGATCGGGCGGAGTACGCGCATCAGGGCGGTATGGAGTGGCTCGCCCGGGCGGGCTGTGTAGCTCGACAGTCCGGCGTAGCGGTTCTCCCGCATCCAGCAGTCCAGTGCGGCGAGGATCAGTTCGTCGCGGGTGCCGTGCAGTTTGTAGATCTTGGTGAGCGATACCCGGGCACGCCGGGCCACCTCGCGCATCTGAATCGCGTCGTATCCGTCGGTCTCGAGCATAGAGACGACGGCCTCGCGGATGCGTTGCTCGCCCTGCCCGAGTGCGGAGTCCATGGTGACATCGCGCTGTTCGGTCAATTCGTCCGATTCCTTCCCTCTCCATTGCGGAACTGCTATTCTCGCCTTGTGGTAATCACATTACCACAGTTCAATAGTAGTTTTCGTTCATAGTTTGTCGCGCTCCTCGTGGGTCAGCCGAGGTGACGCGGATCTGCTCGGCACCGAAGCGAGGATCGATGGGTTCGTTAGATGGCAAAGTCGCCTTCATCACCGGAGTGGCGCGGGGACAGGGCCGAAGTCACGCCGTCCGGCTGGCTGCGGAGGGAGCGGACATCATCGGCGTGGATATCTGCGCCGATATCGCTTCCAACAGTTATCCCATGGCGAGCCGGGACGAGCTCGAGGAAACGGTTGCGCTCGTCGAGGCGAAAGGTCGCCGGATGCTCGGGTCGGTGGCCGATGTGCGCGACTTTCCCCAGCTCCGCGGCGCCCTGGACGCCGGCGTTGCCGAGTTCGGCCGCCTGGACATCGTCTGCGCAAACGCGGGTATCGCACCGCTGTCGCTGGAAGAGGTTCCCATCGAGACCGAACTCGAGCAGTGGGCCGATGTAGTCGGTGTGAATCTTTCCGGCGCGTTCCACACCGCCCGTGCGGCAGTTCCGCATCTGATCTCAGGCGGCCGGGGTGGCTGCATCGTGTTCACCAGTTCCACGGCGGGCCTGGTCGGTATGGGTGGGCTCGACGGTGGTGGGCTCGGGTACGCAGCCTCCAAGCACGGCATCGTGGGGATCATGCGATGTCTGGCAAATAATCTTGCGGCACATAGTATTCGCGTCAATACAGTGCATCCGACGGCGGTCAATACCATGATGGCGGTCAATCCGCAGATGATGGAATGGGCGGCCAACAATCCTGATGGTGGCCCGCATCTGATGAACCCGATGCCGGTGGCGATGTTGGAGCCGCAGGACATCAGCGCGGCCGTTGCATTCCTCGCCTCGGACGAGGCCAAGTACATCACCGGCGTGGCCATGCCCGTCGATGCCGGCTTCTGCAACAAGCTGTGAGGGATGCGATGACCGAGAGCTCACAATCGCCCGGCAGGGTCGCCGGTAAGCGTGTGCTGATCACCGGTGCCGCCCGCGGGATGGGCCGCAGCCATGCGGTGCGCCTGGCGGAGGAAGGCGCCGACCTCGTTCTGATCGATATCTGCCGGTCACTGCCCGAACTCGAGTATCCACTGTCGACGCCGGAAGATCTCGCCGAAACCGCACAGCTGGTCGAGAAGCACGGTCGCCGCGTTATCACCGCGGTGGTCGATATACGCGACGCGGAGGTGCTGTCGGCGGCAGTGGACGATGCGGTGGCGCGACTCGGCGGGTTGGATGCGGCGGTTTCCAATGCCGGCGTCCTGACGGCCGCGACATGGGATACGACCACCGCCGAGCAGTGGCGGACAGTGGTCGATATCAATCTGATCGGCACGTGGAACACCTGCGCCGCCGCACTTCCGCACCTTGTCGATCGCGGTGGCAGCATTGTCAATATCAGTTCCGCGGCGGGGCTGAAGGGCACGCCGTTGCACCTCCCGTACACGGCCTCCAAACACGGTGTGGTCGGACTGAGTCGCGCGCTGGCCAATGAGCTGGCCGCGCAGAACGTCAGGGTCAATACCGTGCACCCGACCGGTGTGGCGACAGGTATGTCCCCGGAGTCACTGTTCGGTCTGCTCACGGAGCAGCGTCCGGATCTGGCACCGCTGTTCGGTAACGCGCTGCCGGTGGTGATGACCGAGGCCCTCGATATCAGTAACGCCGTGCTGTACCTGATTTCCGATGAAGCCCGGCACGTGACCGGGATGGAGTTCAAGGTCGATGCCGGTGTCACCCTCAGATGAAAGCGAACGATATGGGAACCATCGATAGCGCGGCAGTGAGTACTGCGCAGCGGTCGGAACGCGGCCGGCGCGAGTTCGCCGAAGTGATGACCTTCGCGCCCCCGAAGGATTCGAGCCCGACGACGGCCCACGGCCTGATCGACTTCGTCTTCGCCGAAGTATGGACTCGGCCGGTGCTGAGCCGCCGGGACCGGCGGTTCATCACGCTGGCGTGCATCGCCGATTCCGACGCCGAACAGCCGCTGATCGAGCATGTGTATGCGGCGTTGAACAGCGGTGATATCTCCATCACCGAAATGCGCGAGGCAGTGCTGCATTTCGCCGTTTACGCGGGGTGGCCGAAGGCATCACGCTTCAATATGGTCGTCGACCAGCAGTGGGAGCGGATCCACCAGGAACGTGACCTCTCCGTTCCTGCCCCCGAACCCCTGCTGCCACTGGTGTCACCGAGCGATCCGGAGGCACGGCTGGCGCGCGGCGTGGAGTCGTTCAAAGAGGTCAACTGTATGCCCTTCGCCCCCGACCGTGACAATCCGTACCAGGGGGCCGGCATTCTCAATTTCGTCTTCGGCGAGATGTGGCTGCGCCCGGGGCTGAGTATGAAAGAGCGCCGGTTGATCACCGTGGCGTGCGTCGGATTCCAGGACGCACCGATTCCGATCCTCTCCCATGTTTATGCCGCCTTGAAGAGCCGTGATGTGTCCTTCGAGGAAATGGATGAGCTGGCACTGCAGTTCGCTGCCTACTCCGGCCTGCCGAAGGCGACACACCTCAGTCAGGTGATCGAAGAGCAGAAGGCCCGCGTCCTGAACGAGTGGCGTGCCGAAGACGCAGCGACTTCCTAGGAGCACCGATGGCCCTCATTACTGACAATCTCGACCCTTCGGCTGTCGAACTGCCGGGTTCGCTGTTGATCGGCGGCGACCGGATAGATCGGAGTTCCGGCGGCACCCACGCACACATCTACCCGGGGACCGGCCGCCCGAACGGCACCGTCCAACTCGCCGGCGCCGAGGAGATCGACCTCGCTGTCGAGTCGAGCCGGAACGCCCAGCGCGAATGGATATCGTTCACGGCGGACCGTCGGCGCGACCTGCTGATCGATCTCGCCGATGCCGTTCACGAGCATCTTGCCGAGTTCTCCCGGCTGAATGTGCAGGACTACGCCGTACCGATTTCCCTGGCGATCAACACCCTGCTGCTCGAACGCTTCCTGCGCCACTTCGCCGGGTACGTCGACAAACCCCACGGCCTCAGCACCCCGGCGGCCGGATCGTTCGACCTGAACCTGATCGAACGGGAACCCTACGGAGTCGTCGGCGTCATCGCCCCGTGGAACGGTGCGATGGTCGTGGCCGCATCGTGTGTGGCACCCGCACTGGCGGCCGGTAACGCCGTCGTCTTCAAACCCTCGCCGTCGGCGCCGTTCGCGGCATTGCGGTTCGGTGAGCTGTGCACTGAGGTGGGGCTGCCGCCGGGGCTGGTGAACGTGGTACCCGCCGGGCCCGAAGGCGGTGAGGCGCTCGTCCGGCACAGCGGAATCGGCAAAATCCACTTCACGGGCGGCGGGAGGACCGCGCGCAAGATACTTGCGACTGCCGCGGAGAATCTCGTGCCGGTGGTGGCCGAGCTCGGTGGCAAATCCGCCAATATCGTATTCGAGGACGCGGATCTCGATGCCGCCGTGCAGCTGTCGGCCTATCAGGGTCCCATCGTCCAATCCGGCCAGAGCTGTGCCTGCGCCAGCCGCGTACTGGTACACGAATCCGTCTACGACGCATTTCTGGAGCGGTTCGTCGCCACCGTCGAATCCGCTCGAGTCGGCGATCCCTTCGACCCCACGGTGATATTCGGCCCGGTGGTGAGTGCGCCGGATGCCGATCGCATCCTCGGCGTGATCGACCGAGCCGTTTCCACCGGCGCAGGCGAACTACTCACCGGCGGCAAACGAATGGGCGGTGAGCTGGCCGACGGCTATTTCATCGAGCCGACAGTGTTCGCCGATGTCGACAACCGGTCGGACCTGGCGCGGGCCGAAACCTTCGGACCCGTGGTATCGGTGATGAGATTCACCGACGAGGCGGAAGCGATCCGGATCGCGAACGACAGCTCCTACGGTCTGAATGCCTTTATCCAGACCACGAATCTGGCTCGGGCGCATCGTGTCTCACGACTTCTGCAGGCCGGTTCCGTCTGGATCAACCAGGTCAGCGATATCTCACCGCAGGGCCCCTACGGCGGCTACAAACACAGCGGTTTCGGCCGCACCGGTGGTCTCGAAGGACTCTACGAGTTTCTGCAAGTGAAGAACATTCGGATCGGGATGGGCTGAGCCCGGCCCGGCCGGCTCGACTGCTCGACACCACTACCCACGGCGGCGTTCCGGGCGGGCGTCCGATGCTCGCCGCCCTTGTCACGAAAGGCTGACAATGACCGATCTGGCGTCTGTCGACTACTTCTCCGATGCGCTGGTCGCTCAGGACCCCTACGAATATCTGGCATACCTGCGTAGCCGGAACCCGGTGTTCCGGGAACCCCACTACGGAGTCGTTGCGGTCACCGGCTACCAGGAAGCCAACGAGGCGTTCCGCAATACCGATGCCTTCTCCGCCTGTGTCGCCATCGGCGGTCCGTTCCCGCCACTTCCGTTCGAACCCGCCGGTGACGACATCAGTGCGCAGATCGAGGAGCACCGGCACCAGTTTCCGATCTTCGAGCACATGGTCACCATGGATCCCCCGGAGCACACACGTACTCGTACCTTGCTGAGCCGACTGCTCACACCGAAGCGGCTCAAGGAGAACGAAGAGTACATGTGGCGGTTGGCCGATCGGCAATTCGACGAGATCGTCACCAGGGACCGGTGTGAATTCCTCGACGACTACGCAAAGCCGTTCGCCACCCTGGTCATCGCCGACCTGCTGGGCGTTCCGGATGCCGATCGAGACAAGTTCCGGGCCAGGCTCGCCGGTCACAAAGACCCCGGCACCAGGGTTGGGGCGCTGGACCATGAGCCGGTCGGTACCAATCCGCTGGAGTGGCTGGAAGAAACCTTCGGTGAGTACATCACCGATCGCCGGGCCACACCGCGCGAGGACATTCTGGGCGTACTCGCGACCACAACCTACCCCGACGGATCGGTTCCCGAGGTGATCGATATCGTGCGCCCGGCCACGTTCCTTTTCGCGGCAGGCCAGGAGACGGTCACCAAACTGCTCAGTTCGGCCGTCCGCGTGCTCGCCGAGCGACCGGAGCTCCAGCAGCTCGTGCGCGCCGACCGTAGTCTGGTCGGTCCGCTCATCGAAGAATCGCTACGCTTCGAAAGCCCGACCAAGGTCGACTTCCGGCTGGCCCGCAAGAGTACGCAACTCGGAGGCGTCGATATCCCCGCCGGCACAGTGGTGATGCTGTGTATCGGCGCGGCCAACCGGGACCCACGCAAATTCGAGAATCCGGATGAATTCCGGGTCGATCGCCGTAACGCCCGCGAGCACATTGCCTTCGGACGTGGCATCCACACCTGCGCCGGAGCACCGCTGGCCCGCACCGAGGGCCAGGTCACCGTCAACCGGATGCTCGACCGCTTCCGTGATATTGCCATCGACGACAGCATGCACGGCGCACCGGAGCAGCGCAGCTATCGCTACGAACCGACATTCCTCCTGCGCGGACTGCGGGAACTGCACATCACCTACACGCAGGCGAAATGATCAGGCTCGACCGAGCCGAGGACATGGTCGGCAACTGGTCAACGAAGTCCAGTTGAGGAGGAACACCGTGAAACCACGACGAATTGCCGCAGCCCTCTTGGCGATGGCCTTGCTTACCGCCGGATGTAGCGGTCGCGGCGACGCCGGCAGGGAAGCGAACCCGAATGACGTCGAAACCGGAGACTTCGGTGATCTGTCGAGTGTGTGTCACGACGGGGCGGCGACCGGCGCTCCGGCCCAAGGGGTGACGGCCGAGGAAATCAAGGTCGGTGTCTTCAGCGATGTGGGGTTCACCAAACAACCGGAATTCGTGGACGCGGCAAAGGCGTTTACGTCGTGGTGTAACGCGGCCGGTGGTATCAACGGCCGGAAACTGGTGTTCGAAGTCCGCGATACCAAACTCATGGAGGTCCGGCAACGGATGCTCGACTCCTGTCGCGAGGACTTCGCACTTGTCGGCGGCGGCGCCGCGCTGGACGGCCTCGGCGTCAAGGACCGCCTCTCGTGCTTGCTGCCGGAATTCCCCGCGCAGGTCTCGCAATCGCAGAATCTGCAGTCGGACTTGCAGATCAGCGCCCTGGCGAGCACCTACGCACATGACGAGCCCTATTTCGGGTTCCGGAGCTGGCTGCTGAACGAGGCGTACCCGGGCTCGGCGGGCGCTGTCGGGATCATCAACGGCGACTCGCCGGTCACCAAGGTACTCGGCGACAAGGCTGTCGAGGCGATCCGGGCGGCCGGCGGGACGGTGACCTACAGCGACCTCTACCCGGCATCCGGTGTCCCGGACTGGACTCCCTATGCGCAGGCGATCAAGAGCAAAGGCGTCAAGGGCCTGGTCTTCTACGGCGACTTCCGGCAGTTGGGGAAGCTGGAGGATGTCCTGACGAGCATGAACTACAAACTCGACTGGATCGACCCGACCAACAACTCCTACAACACACAGTTCCTGCGGTCCGCCGCGCAGTCGGTGAGTTTCCAGAACAATATTGTCGACCTGACCGGCGCGGTGCCGGTCGAAGCGGTCGATGCCTCGCCGGCGATGAAACAGATGCACGATATGTTCGCAAAATACGCACCGGGCGCGGAACTCGCGCTGGGTTCGGTACGCGCCCTGTCGTCCTGGTTGCTGTTCGCCAAGGCCGCCACCAGCTGCGGTGACCAGCTCACCCGCAGATGTGTCTTCGAGGCGGCCGGCGCGGAGACTGCCTGGGCCGGAGGCGGATTGCATACCGCCCGCGATCTGTCGGACAAGGACGCGGCCCCGCGCTGCTTCAATGTCGTGCAGGCCACCTCGAACGGATGGCGGCAGGCCGATTTCGCGCCCGATCAAGGACTGTTCCGCTGCGATGTGGCCCCTTACCGGTACACCGGTGACTACGGTGCCGCGACCACCCTCGCTGATGTCGGAAAAACCATGGCGGATCTCGAATAGGGCGATCGCCGCGTCGCAGCGCGGGCCGAATGCGGCCGCAATCCACCTGGCGGCCGTCAGCGCCGCCATGAACTACCCGGCCTCGGCATACCGCATCAACGGCGCCGCTCGGCCCTCGTCTTCGGCAGATCGTTGCCCGGTCTGCCGATCCCTGTCCGAAAACTGGTTCGGCATAAGCAAAAAGGAGATAAATATGGGAAAGCTGGACGGCAAGGTCGCTTTCATCACCGGCGCCGCTCGGGGCCAGGGCCGCAGTCACGCGATCCGGCTGGCGCAGGAGGGTGCTGATGTCATAGCGCTGGATATCTGCGCCCAACTGGGTTCGGTGCACTATTCGATGGGAACCGCCGACGAACTGGCACAGACTGTCGAGGAGGTCGAGAAGCAGGGGCGCCGGATCGTGGCCAGGCAGGCGGACGTCCGCGATGTCGCCGCGTTGCGGCAGGTCTTCGAGGAGGGTGTCGCCGAGCTCGGACCGGTCGATATCGTCCTGGCCAACGCGGGGATCGGAGCCGGCGGTGCGGTGGTGGCGGAGGAACAGGAGTGGGAGGAGGTGGTCGCGGTGAACCTGACCGGCGTGTGGAATACCGGTCGGGTGGCGATCCCGTCGATGATTGAGCGGGGTAAGGGTGGATCGATCGTGCTCACAAGCTCCACCGGCGGCCTCATCGGTGTCGGCATTCCGACGGCGGGATTCCTCGGTTATACCGCGGCCAAGCACGGTGTCGTCGGGCTCATGCGGTCCTGGGCGAACTACCTCGCGCCGCACAGTATCAGGGTGAACAGTGTCGCCCCGACCGCGGTCCGCACGCCCATGGCCGGTGACGGGAACCTGGAGGCGATCATGGAACGCAACCCGGCACTGGCCCATGCACTGTCCAACGCGATGCCGGTGGATCTGGTGGAGCCGCTCGATGTCTCCAATGCCATCGCATGGCTGGTCTCCGACGACGCACGCTATGTCTCGGGCTCCGTCATCCCGGTCGACGCCGGGCAGTTGAACAAGAGATAGTCCGGTAGGTCTCCACCGGCACGGAGATAAGGCTCGACCTCGATATCCCCGGTGTCGTCCTCGAATCGGACGACACCGTCCGGTGCACGCTGTTCGGCTCCGATCTGCCGACCCGACACGACAGCCTTTCGAGTCGGCGGGCGTGGGCTCACTCGTCGGAGTCCTGCTCCGGGTCCGTGATGACCAACGTCATGACAACCTCCAGCAGTCCGAGAGTCTCGCGTGACGGGTCGAGCAGGGACTGGATGCGCAGGCCGTCCATCAGTGCGAGTACCAGGGTCACCTTCTCGTCCGCCGACAGGTAGGGGCTGTCGCGCGAGGTGGGAAGTTGGCTGCCACTGAATCTGGTTCGCATCCGTTCGCGTCGGCCGGCGAAGAACTCGTGGGCGGGATGTGCGGGGTCGGTTGCCGCGATGGTCAGCGCCATCCAATTGCGCTGATAGTCGGGATCGTCGAATTCGTCGCGCAGAACTTCGCTCAAGATGCGCTGCCTGCTCGCTCCGGCCTCGATGATCCGCGTCGCCAGCGCCTCCTCATCTGCTTCGCGCTGGGCGAGCGCCGCCAAGAGCAGCTCGTCCTTGCCCGAAAAGTGGCGAAGCAACGCCGCATGGGTCACCTGTGCTCGCCCGGCGATGTCCCGCAGTGACGCTCGCTCGTAACCGTGCTGAGCGAAGCTTTCCAGCGCGGCGCGGACGATCTGCGCACGGCGGGCGGGAGTCGACGCGTTCGGGCCCCGGCGCCGTTTTCTCGGTTCGGCCTTGTCGGGAGAGGTCACGGAGGTCCTTCGATCGGTTGCTCGGGGCGAGGTGCGCACGGTCTTTCGAATGCCCGAGTGTAGTTGTCGTAAAAAGTAACCAGTGTGGTTACAATTTGGGGGTGCGCCATCGTGCGCGGGTAGTCCTGAACGCCGCTTCCCTGGATCGGCCAGAGCAAAGGAGATCCATGTCCGTCCCTGATGTATCGAACAAATCCCTCGCCGAGCTTGCCTCGTTGCGGAACCGGCGTGCGGTCGTCACCGGGGGCGGCCGTGGACTGGGCAAGGCGATCGCCCTCCGGCTGGCCGAAGCCGGTGCCGACGTGCTGATCGGCGATATCGACGAAGGTCTGGCATCGGCCGCCGCCGCAGAGATAGGGGAACGCTTCGGTGTGCGTACGCTCGGCGTCGCCATGGACGTCACCGACGCGGACTCCGTCGCGTCGGCGGCCGACCATGCGGTGACCGATCTCGGAAGTCTGGACATCTGGGTGAACAACGCCGGCGTCTTTCCCAGCGTCTCTGTTTTCGAGATGAGTGCGGCGACGTGGGACCAGGTCTTCGCGGTGAACGCCCGGGGTGTGTTCCTCGGCGCCCGCGAGGCGGCCCGGCACATGGCCGCCGCCGCCGCCGCCGGCGGGGGGGGGAGAAGAAAAAACAACCCAGGGATGGGCCGCCGCGGGCCCGGGGGGGGGGGGGGAGTGGGGTGGT